>JADLCT010000023.1 GCA_020847045.1 Bryobacterales bacterium | reverse complement strand
GCGGCTCTGCACGACCCGAACGTGGAGTTCGTGGCCACCAACGATCTTAGCGACACGAAAACCCTGGCGCACATGCTGAAGTACGACTCGATCCTCGGCCCGCTGGACGCCGATGTGAAGGCCGAAGGCGACGCCATCGTGGTGAATGGCAAGTCGTTGAAAGTGTTCGCGACGAAGGATCCGGGCGAGATCGACTGGCCCTCGCTGGGTGTGGACATCGTGGTGGAATCCACCGGCCGTTTCACGAAGGCCGAGGACGCCGGCAAGCATCTGCGCGGCTCGGTGAAGAAGGTGATCATTTCGGCGCCGGCATCGGGCGAAGACGTCACCATCGTACTGGGCGTGAACGACTCCGCCTACGTTGCGGGCAAACACAAGATCATTTCCAACGCGAGCTGCACCACGAACTGTCTGGGTCCGGTGGTGAAGGTGCTCCATGAGAAGTTCGGCATTGTGAAGGGGTCGATGACGACCATTCACAGCTACACGAACGACCAGCACGTGCTGGATGCTCCGCACAAGGACCTGCGCCGCGCGCGTGCCGCCGCGGTGAACATGATTCCGACCTCGACGGGCGCCGCCAAGGCCATCGGCCTGGTGATGCCGGAGCTGAAGGGCAAGCTGGACGGCTATGCCATGCGGGTTCCCACGCCGAACGTAAGCGTGGTCGACCTTGTGGCCGAGATGAAGGGCGAAGTGACGGCCGAGGCCGTGAACGAAGCGCTGAAGAGCGCCGCCGAAGGGCCGTTGAAGGGCATTTTGGCCTTCACGATGGACCCCGTGGTGTCCACCGACATGCTGCGCAACCCGAACAGCTCGATTGTCGACGGCCAGTTGACGAAGGTGCTGGGCGGCAACCTGTTGAAGGTGGTGGCCTGGTACGACAACGAATGGGGCTATTCGAACCGCGTGGTGGATCTGATCGGTTTCCTCGCCAAGAAGGGCCTGTAAGCAAACAGAGCAAGCTGACAACCGGACTCCGGTCCGGCTGAACATCGCGGCGGCGCCTGGAGCAATCCGGCGCCGCTGCCGTTTTCTGAGCCCTCCGTCAGGCCGTTTCCACGCCCGCCGCCGTGCTATATACTTCCTCCGTCGTGTTCAGGCACATGGTCATACTGCTCGCCGCCGGAGCAGCCTGGGGGCAGCATAGTTCGCTCAAACTGACGAACCCGTTCCAGACGCCGGAGGACCGGGCCGCCGGGGCGGACGTGTTCCGCGCCCAGTGCGCCAGTTGCCATGGCGTGGACGGCAAGGGCGGACATGGCGGTCCTAATTTAACGCGTGGTCCCTTCAAACACGCAGTGTCGGAAGAGGCGATGTTCCGCGTGATCTCCAAAGGCGTACCTGGGACGGCGATGCCGGGTTTCACGATGAACGGCGCGCGCACATGGCAGGTGATCACCTACATTGGCTCCCTCGGCGCGGGCTCGGCGGCCGTGCGGGGGAATGCGTCGCGCGGCGCGAAACTGGTGGCCGGACTCCGCTGCGCCGGATGCCATGAGGGAGCCGCGCCGGACCTGGCCCGGACGGCGGAGCGGCTTTCCCTGCCGGAACTGCGTCTGGCGCTGGTGAACCCTAACGCGGAGGTGGCGCCGGAATTCTGGTACTGGCGCGGAAGACTGCGCGATGCAACCACCGTGGAGGGACGCCGGTTGAACGAGGACACCTTTTCGGTGCAGGTGGCGGAGCGCTCCGGCCGCCTGCGCACGATTGACAAGAGCGATCTCGCCGAAGCAAGTATCGAAGCGCGCTCGCCCATGCCCTCCTTCGCCGGCAAGCTGAGCGAGACGGATCTTGACGACGTGCTGGCTTATCTGGAAAGCCTGCGGGGAGGAAGGCCATGAGACAGATGCTCCCGCGCGTTTTCTGGATTCTTCCGGTATGCGCCGCCGCGCTGGCGCAGTCGGGCGCGGAGTGGCCCGTTTATCATGGCGCGCTGTCGAGCTGGCACCACTCCTCGCTGGCCCAGATTACGCCCGCCAACGTGAAGAACCTCGAGCTGAAGTGGGTGTGGCAGGCGCAGTCGCTCGAAAAGTTCGAAGCAACGCCGCTGGTGGTGAACGGCGTCATGTATCTCACCGAGGCGCCGAACAACATCGTTGCGCTCGACCCGGCCACGGGACGCGAATACTGGGTGTACGAGCATCCCCTGCCCGAGGTGACCTACCCGTGCTGCGGCAAAGTGAACCGCGGCGTGGCGCTGCACGACGGCATACTCTACATGGGCACGCTCGACATGAAGTTGGTGGCCGTGAACGCCGCCACGGGCAAGAAGGTGTGGGAAACGTTGGTGGGCGACTACCGCAAGGGTTACGCCCTCACGCACGCGCCCATGATCGTGGATGGCCTCGTGATGGTGGGCACGGCGGGAGGTGAGCTGGGAATTCGCGGCTTCATCGCCGCTTACGACGCCAAGACGGGAAAGGAAGCGTGGCGCTTCAAAACCATTCCCGAACCGGGCGAACCGGGCAACGAAACCTGGGGCGGCGATTCCTGGAAACATGGCGGCGGCAGTATCTGGCTGACGGGCTCTTATGATCCCGAACTGAAGCTGGCGTATTGGGGCATCGGCAACCCCGGTCCCGACTGGAACCCCTCGGTAAGGCCCGGCGACAATCTCTACTCGGACTGCGTGGTGGCTCTCGATCCGGCCACGGGCAAAATGAAATGGTTCTTCCAGTTCACGCCGCACGACGAGTGGGACTGGGATGCCGTGCAGACTCCCGTGCTGCTGGACGCCGTGTGGCAGGGGCGTCCGCGCAAGCTGATGCTGTGGGCCAATCGCAACGGCTTCTACTATGTATTCGACCGCGCGACAGGCGAGTTCCTGCACGGATCACCGTTCGTGAAGCAGAACTGGGCCGAGCGCCTCGACGCCAGGGGCCGTCCGGTGAAGGCCCCGGGCCGCGGGCCGAGCGCACAGGGAACACTCACCTATCCGGGCGTGCAAGGCGGGACAAACTGGTTCGCGCCGTCGTATAGCCCGGTGACCAAACACTTCTACCTGAGCGTCTGGGACGACTACTCCAGCCTGTACTTTGCCTGGGACCAGCCCTATGAGCAGGGGAAATGGTATTCGGGCGGCGGTGTGAAATCCGACGTGGCCTCCACGCGCCGCGAGCGCTTCCACCGGCGCGGGCCGGCCTCGGGCTACGGGGCAATCCGGGCGCTGCGCTGGGACACCGGCGAGAAGGTGTGGGAGTACAAGATGACCGACGTGAGCGAAAGCGGACTGCTGACGACGGCCTCGAACGTCCTGTTCAGCGGTAATCGCGAGGGGCACTTCTTCGCTCTCGACGCCACCACGGGGGCCCTGCTGTGGCGCGTGTATCTGGGCGGGCAGGGAGCGGCCTCGCCCATCACCTATTCCATCGGCGGGCAACAGTATGTCAGCGTGGCCAACGGCCATTCGATGTTCACGTTCGCTCTGCGCGGGGACGCGAAGTGAACCGGCGCGGGTGGGCGTGCTCATACACGGCGTTGAAGGCGCAGCCGAACAGGGAGATGACGCTGAGCAGGTACAGCCACACGATCAGGGCGATCACCGTGGCCACGCTGCCGTACATGACGTTGTAGTTGGACACGTTGCGCACATACCAACTGAACAGCAGCGTAACCAGAAACCAAAGCAGGGTGGCCACGATGGAGCCGCGCCAGACGCGCGCCCATGACTGGCGCCGGTGCGGACCCAGGCGGTAGAGCAGCATGGTGACCAGCACGACGGCGAGGAACGCGATGATCAGCCGGAGCGCCTTGCCCAGAATGAACACGCCCGAGGTGACCTGGCTCAACATGGCGTCGCCGTGGATGAGTCCGAGTACCCAGCGCTCCGTGCGGTCGCCAAACAGGATCAACGACGAGGCGCCCACGGCGGGCAGGGCCGAGGTGAGCACCAGCAGGGCCGCGTAGCCGCGCTGCTTCCACCAGGGGCGGCCGACTGGCACATGGTAGACGGCGTTGAAACCCTCCATCAGGCTGAGCATCAAACCGGAAGCGGCATAGGTGCTGATGAGCGTGGCGCCAATGAGCACCGACAGCGGGCGTTGTCCTTCCACGGCAAACCGGCGCAGCACCAGATCCTCCGCGCCGGGCGGAACGATACGCTCCAGAAAACGCGCCAGCACCTGAAGCATCGGCCGCGCCTGCGCCTGCACGAGCAGCGTGGCCAGCGTGGTGAGCACGGGAAAAAAAGCCAGCAGCGCGGAATAGGCGGCGCCCTTGGAAATGGACAGGCAGTTCTCCTGGTAGGTCGTCCAGGCGGCCCGCCGCAACAGGGCCAATGTGCGCATCACCGTCATGCGGCGTCTCTCCTGCCGGCGCGCCAGGCCTCACGAGCCAAGAAGCCGAGCGACATCAACCACGCGGCCAGAGAGAGCCAGCCGAAGAGGCGTGTTTCCAGGGAAGCGTGGAACTGCAACACGATGTGCGATGAGGACGAAGGCGTCACGCGCGCCAGCAGGAAACCAAGAGCATCGGCGCTGGTGGGCACGGCGCGGCCGTCCTGGGTTACATGCCAGCCGTGGTGAAAGTTGATCTGCGTGGCCAGCAGATGGCCCGGAGGTACGGCCACGCTCATCTCCACCCGCGATCGCGTGGGCCAGAAGGCGTATGGGCGTGCGCGCCGTGGATCGTGAATTGCCGCGAGATATGAGCGCAACGCGCCGGCGCCTTCGGAAAGCGGAGAACGCGAGACGGTCTCCCCGGGCAGGATCAGATGAAACAGGCCCGAGTAGGGCACGCGGTAGATGCGGTCACCGCGCGAGCCGTACACCAGCGGCAGCAGACCATCGTACTTTTCCGGCAGCCGGGTGTCGCGGAAATACTCAGAGGATGCCGAGGTGTGCACGGCTACGTACTGGGCGCCAAGCGCGGAAAGCATCCAGGCGGAGTCGCGGCCCTCGTTGCCGGGCTGGCTGCGGGCGGAGGAGCGCGCCCGGTAGAAAAGGTCAACCGGGCGGCGGTCGTTGAGGCCCGACTCGAAGGTGCCGCCCAGTTGAGGAATCGCCGTGATGGCGTTCAACCGGTAACGTGCGCCACCGGAGACGGCGGCGCGTCCCACTGGTTGCAGCGCGCGCAGTGCTTCGATGGTGCGCCGCTCCGCCGTCTGGCTGGGAGGAATCGGATACAGCGGCTCGTAGGCGGTGAGAACATATCGCTTCACCTGTCCGGCGCCGAGCGTGATGGCGGCCAGCAGCAGCGCCACCCCGGCGGCCTGCACCAGCAGCCAGCGGTGCCGCACAGCCTGCCGTATGGCCTCCACGCAGAGCAGAAGGAGAAAGAGTTCAAACTCCATCGCATACCGGCGTGACTCGGGCAGCGTGTTGTAGCCGAACCTGTAGAAACCAGCGGTGATCCAGGTGAAGCCGAAGGCGCACAGAGCGAGGTAGCAGATCCAGAATGACTGGCGGAAACGGAGGAACAGGAGGCGGATGAGCAACGCGCCCGCCGGCAGGCCCACGAGCATCCAGGCCTGCTGCGGCTGAAATCTGTATTCGTACGCATCCTTGGGCCAGTTGAAGGCCATCGTATAGATGAAGGTTGGCGTGAGCCAGAAGGAGGAGAGCAGATATGCGAGGGCCGCGGAAGCAAGCAGACGGACGGCGCGGAAGTTGGTCCAGGCGAAAGTGCGCGCCCCGGCGAGCAGCATCGCCAGCATGCACCAGGCAAGAGCGACGGCCGCGATCCAGTTCGACAGGGTAACCGCCATCATCGCGAGCGCGGCCAGGAAAATACGCCAGAAGCCGGGGCGCGCCGCCGCCAGCCAAGCGGCCAGAATCGCCAGCGGCAGCAGAGCCAGCCCGGTGTTGTGCGGGCCCTCCCCGTACTTCATCAACACCTGCATCCGCCACGGCAGTTGCGCCAGGCCGCGGTCGGTGTCCAACTGCTCGAACAGCGCGTAACCGGGCGACCAGAGCGTCCAGGCCAGCGCGCTAATGGTGGCCCACAGCGCGCTACGCGTAAAGTAGCGAACCAGCCACCACAAACTCAGCGGCGCCAGGCAGGCGGCCATGGCCATCAGCAGCCGCCAGAGATAGGGGAAGTCGAGCGCGGGCGCCAGCCACGCCGCCGCCGTGGCCGCATAGGGAAGCAGCGGAAGGTAGAGGAACTGCGTCGGCAGTCCATTGTAATGGAGAGGGTCCCAGCTCCATGGATGCGGATTGGCGGCAATGGTGCGGGCAATCGAGGCGTAGCCCATCTCGATGCTGTCGCGGTAGACGGATTCCCCGGGCAGGAACAGAACCAGATTCAACCCGAAGCTCACGGCTGCCGTTACGGCCAGGCCAAGCAGAGTCCGTGAACGCGGCTTCCAGCGCGGCGAGAGAGGTCCGCCGCCAGAGGCTGTCAGCGCCAGATAGACAAGGACGAGTGCGGTGAGCACCGACACCAGGCGGCCAATGGCGTTCTCGCGCGGCAGCGTGAATTCGAGCAGAATGTCCTGGTCGCCGGGCGGCGCCGTCACAAGCAGAAACCCGAGAGGGTCCCGCTGCACGGGCAGCGACGCGCCGGCGGCGCTGAAGGCGCGCCAGGCGGGGTCGAAGTTCTCCTGCACCACCAGCGCCTCGTCCTGCGTGAACCGGCCGAGGATGCGGATGCGGTCCGGAGCTTCGCGTTTCAGTTGCAGCCGGCTCTCGGGGCCATTCTCTACGGCGGCGGCGTAGGCGCGCAGATGATCGGTGTTGACGGGGCGTTGAATGGCAGGGATGGCCGCCACCTCGCCACGGCGCACCACGCGGGCGCGTTCGGGAAAGCGGCGGGGAATGCGGTACAGCACATCGCCTTCGCCGCTCGAATAGACCGGCTCCAACTGCCGCGCAAACAGGTCCGTACGCACATAGTCGTGATAGATCTCGGTGGACTGCTTGCCGTGCACCGCGATGGCGTCGACGCCGAACGCCTGCATCCAGACGCGGGTCAACTCCGGGTCCTCGCCGAAGGTGGCCTGGTAATAGGGCTCGACGACGAGGTCGTTCAACATCCCCTGCTCGGAGCCGCCGCCCAGTTGCGGAATCCCATACCAGGCGTTGAACCAGAAGCGAAGCGAACCGGTGGCCAGAATGCGCTGGCCCGGCATGTGCGTGGCGATCCACTGCGTCATCCGGTGCTCGATGCGGTTCTGCGGCGCGTGGTCCTCGGGAAAGTAGGTCCAGGCGCGGCGAATGTAGCCTTTGGCGGGAACCAGCGCGGCCACGAATAGCAGCAGGGCCGCCGCGCGGGGCAGCCATTGTCCCCAGCGCGGATGCACGGGGCCGAAACGGCGCGCAGCCAGCCAGCGCAGAGCTTCGGCGCCGAGAAGAATCAGGGCGAGATCGAGCTCCGGCGACAGGCGTTGCGGCTCACCGAAGACACGGAAGTTGAACAGGTCTTCCCCCGAGACATTCAGTGTGAACAGCGCGGCGAAGCCCGCCACGAAGACGAACCAGGAACGTTCGGGGCGGCCCAGCGCGCGCCGGTAGGTGGCAAACGCGTAAGCGGCGATCACCACGAGCGCGAGTATCACCGACCAGAGGTGGCCCGGTTGCGACACCCAGCGCATGTTGCGCGTGGTGATCTGGAGATAGCTGGGTGAAAGCCAAGCGGCCGTGAGCCCGTAGGCCAGCACGGCGATGGCCGCGCCGCGCGCCCATACACACGCGTCCCGCTCTCCCAGGTATACGGCCCAGGCGAGAAGAGGGAAGGTAAGGGCGAGCGCCGTCGCGCCATAGAAGTTGATCGTGACCGAGGCGGCACACAGCACCGCCGCCAGCGCAAGCCATGCCGTGCGGCCGCGGCGCAATCCGTTCCACGCCGCGCCCAGAGCCCACGGCAGCAGCGCCCACGCCGACATGTGCGGCCCTTCGCCCCAGCGGATCAGCGCGTTCAGGCGGTTGGGCAGCCAGTAGACTTTCGAGACGTCTTCCCAGAAGGCTGGCAGGATGAGATAGCCGGGCGAGATGAGCAGCGAGGCCACCGCGGCGGCGGCAGCCGCCAGCCGCGAGCGCGTACTGACAAAGACAAGGAAGTAGACCCCGCCAATGGCCGCGCAATAAAAAAAGGCCGTGAACAGGTGATAGGACTGCGCAAAGGAGCGGCCCGTCCATTCACGCAACAGCGCCGTGCCGTAGCGAATGCCGGGCGGATAGAGGTAATCCCAGCGCGTGCCGCAATACCAATCGGGCTGCCAGTTCGGGTGGGGGAGGTTCTGGGAGAGAAACCGGGCGTCGGAGATAAAGGTGCTCTCGATGGTGCCCCAATGGTCGAGGAACCCGAGCGAGAAGACCGGCCAAATAAAGACGGCTGCCAGCGCGGCGAGCAACAGGAGGTCGGCCGCCGGAGCCAGCCGGCGCCGCATCTCAGACAGGCGCATGCCCGTTGGTGGGAGCCGCTGCGCCGGAGTACCGCCGGTCCAGACTCTCAAAGCGGCGCTGCTTCCACAATCCCGCGCGGTGCAGAATATAGCGCGCCAGCACCCAGAGAATCGAGATCCCGTACCGCGAACTCTGCAGGAACGACGCCGAAGACGCCTGTGGGAAATAGCGCGTGGGAACGGGCACCTCGGCGATGCGCGCCTTCACCTCGACGAATTGGGCCATGATCTCCTGGTCGAAGATGAAGTTGTCCGAGTTCATTTCGACATGGACCGCTTCCAGAATCTCGCGCGTGTAGGCGCGGTAGCCGGTGTGGTATTCGGCCAGATTCAGACCGAATACGGCATTTTCGCATCCCGTGAGAAACCGGTTCGCGATGTACTTCCACCACGGCATGCCCTGTTCCATCACACGGCCGCCGAGCAGGCGCGAGCCCAGCACGACGTCGGCCTCGCCGCGCTGAATCGGCGCGATCACGTCGGGCAGCAGCGACGGGTCATACTGATAGTCCGGGTGGACCATGACGATGATGCCGGCGCCGGCCCGCAAAGCCTCCCGGTAACAGGTCTTTTGATTGGCTCCGTAGCCGTAATTCCGGTTGTGGACAAACAGCTCGAGTCCCAGCTCGCGGGCAATCTGAATGGTCTCATCCGAGCTGCCGTCGTCCACCAGAATCACCAGGTCCACCACGTCGTGAGGCAGCTCGGCATAGGTCATGCGCAGCGTTCGGGCCGCGTTGTAGGCGGGCATCACGACAACCACCTTGGGCGAGCGCGCGGCCGCGGGACTCATGATTCCCTCCCGGCGGGCCGGGCCAGCACAATAAATTGGTAGGCGAACAGCTCCTTCCAAACCCGCGCAAGAAACGACGACACACGGTTTGCCAGGCGCAGCCATAACGCGCCCGATGAGCGCGGAAAGCGCAACTCCAGCGGCGGCACGGTAAGTTTCGATAGCTTGACGGGCAACCCCGCGGACTCGAATAACTCCACCCAGTTGGTCCACATACAAAAATGAAGGTGCGTCCGGTCAAACAGACCTTTGTCCTGCCGGGGAAACCGTCCCATGAGGACGTTCAACCGGAAATACCAATGGCCGCTGTTGGGCAGCGAAGCCACCAGAACGCCACCCGCGGCGAGCAACGGCCGCAAAGCCCGCAACAGCGATGCCGGATCGCGCAGATGCTCCAGCACGTCGGCGCACAGGATGAAATCGAAGACGCCGTCCAGCGGCGGCAGCCCGGCTTCCAGATCCGTCTGGTGAAATGCAACCTGTTCCATCGCCATGCCGGTCAAGGGGTAACGCTCCAAGGCAACCACCCGGTAGCCGCGCTCGCACAGTAAGAGAGAAAGTTCACCGGTGCCGGCGCCCACGTCCAGAACGCGAAGCCCGCCGCCTGACGGGGGCAGCACGCCCAGAATCTGCTGGTGGCTGCTGTCCGGACTCAATTTAATTGCGTAGTAAGTCCGTTTCGTCGTGGACGGCGTCACTGGGTTACCTGATTCAGTGTAACGGTTTGCGCTGCCTGGGCGGAGGGCGCGTTGCGGGTGTGTCTCGCCGCGCGTTACCTTGGTTGCTAACGCATGTCGTGGTTTAGCAAGAAGCAATCGCCCGTCTCCATGCCGGAAGGCGAACGGACGGTCAAAACCGAAGGGCTCTGGCAGAAGTGCGACGGCTGCAGCCAGATCATTTGGCGCAAGACACTGGAAGAGAATCTGAGCGTCTGCGACAAGTGCGGCTATCATTTCCGGATCACCGCGCGGGAGCGCATCCGCCTGCTGATCGACGAAGGCGGGTTCGAGGAGCTGGACGCGGGCTTTGAAACCACCGATCCGCTCGAATTTGTGGATTCCCGCTCCTACCGCGACCGTTTGAAGGCCATGCAGCGCTCCACCGGCATGAAAGATGCCGTGGTGTGCGGGCGCGGCATGCTGGCCGGCCGCGCCGTGGAAATCTGCTCCATGGAATTGAAGTTCATCGGCGGCAGCATGGGCACCGTGGTGGGCGAGAAGATCACCCGTTCCATTGAACGCTGCCTGGACGGGCGGACGCCGCTGGTCATCGTGTCGGCCTCGGGCGGCGCGCGCATGCAGGAAGGCGCCGTGAGCCTGATGCAACTGGCCAAGATCTCCGCCGCGCTCATGCGGCTGGACGAGGCGCGCATTCCGTTTATCAGCGTGCTGAGCGACCCCACCACGGGCGGCGTCACGGCAAGCTTCGCCATGCTGGGCGATTTGAACATCGCCGAACCGGGCGCGTTAATTGGTTTCGCCGGCCCCCGCGTGATTGAACAGACCATCCGGCAGAAGCTGCCCGATGGCTTCCAGCGCAGTGAATTTCTCTTGAAGCACGGCTTCCTGGACGCCGTCGTGCCGCGTGCTGAATTGAAAGGGTACATCGCCGGCGCACTGAGCTTTTTCGTGGGCAATTGAACTCCTTGGGAGGGTGTTTCTGATGCGTCGCTTCCTCATGCTGGCCGGGGCCTTGGTGTCTCTGCTCCCAGCCGCCGACTTCGATGTGGTCATCCTTCGCGCGCGCGTCGCCGACGGCACGGGCAATCCCTGGTACCGGGCGGACGTGGGCGTGAAAGCGGGGCGTATCGCCGCCATCGGCAACTTGAATGGCCGGACGGCGGACCGTACGATCGACGCCTCTGACCGCGTTTTGTCGCCCGGCTTTATCGACGTGCACACGCACATCGAAGGTGTCGTGGAACAGGTGCCGCGCGGCGACAACTATCTGATGGATGGCGTCACGACCGTGGTGACGGGCAACTGCGGCGGCAGCCGCGTGAAGGTGGCCCAGTGGTTCGCCGAGCTGGAAAAAACCGAACTGGGGCTGAATGTCGCCACGTTGATTGGCCACAACTCCGTGCGCCGCGAGGTGATGGGCACGGCCAACCGGCAGGCCACGCCGGAGGAGCTGCGCCAGATGGAGGCGCTGGTGGAGTCGGCCATGCGCGACGGCGCGGTGGGCTTTTCCACGGGGCTGATCTATATCCCCGGTACCTACTCCAACACCGCCGAGGTGGTGGCGTTGGGCAAGACCGCCGGGCGGTTCGGCGGCGTTTACGCCAGCCACATGCGGGATGAGGGCGAACAGGTTCTGGACGCGATCCGGGAGGCGGTTGTGGTGGCCCGTGCGGCGCGAGTGCCCGCGCAGTTGTCCCATTTCAAGATCGACACGCCCAGGTTGTGGGGCATGAGCACGCAATCGCTGGCGCTGGTGGAGCAGTACCGGCGCGAAGGCGTGGATCTGGTGGTCGACCAGTATCCTTACGATCATTCCTCTTCCGGGCTGGGCGTCACCTTGCCCAGTTGGGCGCAGGCCGATGGGGAGGAGGCTGTGCGCGAGCGCCTGGCCAGCCGCGAAACCCGGGCGCGCATCAAAACGGAGATGCTGGCGCGTCTGAAGCAGCTCGGGCACAAAGACTACGGATACGCCATCGTCGCCCGGTACCCGCCGGCGCCGGGCTATGAAGGCAAGAACATTAGCGAGGTGAACCTGCTGTTGGGCCGGCCGAAGACGGTCGAGAGTGAAGCGGAAACCATCCTTGACCTGATCGCCAAGGGCGGTGCGCAAATGGTGTACCACTCCATGGGCAATGAGGACGTGGAGCGCATCATGAAGTATCCGAATACGGCCATCGCCAGCGACGGCGGCATCCGCATCTTCGGCGAAGGCATGCCGCACCCGCGCAGCTACGGCACGAACGCGCGCGTCCTGGCCGAATACGTACGCGCGAAGCGGCTTCTGACTCTGGAGGACGCCATCCGGAAGATGACCTCGCTGCCCGCGCGGACCTTTGATTTCCGCGACCGGGGCCTGATTCGTGAAGGTTTCGCCGCCGATCTTCTCCTGTTTGATCCGGCCAAGGTGCGCGACAAGGCCACCTTCCAGCAGCCGCACCAGTACACGGAAGGCTTCGATTATGTTTTGGTGAACGGAGTGCTGATGGTGGAAAACGGGAAACTGACGGAGAATCGCGGCGGCAGGGTTGTGCGGCGTTGGAACAGCGCGGCGGCCCCCTCCGGCGCATCGGGACAATGATTCAAGTGACTGCCGGGGCGAAGCATTTCGGCCCCAAAGCTTTGTTCGAGGAGTTGAACTGGCTCATCACTCCCCAGGACCGCGTGGGTATCGTGGGCGGCAACGGCACCGGCAAATCGACGCTGCTGAAAATTCTGGGCGGCATCGAGAGCCTGGAAGCCGGCTCCATCACGAAGCAGAAGGATGTGACCATCGGCTATCTGCCGCAGGAAGGGTTGAGCCTGCGAGGCCGCACTGTTTTCGCCGAGTGCATGACCGTGTTCGCCGATCTGAAGGCGAAGGAACGCGAGATGGAGGAGCTCACGCACCGCATGAGCGAGTTGGATCACGACTCGCCCGAATACGCCGCCGTGGCCGACCGCTTCCATCACATTCAAAGCATCTTTCTGGCCAAGGATGGCTACTCGCTGGAGTCCAAGGCGGGCATCGTGTTGGATGGCCTTGGCTTCCCGCGCGGCGATTGGGACCGTCTCACCGATGAGTTCTCCGGCGGCTGGCAGATGCGCATCGCGCTCGCCAAGCTCCTTCTGGAAGCGCCCAACCTGCTGCTGCTCGACGAGCCGACGAACCATCTCGACATCGAGGCCCGGAACTGGCTGGAGAGCTACCTGGAATCCTACCCGAACGCGTTCGTGCTGATCTCGCACGACCGCTACTTTCTCGACGTCACCGTGAAAAAGATTGTCGAGGTGTGGAACAAACGCGTCTGGTTCTATCCCGGCAACTATGAAAAATATCTGAAGCAAAAACAGGAGCGCCAGGCGCAGCTCGAAGCCGCTTATAACAATCAGCAGGACAAGATCCGCCAGTTGCAGGTGTTCATCGACCGCTTCCGCTACCAGGCCACCAAGGCCAAGCAGGTGCAAAGCCGCATCAAGGAAATCGAGCGGATGGACAAGATCGAGGCTCCGCCGCCGGAGGAAGCCACCATCCATTTCCGGTTTCCGCAGCCGAAGCAGAGCGGGCGCATTGTGGCCGAGTTCCACGGCGTGCGCAAGGCGTACGGCGAAAAGCTCGTGCTGGACAATGTGAACTTCACCATCGAGCGCGGCGAGCGCATCGCGCTGGTGGGAAAAAACGGGGCGGGGAAATCGACGCTGATCAAACTCCTGGCGGCAGCCGAACCGTTGACGGCGGGTTCATACAAGTTAGGGCACAACGTTTCGGCGGCATACTTCGCGCAGGATCAGTACAAGGAGCTCGATCCCGACGCCCGGCTGCTGGACGATCTCTCTTCCGCCGCGGGCAAGGCCACCATCACAGAGCTGCGCTCATTGTTGGGTTGCTTTCTGTTCGGCGAGGATGACGTCAACAAGCGCATCGGCGTATTGAGCGGTGGCGAGCGCAACCGGTACGCTCTGGCGCGTGTTCTGCTGGAGCCTGTGAACTTTCTGCTGCTCGACGAGCCTACGAACCACCTGGACCTGCGCGCCAAGGACGTGTTGCTCGGCGCTCTGCGCGAGTATAGCGGCACGGTGGTGTTCGTTTCGCACGACCGCTACTTCATGGATGGACTGGCCACGCGCATCTACGAGGTGGCCGAGGGTGAGGTGCGCGTGTATCCGGGCAACTACGAGGACTACTTGTGGCGGATCAACGGCGGTGGCCTCACGCCGCCAGGCGTGCTGGAGGTTCACAGGAACGACTTCGCCGGTGATGCCTCCGCTGCCGTGGCGGAAGCGCCGCCGGTGAAGCCGGCCGAACCGGCGAAGAAGGTGAACCCGATCCGCCTGGCGAAGATGCGGGAGGAGATTGGCGGTCTCGAAAGCGAGCTGGCGAGCCTTGAATCCGAAATCAGCGACGGCGAGCGGCGGCTGGCCGTGTTTGTGAGCGCCGAGGAGCAGCAGCGCGTGGCGAGCGGCTTGCAGGAGCGCCGGGAGAGGGCCGAGCAGCTCATGGCGCGATGGGAGGAACTCACCACCGAGTTGGAAACCCTGGGCGGCTAACCATGGATTTGCAGGAACAGTTGGCCGAATTGCGGAAGCGCATGGCGCTGGCTTCCGAACGCGCCGAAGCACAGACGCGGCAGCAGGCCGCACACGCGCTGGCGCAACGGGCCGAGGCGGTTTCGCAGCTTACCAGTCTGACGGGCGGCCGCGAGGTGGCCACGGCCAAGGGGGCGCATCTCGAAGTGGAGCGCCTGTGGCAACCGCAAGCAAGGCATGGGCGCATCGGCATCGGAGCCCTGTTCGAACTGCCCGCCGACCTCTACCACGCCGTGAGTGAAGGCGGCGCGCAGGCGGCCGGGCCCGGGGAGTGGGCGTTTCTCGACACCGAGACGACGGGCCTGGCGGGAGGCTCGGGCACCTGCGCGTTTCTGGTGGGCGTGGGCCGCATCACGCCCGGAGGATTTCGCCTGCGCCAGTTCTTCCTGCGCGATTTCGGCGAGGAGCCAAGCGTGCTGGAAGCTCTCAGCGAGGAGCTTGCCGGCGCGCGCACCCTGGTGACGTACAACGGCCGGGCCTTCGATGTCCCTCTCCTGGAGACTCGCTACCGCATGAACCGCGCCCGGCCGCCTTTCGGCTCGCTGGATCACGTCGACCTGCTCTATGGCGCGCGGCGCGTGTGGCGGCTGCGGCTGGAAAGTTGCCGCCTGCAGCAGCTCGAGCGGGAGATCATCGGGTTTGAACGCGAAGGCGACATTCCAGGGGAACAGATTCCCACCGCCTACTTCGATTTCCTGCGCGGACAAGGCGCGCCCTGGCTGGCGCAAGTGTTCGAACACAATGCGCTCGACATCGTGACACTGGCCTGCTTGTCGGCCGTGCTGCCGCAGCGTTTCCGCTCGCCTGCCCCCGGCGCGCAGGACCACCCGGAGGAGTTGGTGGCGTTGGGGCGCTGGCTGCGCGGCGGCTCTCGCGTTGAGGAGGCTCTGGCGCTGTTCCGCGAAGCGGCCGGACGAGGCTTGCGCGATGAGCTGATGGCGCGCACTCTGTGGGACGTCGCCTCCCTCGAACGCAGGCAGAAGCGTTGGGATGCGGCCGTGGCCGTGTGGAGCGAACTGGCGGCTTTCTCGAACCCCTTTCAGGCGGCCGCTTTGACGGAGCTGGCCAAGCACTATGAGCACCGCGAAAAGAATGCCGTTATGGCGCTGGAGTGGGCCTCGCAAGCGCATGCGCTGCGCCCGGACGAGGGCTCGCGCAAACGCGTGGAACGGCTGCGGCGGCGCGCGCGGGAGCCCAAAATGGGCCGCCTGTTGTAACGCGGCCGTCGCTTACAGCTTGTTCAGACCCTCGGTGAGTTCCACGCGGACGCCGAACGGATCCGTGAGAAAAGCGATGCCCAGTCCAATCGCCGGCGCCTGGCGGTAGGGCGTGTCGAACTTCACGCCTTGCGCCTCCAGCTTCTTGCAGAAGTCTTCCAGCCCTTTCACCTCAAACCCGATGTGATCCATGGCGCGCCCCTTCGTGGGGAGCGTGGCGGTGGGGTTCGGTGAAAACGAGAGATTCACGCCCGGCACATCCGCCGCCTCGAACCGGCCACGTTTGCCTGGCACGGCGCCGAACAGCTTCACATACCAGGCGCGTGTGGCCTCCACGTCGTTCGTGGCGAAGTGAATGTGGTGGTGCTGAATGGGCGCGGGCAGGTTGGTCTGCTCGGTGAATTCCACTTTCACGCCGTCGGGAAACATCACGAACATCTGGCGTGTGTCCGGCATCTCCTTCACAACCTTGCCGCCGGCGGCCGTGAGCTTCGCCTTGGACTCTTCGAGATTGCGCGTGAGGAAGCCGAGGTGGTTCACCGCCGAATCGTCGGTGCCGCCTCCGGGCGTCCCTTTAGTCAATACCACGATCACGCCGGGCAGCTTTAATGCTTCCAAACGGCCCGAGCGGACCTCCACGGCGCCCATCGCCTGGACAAACATCTTCTTGGTGGCCGCGACATCGGAAACCGTCAGGTGGAGATGGCCCATGGACACGCCCGTGCTGTTGGGCGCGGGGAGCTGGGCCAGCAGCGGAACACACATCAGCGCGGCGGCGAGGAGACGAACGCGAAGCAACATGCCCAAGCAGGCTATCACACACGGGCAGCGCGCTAGCGGCCCGGATTAACCGTCCGAGTCCGTCGTCTTGCCCACCTTCAGCACCGCCAGGAAGGCCTCCTGCGGAATCTCCACCTTGCCCACGCGCTTCATGCGCCGCTTTCCTTCCTTCTGCTTCTCGAGCAGCTTCCGCTTGCGGGAGATGTCGCCGCCATAGCATTTGGCGAGCACGTTCTTGCGAATGGCCGGAATCGTTTCACGCGAGACGATCTTGCTGCCGATGGCGGCCTGCAGAGCCACCTCGAACATCTGCCGCGGAATGAGCTTGCGCAGGCGCTCGATCAACTCCTTGCCGCGATCGTAGGCGAACTCGCGGTGGACAATCAGGCTGAGCGCGTCCACCGGATCGCCCGCCACCAGCACGTCCAGCTTCACCATGGGCGACACGCGATGGCCGCTCAAATGGTAGTCCAGGGACGCGTAACCTCGCGAGGCCGACTTCAAACGGTCGTAGAAATCGAGCACGATCTCGTTCAGCGGCACTTCGTAGGTGAGCAGCACGCGCCCCGTGCCGATATACTCGAACTTCTTCTGCGAACCGCGCTTTTCCTCCAGCAGCTTCAAAATCTCGCCCAGATACTCCTCGCGCGTGATCACCGTTGCGTCGATAATCGGCTCTTCCACCTGTTCGATCTCGGCCGGCTCGGGCCACCGCGTCGGGTTGTCCACCTCCACCACTTCGCCGCCGCGCAGCGTCACCAGATACCGCACGCCGGGCGCCGTCGTGATCAGGTCGATCTGAAATTCTCGCTCCAGGCGCTCCTGCACGATCTCCAGGTGCAGCAACCCGAGGAAGCCGCAGCGGAAGCCGAAGCCGAGCGCGGCCGAATTCTCAGGTTCGAAATTGAACGCCGAGTCGTTCAAGCGCAGCTTCTCCAGCGCGTCGCGCAGCAGGCCATGCTCGCTGGACTCCACCGGGTACAGGCCGGCGAACACCATGGGCTTGATGGGCTGAAATCCGGGCAGCGGCTCCGTGGCCGGGGTCCTGTCGTCCGTTATGGTGTCGCCAATCTGCGCGTCGGAGATGGTCTTGATGTTGGCGAAAATGTAGCCCACCTCGCCCGCCGTGAGTTCCTCGCTGG
Source organism: Bryobacterales bacterium (assembly GCA_020847045.1). Lineage (GTDB taxonomy): Bacteria > Acidobacteriota > Terriglobia > Bryobacterales > Bryobacteraceae > JAFLBB01. The sequence goes on along the minus strand of JADLCT010000023.1, from coordinate 52,250 downwards.
GAACCGCCTTCGGCGTCTGATAGCCCAGGCCCTCCACCTCATAGGAACGTCCGTTGGACCACAGCCGGATCTTCTGGCCAAGCCGCAAACGGCCGTCCACCACTCGCACCAGAGTGATTACGCCGCGGTAGGGATCGAACCAGGAATCGAAGATCAGCGCGCGCAACGGTGCGTCCGGATCTCCCTTCGGCGGCGGCACCTTGTGGATCACCGCCTCCAGAATCTCCTCGACGCCGGTGCCCTGTTTGGCGCTGGCCAGCACGGCCTCCGAGGCGTCCAGTCCGATCACCTGCTCGATCTGCTCGCGGATCTTGTCCGGTTCGGCCGAAGGCAGGTCGATTTTGTTGATGACCGGCAGAATCTCCAGGTTGTGATGCAAGGCGAGGTAGGTGTTGGCGAGCGTCTGCGCCTCCACGCCTTGCGTGGCGTCCACCACCAGCAGCGCGCCTTCGCATGCTTGCAGGCTGCGGGAAACCTCGTAGGTGAAATCCACGTGGCCGGGCGTGTCGATCAGGTTCAACTGGTAGGTTTCCCCGTCCCTGGCCTTGTGTATGAGACGCACGGCGTGGGCCTTGATGGTGATGCCGCGCTCGCGTTCGAGGTCCATCGAATCGAGCACCTGTTCCATCATCTCGCGCTGCGAGAGGGCGCCGGTCACCTCCAGCAGACGGTCCGCAAGAGTGCTTTTTCCGTGGTCGATGTGCGCAATGATGGAGAAGTTGCGGATGTGCGATGGATCCATGAGCTAGAATAAAAAGCGATAGAAACGGGGGTTTGTTTCAATTATCCCATAGGCGGCTGGTCACACCCGGCTGCCGGGCCGCTGGGCGGCGCTTCACTATGTCCCATCACACGATCGAAGGTCAATTGAACGCGGGAGGGTTGAAGTTCGCCCTGCTCGTCAGCCGCTTCAACAGCTTCATTACCGAACGTCTTCTGTCGGGGGCGCTGGACGCCCTGGCGCGCTCCGGCGCGGCCAGTGCGGACATTGAGATCGTCCGCGTGCCCGGTTCGTGGGAGATGCCCGTGGTGGCTGCCGAACTGGTGCGGCAGAAACGTCATGACGCGATCATCTGCCTGGGCTGCGTGATTCGCGGCGAAACTCCTCACTTCGACTATGTCGCCGGCGAGGCCGCCAAGGGACTGGGGCAGATTGGCCTGCATCACGGCGTTCCGGTGGCCTTCGGCGTACTGACGACGAACACTCTGGAGCAGGCGGTGGATCGCGCCGGCGCCAAAAGCGGCAACAAGGGCTTCGATGCGGCGTTGACGGCCATTGAGATGGCCAATCTCATGCGCCAGCTTCGTTCGCGCGGGTAATCATGCCGTCACGGCAGAAATCGCGTCAGCGTGCGATGCAGATCCTGTATCTCCTCGACATGCGGCCTGACGGCGAAGTGAGCGTGGATGAGGCCATCCGCGGCTACTTTCGTTCGCTTGGCGCCGGTGAGGACGAACCGGCTTTAGAAGAGGATCTTTTCGCCCAGCAGCTTGTGCGCGGGGCGGTGGAACACCGGGGCGAAGTGGACCGCATCATCAGCGCGCATTCCCAGCACTGGCGCATGGAGCGCATGGCCGTGGTGGACCGGAACATCCTGCGCCTGGCCACTTACGAGATGCTGAAGCTCTCGACGCCGCCTCCCGTGGTGATCGATCAGGCGCTCGAATTGGCGGGCCGGTTTTCCTCGCCCGAATCGCTCAGCTTCCTGAACGGCGTGCTCGACGCCATCCACCACGAACTGGTCAACGCGCCTTCGGCCGGCGGCGAACACCCGCTTCCGGAACCCCCGCCAGCAGAATCCTGACGTCCATCACGTTCGTCCGCGTGGGACCGGGCTTCAACAGCAGGCCCAGTGGATCAAAGAACCGGTACGAGTCGTTCCGCGCCAGAAAATCACCGGCATCCAACCCGGCCGCGGCGGCAAGCCGCACCGTGTCTCCATCGGCGATGGCTCCGGCGGCGTCGGTGGGGCCGTCTGTGCCGTCCGTGCCGCCGCTTAGCACGCACACCGTCTCCATGCAGGCAAGACTGATCGCGGCCGCGAGCGCGAACTCCTGGTTCCGGCCCCCCAAACCGTTGCCCCGCAGCGTCACCGTGGTTTCACCGCCGCTGATGAGGCAGGCGGGCTCGCGCAGCGGACGCCCGGCCGCGCGGATCTCCTTCAGAATCGCCGCGTGCACGCCAGCCACGTCGCGCGTCTCCCCTCCGATGCGCGTCGATAGAACCATCGTGCGGTATCCCAACTGGCGCGCCTCCGCGGCGGCGGCATCCACAGCCAGCGTGTTCGAACCGACAATCACGTTCTGCACGCGCGCAAAAACGCCGCTGCCAGGCTTCGGTGTTTCGGCGATCTTGCCCGCCGCGCCCTGCTCCAACCGCCGCCGCACGGCGGCCGGCGTTTTTGCGGTGATGCCGTAAGCCTCCAACAACCGGAGACACTGCGCGAAGGTGGACGGGTCCGGCGCCGTGGGCCCGGAGCCGATGGATTCCAGCGAATCGCCAATGACGTCGCTCAGCAGCAGCGCGATCACGGTGGCAGGGGCCGCCGCGCGCGCCAGTTGGCCGCCCTTCAACGCCGAAATGTGCTTACGGATGGCGTTGATCTCGTGAATGTTCGCGCCGCAGGCCAACAACAATTTCGTCGTTTCCTGTTTTTGTGCAAGCGTGACGGACGGGGCTGGCGAAGGGGCCAGCGCCGAGGCGCCGCCGGAGATCAAGGCGATCACCAGATCGCGGGGGCCCGCGCTTTCCGCCAGCGCGAGCATTCGCCGCGCGCCTTCCAGGCCGGCCTCGTCGGGCACGGGGTGGCCGCATTCGTGCACGTGAATCCGCCGCAAAGCAACGCCGTGGCCGTACTTGGTGTTGATCCAGCCGCTGTGGATGCGGGTGCCGAGAATCCTCTCCACGGCAAGCCCCATGGCCGCGCTCGCCTTCCCCGCGCCGGTTATCAGCACCCGGTCGAAGGAATCCAGGGCGTAGCGCCTGCCGCCCACGATGAGCTGCCCGCCCTGACGCCGGAAGAAGCGGCCCACGGCCTCCACCGGATCGGCTGCCTTCAACGCGGCGGCGAACATGCGGCGCGCATGTTGGTGTTGACGGCGGCTGGTCAATCCCATAGCGGCAGGCTCAACACATGCGCCAGGATGGCGGCATTGTCGTTGGTGTCCACGGGTATGTGGAAGTCGGCCTTGGCGTAGTCGCCGCGCCGCTGCGCAAACAGGGCCTCGAAGTGTTCGGAGTTTCGCGCCAGCGGGCGGTGTGTCTCCCCGGCGATGCGCTGGCGAATCAGTTCCAACGGCGCGTCGAGCCACAGGGAAAGTCCCGCGTCGGACACCAGCGCCCGGTTTTCTTCCCGCGTGAACGCGCCGCCGCCCAAAGCCAGCACCACGGGCGCACCGCAATGAACCTGGTGCACGCGCTTCTTCAGCGCCTCGTGCTCAATCCGCCGGAACTCCGCCTCTCCTCTGTGCTGGAACAGATCCATGATGGGGCAGCCCTCGGCCGTCTCGATGTCGGCGTCCAGATCCGCGAACGGCCAGCCCAATTCGCCGGCCAGCAGGAGGCCAATGGTGGTTTTGCCGCTTCCCATGAAGCCTGTCAGATAAATACCGGGAGTGCGAACGAGTCTGCTTCCCATCCTTGTTCTCCAGGGTAAGCCAGCCGGCTCATTCGCCGTGCCGGTAGCCCTCGTTCAGGTGTGCCAGTATGGCGTCCACCGGTCCTGCGAAGGCATTGCGCCAGGCGGCCAGCCAGCCGAGCCTGGGGATGATCACGCGCTTGCTGTTCTTCTCCAACCCCCGCGCCAAACCGGCCGCCACGGAGTCCACGTCGGTGGCAAACCGCTTCATGCGCCACAGGCGGTCCGGCGGACGTCCGCTCAGCGCGTTGTCCTGGAAGCCCGACTTCACATAGCCGGGGCACATCAGCATCACGCCGATGTTTTCATGGCGCAATTCAATTCTCAGCGCCTCGTTGAAGCCCAGTAGCGCGAACTTCGACGAGGAATACAGCGTGAACCAGGGCAGCGGCAGCATCCCCGCGATGGAACCCATGTTCACGATCACGCCTCGCGGCCGGCCCTCGTTGCGGCGCATGTGGGGCAGCGCCAGTTGCACCAGCCTAACGGCGCCGAACAGATTCAGCTCGAACATGGCGCGCACGGCGTCCATGTCCACCTCGGCCGTGGGCCGGTAGAGCCCCACGCCCGCGTTGTTCACCAGCACGTCGAGGCGGCCGAAACGCGCCACGGTCTCCGCCACGGCGCTCTGCCGGTCCTCTTCCTTCGTCACGTCGCCCGCAATGCGCAAGGCCCCGGCGCCGCAGACGCTCGCAAGCGCCTCGCCGTTGCGAGCCATCAAGGCCAGCCGCGCGCCCCGCCGCTCCAGTTCGCGCGCGCACGCCGCGCCAATGCCACCGCTGGCGCCGGTAATCAGAATCACTTTGTCGCGTAAATCCATCGAATTCGTGAGTGGGTGTCCGCCAGAAAGTGGCTTCGCACCATGGGGAAAGCGATAATCGTAGCATGCACGAAGAATTGCTGCCTCTGTTTCCGCTCTCCCTCGTGCTGTTGCCGCAGAACATCGTGCCGCTTCACATCTTCGAGGACCGCTACAAGGAGATGGTCGGCGAAGCGATGGCGAATCATACCGAGTTCGGCATCGTGCTGGCCGCCCATGACGGCATTCTCAACGTTGGCTGCACGGCTTCGGTGGAACGGTTGCTGCGACGCTACGACGATGGCCGCATGGACATTCTCGCCTTGGGCCGCCGCCGGTTTCAGGTTCAGGATCTCGACCAGGAGCGTTCGTTTCTGCGCGCCCGCGTGGAGTTCTTCGACGACGCCGAGGAGTTCGCCTCCGAGGAGCTGCAATCCAAGGCGCGCGACGTGCACGACCGTTTTGAGGCCTCGGGCGACCTGCCCACGCAGGGCGGGCTGCTCAGCTTCATGCTCTCCCAGAGCGTGCGGGATCTCGATTTTCGCCAGCAACTGCTCATGTCGCGGTCGGAAAGCGAACGCCTACGCATGTTGATTGGCTACCTCCCGAAGCAGCGCGAGCGGGAACGGTACATCGTTCAGATGAAGGAACTGGCGCCGCGCAACGGCCACGGCAGACACGGCGCGAGCGGTGTGGAGGAAGACGCCGAGTGACTCCGCTAGCCGTCTTCATCGACGCCGACGACACGCTGTGGGAGAACAACGTCTTCTTCGAGCGCGCCTTCGAGAGGTTCGCCGGCTACCTGGCCCATTCGACGTTGACACCCGCTGAAGTGCGCGGGGCCCTCGATGAGATCGAGCATGTGAACAACAGGATCCACGGCTACGGCTCGGCCAACTTCGCGCGCAATTTGCGGCAATGCTTCCAGGGTCTTTGTGAACGGGCCGCCACGGATGCCGACAGCGCCTTCATCGACTCGATCGAGCACGACCTGTTGCACCACCCGATGGAGCTGATCGCCGGCGTGGAAGAAACGCTGGCCTATCTGAACGAGCGCCACCATTTGACGCTGTGTACCAAGGGCTCGCCCGCCGAGCAGCGGGCCAAGCTCGAGCGAAGCGGCCTCACCGGCTTTTTTCACCGCGTAGAGATCGTGAAGGAAAAGGACACCGCGCTCTACCGCCGTCTGGGCGAGGCGCACCCGCGGGCGTGGATGGTGGGCAATTCGCCAAAGTCCGACATCAATCCGGCGCTCGAGGCCGGCCTGTCCGCCGTCTTCATCCCGCATCCCTACACCTGGCATCTGGAGCATGAGGAGGTGCCCAAAGAGCACGAGCGCCTGGTGGTGCTGGACAGCTTCGAGCGTCTCCGCGACATTTTCTAGCGGCAGTGGCCCTCGGCCGGCGGGCCGAAAGTTTACAAACACCGGTACACGTCCGCCGGGTGGTGGCATATACTGTGGACAACTTCGCGGCGGCTCCCCACGTTTGACCGGGATCCGCGCTGGGAGGTTTTATGCGAGCGTTACGAGTTTGCGCCCTGCTGGCCCTGTTCGCGGCCTGCCTGTTTCCCCAACAAGAGCAACCACAACCACAGCAACCCGGGCCCGGCGGCCCTCCCGGCGGCGGCAACCCGCCCGGCGGAAACATCCCCAACACGGGAACGCCCGGACAGCCCGGCGGCGGCCGCCCGCAGAATCCGTTTCCAGACACCACCCAGCAGCAACAGCGTTTCCCGGAGATGCAACGGCCCATCTTCCTCTCCGGCAAGGTGGTGACCGACGAAGGCGTTCCTCCGCCCGAACCCGTGACCATCGAGCGCGTGTGCAGCGACGGCAGAGTGCGTCCTGAAGGCTACACGGATTCCAAGGGCCGCTTCAGCTTCGAGTTGGGACGCAATTTCGGCGTCATGCAGGATGCCAGCGTCAGCACCGCCGACGTGGCGGGACCGGCGGGCCGCGGCTCCGACCCGTTCGGCAACCGCGGCGGTTCCATGGGTCCTGGCGGCATGGGCGGCTTCAACGAACGCGACCTGATGGGTTGCGAGATCCGCGCCAGCCTGCCGGGCTACACGTCCAGTGTGGTCAATCTTTCGGGACGCCGCCTGATGGACAACCCCGATGTGGGCACGATTGTGTTGAAGAGAATCGCCGGCGTCGAAGGCATGACCTTTTCCATGACGACGGCCATGGCTCCCAAGGACGCCCGCAAGGCCTTCGACAAAGCGCGTGAGCAGATGAAAAAGAAGAAGACCGCCGAGGCGCGCAAGGAGTTGGAAAAGGCCGTTGGCATCTACCCCAAATATGCCGCCGCCTGGTTTGAATTGGGCGTGATGCAGCAGCAAGCGGGCGAGAAAGCGGAGGCGCGCAAGTCCTACGAGGAGGCGCTGAAGGCCGATGCCAAGTACATCAGTCCTTACCTGCAACTGGCCATTCTGTCCGCGGGCGAAGGCGACTGGCAGGCCGTGGACGGCGCCACCGACCGCGTGATTCAGTTGAACCCCGTGAACTTTCCACAGGCGTACTACATCAACTCCGTGGCCAACATGAACCTGCAGAATTACGAGGCGGCCGAAAAGAGCGCGCTCGAAGCGGTCCGTCTCGATGAGCAGCACCGCTGGCCCAAGGCGCTGCACATTCTGGCTGTATTGCAGGCCAATAAGGGACAGCACCAGCAGGCGCTCGACAATCTGCGCGGCTATCTGAAGTTCAATCCGGGCGGGAGCGACAAACCCGCGGTGGAAAAGGACATCGCCCGGTTGGAGGAGATGCTGAAAGGCGGAACCACGCAGGCGCAGCCGAACAACGACTGAAGCGTTTTGGCTGGCCGCCGGGGCGCGCTACTTCTTCACGCGCTCGTCTTTTTCGAGCTTGCCGTCGCGTACGTGCAGCACGCGGTGGGCGTGCAGCGCGATGTCCAATTCGTGCGTCACCAGCACGATGGTGTTGCCCTGCGAGTGCAGATGCTCGAACAGCGCCATGATTTCCACGCCGGTGGCCGTGTCCAGGTTGCCCGTGGGCTCGTCGGCCAGCAGAATCGAGGGGTCGTTCACCAGCGCCCGGGCAATGGCCACGCGCTGGCGCTGCCCGCCCGACAGTTCGCTGGGCTTGTGGTGCATGCGGCGTTCGAGGTCCACCTGGCGCAGGCACTCCGTGGCCCTGTCGCGGCGGGCGTGCGCGTCCATTCCCGCGTAAATCAAAGGCAGCTCGACGTTGTGCAGCGCCGTGGCGCGCGGCAACAGGTTGAAGGTTTGAAAGACAAACCCGATCTCCTTGTTGCGAATGTGCGCCAGCTCATCGTCGGTCATCTGCGAAACGAGATTGCCGTTGATGAAATAGTCGCCGCTGGTGGGCGTATCCAGGCAGCCGATCAGGTTCATCAGCGTCGATTTGCCCGACCCGGACGGGCCCATGATGGCCACATACTCGCCGCGGCGAATCTCGATGTCGATCCCCGCCACCGCGTTGATCTGCGTATCGCCCATCATGTAGGTCTTCCACAGATCGTAGGTGCGGATGACGATGCCGTCGCGGCGTAGTTGTTCGCCGCGTTGCGTGCTGTTCAGTGGTGCGGCAGTAGCCATCTGTGTGTGCAAACTCCTCAGTATCTCTGATTGTAACCGAGTGAAGCCGGGCTTTCCCCGCGCACCGGCGTCTACCGACACGGCGTGGCCGCTCCTGTTCAGGTTACAGCCCCGGCGCAGGCTCTTCGCTTAACTTTCGGTTTTGATCACCGGTTTGTTGTCGATTTTCACCTTTGCGTTGTTTTTGATTGTCCGGATCACCTTGTAGCTTCCCGTAACAATCTGGTCGCCTTCTTTCAAACCGCTTAACACCTCGATGTCGGTGGCCCCCGTAATTCCGGTCTCCACCTTGCGGAACGCGGCCGTTTCTCCTTGAATGACGAACACGCCCTGCAACTCTTCTCTCCGCGCCTTTTCGGCGGCGGGATCGAGCTTCGCGGCGGCCTGCACGCCGCCGGATTTTGACGGATCCAGGTCGCCCCGCGTGCGCACGGTCAGGGCCTGGATGGGAATGCTCACCACGGCTTTGCGCGTCGCCGTCACCACCTTGGCCGTGCAGGACAGGCCCGGACGGATCTCCGGCGGCGGATTGTCGAGCGCCACCACAACCTTGAAGTCCTTGGCCTCCTGGCTCGAAATGGCGCTTTGCGAAGCCGCCAGTCCGGTGGAGCGCAGAATCGCCGTGTTGCCGATTTCAATCACGTGTCCTTTGAAAGTCCGGTTCGGTATCGCATCAATCGTGATGTCGGCCACCTGGGAGAGCTTGACGTTCACAATGTCGGTTTCATCCACTTTTACTTCGGCCGTAATCAGCGACATGTCGGCGATGGTCATAATCAGACTCGACGAGGAGTTCTGGATGCCCGGCACCACCGTCTCGCCGACGCGCACGGGAAGGTTGGTCACAATCCCGTCGATGGGCGCCACGGAGAAGGTCCGCTGCAGCACATCCTGCGCGCGCCGCAACTGGGCGTGGCTTACGGCGATCCGCTTTTGCTGGGCGGACAGGTTCGCCGCCGTCTGCTGGCGCTGCGCGCGAAGCTGTGTCACGCGCAACTCAGCCTCACGCAGAGCCGCCTCGGCGGCCACCACCTCGATGCGCCGCTGGTCATAATCCTGCGAGGCGACCAGCTTCGCCTCAAACAGCTTCTGGGTCCGTCCGTAATTGATCTTCGCTTTTTCCAGTTCCGCCCGCGTCCGGGCCACAGTGGCCTCGGCGGCGCGGATGTTGTCGTCGGCCGCCTTCACGCCCGCCTCAGCCGCGGCCGATTCCGCCTCGGCCGTACTCAGCGAGGCCCGCTGCGCGGCCACCTCGGCCTCTGGCTGCACCGATTCCAGGCGCGCCAGCACCTGGCCCTTCCTCACCTGCTGACCCTCCACCACGTCAATGCTGACAATGCGCGCAGGGGAGACGGCATTCGTTCCGATATTGATGTAATTGCGGGGTTTGATCTCTCCCGACGCCGTTACCAGCGACGTCAGGTCCTGCCGCACCGCCGCGCCCGTCTGCACGGTGACAATCCCACGGTTCTGATAAGCCCGCCCGCCAAGGACCCCACCCGCCAACACCAGGGTTCCCACAACTCCCAGTGTGACTTTCCACTTCGTTCTCAAATGATTTCTCCCAACAGTTTCAGACGTTGCCAAATGAGCGAAAGTTCGCAAATTTCCATGCTAACGAAGAGATTTCCCTGTCGCTTATGTGTGTGTTTCCGGCTAGGCCGGATCGGTCACCTGCACTATGGCGAAAACAGCCCCCTGCGGGTCCGCCAGAACGGCGAAGCGGCCCACTCCGGGCAGTGTGGCCGGCGCCATGCGGCACTCGCCGCCCATCTCCGAAGCGCGCCCCGCCGTATGGGCGCAGTCTTCCACGCGGAAGTAAGGCATCCAATTGGGCACGGCGTTTTCGCCCGCCGCGCTCAGCGGCAGTATGCCTCCCGAATCGCGCCCGCCCGCCCTGATTCGCAATGAATGCTCTGCCGCGCTCGTCCCGGTTTCCCAGGCAAAAAGCTGTGTGTAAAAGTCGCGTGCGCGTTCAGGGTCGGGAGTGGTCAACTCGTACCAACACGCCGAGCCGGGCTCACATGTAACTCCAAATCCCGGCAAGCTCCCCGGCTGCCAGATGCAAAAATAAGCGCCGCTTGGGTCCTGCAAAGAGGCTGCCCTTCCCAGTCCGGCCGTCTCAAACGGATCGACAATCAGCTTACCGCCCAGCGACACGGCGCGCGCCGCCGAAGCTTCAATGTCCTCCACCTGAATGTAGGTTACCCAGTGTGATGGAACGCCCAGGCATTGAGCAGGATCAAGATGATAGCAGCCGGCCACGTCGCGTCCGCGCAGGCGGAAGCGCGTGTAGTCGGGCTGTCCTTCCAGCGCGGTTTCGGTAGGGACCCAACCGAAAAGTTCACCATAAAACCGCTTGGCCGCGCCGGTGTCCGAGGTGGCAAGTTCCAGCCAGCAGAAGCTGCCCGTAGAATGCGCACCAATCTGGCTCATGGGATCCTCCCGTTGCGATTTTAGCGCGTTTCCCTGCCGGGAAAACCTCGCGGCGACGCCCGAACCGCCGTTGCGCCAGTTTTGCAATTCATTTCATTGACGCCGCCGCCCTCTTCCCGTAACATGATGGGGAGGCAAGGCTTACTCGCCCTCCATGAGGAACGTCCATCCAGCGCCGCAGGCCGGGTCCACACCCGAAATTCCCGATAAACTCTACTTCCGGATCGGGGAAGTGAGCCATTTGGCCGGGGTCGAGCCGTATGTGCTCCGGTATTGGGAGTCGGAGTTTCCTTCGCTGGCCCCTAAGAAGTCGGGCACCGGCCACCGCCTGTACCGCCGCAAGGATGTCGAGATGGTGCTGGAGCTGAAGCGTTTGCTCTACGAGAAGCGCTTTACGATTGAAGGCGCGAGGCTATACCTCGATCAGAACAAAAAGAAGGCAACCATTAAAACCGCTCCGGTCCCTAAGTCCCAGGGCGACCTGTTTGCCCCGCCACCAGCCGCCGCCACCGACCTCAGCGGCATCCGCAAGGAACTTGCCGAGATCGTCAAATTGTTAAGCTAGCGGGTCCCTCCACTCGCGCTGCCCTTATTTCTGTTTCGGCTGCGGGATCGCGCCGCCGATAAACCCGCCGCCACTGCCGCTACTCGTCGAACTACCGCCGCCGGTGGAGAAGGATGAGCCGGACTGTGTCCCCATGCGGCCGCCCATGCTTCCGCCCATGCCTCCGCCCCCACCCATGACCCCACTCCCCGGCTGTCCGCCCTGCAGCGGACCGCCTGGCTGGTTCGTCGCCTGAGCGCCTCCCGCCTGCTGCATCCCCTTGGGCACGTCCTTGCTGGGGTCGTAGAGGAACTCCCACTCGTCGTAGCGAGTGCGCTCGTTGTAGATTTTGATGCCGGTGGCCTCCTTCTTGGACGCTACGCCGGCGATGCCCGCACCTAGGCCACCCTGGCCCAATCCCTGGGCGCCCGGCATCCCCCCAGCGCGCGGCGTGGTCAGAATCTGCCGGATCAGGTCGGCCGCCGCGGTGGGCACCGGTCCCGGCGCGCCGCCGAACCCCTGGCCCGGCATGCCTGGAATCCCGCCTCCGCCCATGCCTGTGGTCCCTGGCATGGGTGGACGGCCTGCCTGCCCAGCTCCTCCAGTGGGCGAGGACCCGCCGCCCATGGAGCTGCCGATGAAGCCACCTGCCTGCGAGTTCGATACTCCGCCCGGCGCAGGGATGGATCCACCAATGAACCCACCGGCGCCGGACGGCGAACCACCTTGCGCACCCTGGCCAGGCTGTCCCGGTCCCATGTTTTGTAAGGGATTGGCAGGGCGGAAGCTCGGCATTCCGGGAATGCCCGGAGCGTTGGGAATCACCGGCGCCGCGCCGGGTTGGCCGGGGGCAGGCGGCACGCCGGCAAAGCCTCCGGGCGGCATGAGAGCCGGTCCCAGTCCCTGGCCCGGCTGTCTCTGCATCTGATTCGGATCGCCCGGCGGCGCGTTCGGGTCCGCCGTATGCGTGTCGCCGCCTTGGCCTGAGGCGATGGCGGGCCGGTCGCTGGCGCGTTTCTGCAAAGCCGGATTCTGCGCGTTGGGATCGTTCGGATCCTGCGCGCCGGGGTTGCCGACCGTTGGCAGCTCGGCCACGAAGGTCTGCCGCGCCTCTTTCTCCCCGTCTTTTTTCTTGGGCCCATAGACCTTCGAGTCGGGGAACATGCCGTTCTCGTAATGGATCAGACGCCACTCGTCCTCCCCTGTGAAGGGGTCCTTGTAGCGGTGCCGCAGGAAGCGCTTGTCCTGAAACTTTTCCAGCTCTTCCAGCGACCTTGGGTAGGTCTTATTCGCGCGCACGAACACCTGGATGGCCCGTTTGTACTGCTCGCCCCGGTCGATCAGCGTTTGTTCCTTGTTGCGGAGTGCCTCCACCGCAAGGCGCGGCGCCTCCAGGTACAGCATCACCACCGCCGCGGCCGCCATGGCGAACACCAGCAGCAGCGCGAACCCGCGTTCGCTCCGGCGATGCATCCTGCGTCTCATGACCGCCTCACCTCACCTCAGGAACCCGGCGCCGCCTCCAACGGCAGCGACTGCTGATTCTTATACTGCACATCCTCCACAGTGGCCGCGTTGATGCCGATTCGGACCACCTTGAAGCGCGATTTGATGGTCTCGCCCTCGCCAGCCACGAAAATGTCCTCCCCCTGCAGGAAGAAGGCGCGCTTGCCGCCGGATGGCCGCGACTCGATGAAGCCGTAGAACTTGAGCGGAATCGGCGGGGCCGGTGGCTTGGCGGGTTCCGCCGCCTTGATTTCGGGAGGCTTCACCTCCGGCATCGTCTCCGTCCCGCCGCCCTTCTTCTTGGTTGTACGTCCGGGGATGATCTTCGGTTCCGGTAGTTTGGGCGGAGGCGCAGCTCCGAAGTCGAACAGGCTGCGTCCCTGGCCTTGCAGCGTGACGCGCTGGAGCTTGGCCAGCAGGTCGAGCCGCAGCGCCGGGTCCACCTTGGACAGATCCACCTGTTCCTCCGGCCTCTTTGGCTTCAATGAGGGACGAAACTCGACCGACGCCTGGGAACGTCCGCTGCGAGACTGCCCCGCACCGGCTGATGCCGAGGCGGTGGCTGCTTCGGCCTGCCGGATTGAGGTGATGGGGTTGGGGCGCGCCGGCGCTGGCGCGCTGGACGGCGCAGGTCCGGCGGGCGCGGGCGAACCGCCAAAATTGGTGAAGCCGTCCGTGTAGAACGCGGCCCCCGCGACGGCCAGCAATCCAGCCAGCATGGCCACCTTCCGAGGCTCGGCGCCCATCTCCAGCTTCATTTTCATGGACGGCCTCCCGGTGCCGCGCTGGCCATGGCCGCTGAGGGGGCTCCGGCGGCGGCATCGGCCAATCCAGGCGCGGGCGCGGTCACGCCCGGGGTCTCGCGCAGGAAGGCGTTCATCTTAAATCGCGCCTGCAACCCGCCGGACTGCTGTGGCTGGGCCGTAATCGAATCGATGATCAGGAAGCGCGGCGAACGGTCGATGGCGCTCACGAACTCCACCAGGTCGGCGTAGTTGCCTTCATAGTTGGCCGTAATCGTCATCATGGAAAAGACATCGCTGCCCTCGACCGGATCGATGGTGAAGCTGTGCTCGCGCGGCGTAAGTCCCGCCTTCTTCGCCATGCCGCCGATTTCGGAAAGTATGGCCGAGGAGGCCGTGCGCCGGTCCATGAAATAGCCGGCGACGAACTTCTCCTGCTCTTCGCGAGCCGAGCGCACCTTCCGCACAGCCGCCTTGGATTGCTCCACCGCCGAACGGCCGCGCTGAATTTGCGCGCGCGTCTGCGCCAGCGCGGCATCCAGCTCCCCGGCCGAGCCGCCAGGAGGGAAAAAGTAGAACCATGCGGCGATCAGGTTCAACCCGGCCAGCACGCCCAGCACGGCCTTCACCACGCCGCGCGGATCGCGCCCGTGTGTCTTCGTGCGTGAGTTAAAGCGCGGGAGCATAGTTTGCAGACACCCTGTAGCGGTACAACGGTTCGGATTGGGTCGGCGGCAGCCAGCTGCTGACGGTGGTGGCTCCGAATTTCGGCGAACCTTCCAGCCGCATCACCATGTCGATCACCGGCTCGGTTGCCTGCGCGCCGACCACCATGTCGAGCTGAATCTGGTTGTTCGCGTTCACCTGCGGACGCACGCTGATCAACCGCACGTTGTGCGGCAGCACAATCTCCAGGTCGTTGAAGATGGCCGTCCACGAGATGCCCTTGCGCAGCAGCAGCGAGTTGTAAAAAAGGCTGTGTTCGATCGACTGAGCGTTGGCCGGCTGCCGCAGTTCGGTGTCGTACTTCGCCAGTTCCGCGTTCATGGCGTTCAACCGCCGCTGCGCCGCCCCCAGAGCTTCGCGCGTGTCGGCGGCCTCGCTTCGTTGAATCCAGGCCATGGACGACAGGAACAGAAACAGTCCCAGCAGGGCCGCTCCTCCCGCCCAGCCGGCCAGGATCACGGGACGGTCGCGCCGGAACGGCTCGCTCGCCAGATTGATCGGTATCGCACCACGCACGCTAGTTCACTCCATTCGCCTGCAGGTAGCCGTACAGCCCCGCGCTGGCGGCGTCCGGCGAGCCCAGCGCCGAGCGCAACGGCTCCACCGACAGTCCCAATTCGGCGGCGCACGCCTCGCCCAAACCAGGGGCCAGATCGCCAAACCCGCACAGCACCAGCTTCTCCGGCTTCCGCGGCAGCTCATCTTCGGCGTAGGCCATCGTCGGAAACAGCACCGACATCACCTCATCGACGGTTGCCTCGCTCAGCTCCATGCAGCGCAACAGGCGCAGGCGCGAGCCCTCGCTCAGCGTCACCGTCAGCACGCGTCCGCCCAGCTTCGCCGTGGCCACCAGCGGCTCGGCCGCCACCAGGCTGATCGCAGCCAGCGCCGATGTAGTGACAAATCCGGGCACAAAGCCCGCGCCCCGGAACGCCGCCTCATACCGCGCCACAATCTCCAGGGCCGCCGCCGCGGCCACCACATACCAGCGCCCGTCGTACTGCCGGGCGTGAAACCCGATGGACGCCGTGTCCATCTCGAAGGGCACCGTCTTCTTCATGCGGAACCGCACCAGAGCCATCTGCTCCTCGTGGGCCGAGGGAAACTGGTCGAAGTCCAGCACGGCGATCCGCGTCGAATAGTCGGGCAGAATCACCGCCGCGTCGCGCGTCCGCCGCACGCCTCCGTTGGCCGCCAGTTGCGCCACGGCGTGCTCGAACACCTCCGGCTGCGCCACGTTCTCCTGCACCGGCGAGACGGTCAGCACGCCCTCGGCCAGCGGTGAGAATCCGGTCTCCAGCCGCGCCCCTTTCTCCGGCAGCCGGCGCGCCCAGGCGATGCCCTGCTGCGACACCTCGAAGATGTAGGGCGGCGGCGGATCTTCCAGCAACTTGCGCAAATACTCAAACACGCATCACCCCTCGATGAAGGTCACCTTGTTGATCTCTTTCAACGTCGTCACCCCTTCGCGCACCTTCTCCACGGCCGATTCGCGCAGAAACGTCATGCCCTCCTCGGTGGCCGCCCGCTTGATCTCCGATGCCGGACGTTTGTCGAGAATCATCTCGCGGATGCGCTCGGTCAGGTCCAGCAACTCGTGAATGGCCGTCCGGCCGTGATAACCCGTTCCGCCGCACTCGAAGCATCCGGCGCCCTCCATGAAACGCTCGCCGCTCCACTCCTCGGGCTTCAAGCCGCTTTCGCGCAGGTAGTCTTCCTCGTAGTGAACCTCGTGTTTGCAGTGCTCGCAGATGACGCGCACCAGCCGCTGGGCCAGAATGCAGTTCAACGCCGAAATGAAGTTGTAGGGCTCCACGCCCATGTTCAGGAACCGGCCCAGCACGTCCAGCACGTTGTTGGCGTGCACCGTGGTGAACACCAGGTGCCCGGTCAGCGCCGCGTTAATGGCGATTTGCGCCGTCTCCTGGTCGCGTATCTCACCCACGAGAATCTTGTCCGGATCGTGACGCAGAATCGAACGCAGGCCGCGGGCGAATGTCAGGCCCTTCTTCTCGTTCACCGGAATCTGCGTGATGCCCTTCAACTGGTATTCGACCGGGTCCTCGATCGTAATGATCTTGTCCTCGTCGTTCTTGATCTCATTGATGGCGGCATAGAGCGTCGTCGTCTTGCCCGAGCCCGTCGGCCCGGTCACCAGCACCATGCCGTATGGCTCCTTGATGTAGCGCCGGAATTTCAGAATGTCCGATTCGGCGAAACCCACCACGTCGAGCGTCAGCTTGGCGAACTTCTCGCTCATCGACTCTTTATCGAGCACGCGAAGCACGGCGTCCTCACCATGAACCGTCGGCATGATCGAGACCCGGAAATCGATCAGACGCCCCTTGTACCGCACGCGGAAGCGGCCGTCCTGCGGCACGCGCCGCTCGGCGATATCCAGCTCCGACATCACTTTGATGCGCGAAATGATCGTCGTGTGCCAGTCCTTGGCGATCGGCGGCATGGCATACTGCAACACGCCGTCGATGCGGTACTTAATCACCACCTCCTGGTCCCGCGTCTCGATGTGAATGTCGCTCGCCCGCCGCTCCAGCGCGTTGAAGATGGTGGTGTCCACCAGCTTGATCACCGGCGCAATGTCGCTGTCCGACGCTGTCAGCTTGTCGATGGAGAGCGTCTCGTCGGAGTTCTCCTCGTCGGCCACCACGTCCAGCGCGAACCCCTCGGTCACCTCGTCCAGCACACGCTGCGACTGCTCGGTTTTCTTCAGCAGGTCCGCAATCTGGCTCAACGTGGCGACCTTGGTCTTCAGCTTCTTGCCGATCAAAATCGACAATTCGTCCACCAGGTTCAGGTTTCGCGGATCGGCCAGCGCAATCTCCAGCGTCTCACCCTGAATGCGAAGCGGGACGAAGTTATAGCGAAACATGAGCTCCACCGGAACCGTCTGGAACAGATCGTGGTCGATGTGCGTCTCGCGCAAGTCCACGAATTCACAGCGGTAGCGCAGCGCCAGTTGCCGCGCCTGCGCCTGTTCTTCCGCCTGTTGCTGGGCCGGAGTGATCCTTTGGGTCGCCATGGTTGCCGTGCGGACGGGATTTCTCCCCTGGAATCATTGACGCGGTCCGGCGTCCGGGCGTGGAGGAGAATTTGGCGGCCGCCGTGTTACGCTGCCAGGGTGTACGCCCCCAAGACGGCCGCGGCGATCTTTCTGTGCGTGGCGCTGGCCTCTTCGTGCAGCCGTCCGAAGTCAGGGACCGGGCCGGTTGCGCAAGCCGCCTACGCCGATCCAAGATCCTGCGCGGCGTGCCATCCCGCCCAGGCCAGGACCTACCGCGCCACGGGCATGGCCCGCGCCTTCACGCGCGCCACTCCTGCCGCGTTCAATCCTTCCGAAGCCGCGCTGTTTGCCCGCGCAACGCCCTTCTTTCACAAAGCGTCCAACCGCTTCTACCAGCCCCTGCTCCGGGAAGGCCGGGCTTTTCTCCGCCGGTTTGAACGGGACTCCGGCGGCGCCGAAACCAACGCCATCGAATACGAGATTCACTACATCCTCGGCTCCGGAAACCACTCGCGCACCTACCTTCATCGCGACCCGGCTAACCATCTGGTGGAGATGCCTCTCAGTTGGTACTCCGAGGCGGGTGGGAGCTTCGCCATGAGTCCGGGCTTCGACAACCCCGCCCACTACGACTTCCGCCGCAAGGTCAACTACGACTGCTTCTTCTGCCACAACGGCTACCCGGACCTTCCCTCCACGGCCGGCCGGGCCGGCGACGAGCCGGTGTATCCGGTTATGCTGCCCGAGGGTATCGACTGCCAGCGCTGCCACGGTCCTGGAGCCGCGCACGTCGAGGCGGCCGGAAAGAAAACCGCGCCTGAGGCCTTGCGCAAACTCATCACCAACCCCGCCCGCCTGAACGCCGCGCGCCAAATGGAGGTGTGCATGCAATGCCACCTGGAAACCACCAGTTTCCCGCTGCCCAATTCCATTCAGCGCTACGGGCGCGGAATTTTCAGCTACAGGCCGGGCGAACCGCTCGGCGATTACATCCTGCACTTCGACCATGCCCCGGGGACAGGCCGCGAAGAAAAGTTTGAAATTGCCGGCCACGCCTACCGCCTGCGCCAGTCGCAGTGCTTTCTGAAGAGCGTGGGCCGGCTACGGTGCACCACCTGCCACAATCCCCATGAAGCGCGGCGCGGCGAGGCCGCGGTGGAGCAGTATGCCGCCGCGTGCGCAACCTGTCACGAAGCGGCGCTGGCCAAGCTCACCGCCTCCGGCCGCCATGCGAAACGGACGGATTGCGCCACCTGTCACATGCCCCGGCGCCGCACGGAGGATGTCGTTCATGTGGTCATGACCGACCACAAGATTGTGCGCCGTCCGCCACCCGGAAATCTGCTGGCGCCACGCGCCGAACGCCTGGAAACCGCCGGTGTCTCGTATCGCGGCCCTGTCGTGCCCTACTATCCCGCCACCGGGATGGATGAGCTGCCGCTGGCCTCGGCCCAGGTGCTCCAGAAGAGCAATCTCGCCGCTGGCATTCCGCAATTGGAGGCCGCCCTGCGCAAGCAGCAGCCCAAGGGGCCCGAATACTACTTCGATCTGGCCGAAGCCCAACTGGCTGCCGGTCATCGGGGAGCGGCCATCGAACAGTACGAGGCGGCGTTGCGGCATGATCCCGGATTCGCCCCGGCCGTCCGGGGATTGGGTGGGGCTCTGTTGGCGCAGAACGAATTGGCCCGCGCCGTGCCCCTGCTCGAACAGGCGCGCTCGCTCGACCCTCGCGACACGCCCACGCTGCTGGCGCTGGCCCGCGCCTATCAACAGCAGGGCCGCCTGACGGATTCGATCGCCACGCTCCGTGCCGCGGCCGTGATTGAACCCACCGGCGCGAGCATTCAGGAACTGCTGGGGAACGCCTTCATGGCCTCCGGCGAAGCCGCGCAAGCCGAGGCAGCCTTCCGCACGGCCATCCTGCACCAGCCAGACCTGGCAACGGCCCATTATGGTTACTCGGCTACACTGGCCGCGCGGGGTGATTTTGACGCCGCCCTGCCCCACATGGAACGCGCCGTCGCGCTGGCGCCGCAACTTCCTCAGCCCCGCGAGATGCTCGGCAACCTGTATGCCCGCCGGAAACAGTTTGCCCTCGCCATTCCGCAGTACCGCGAGGCCATCCGGCTTGATCCGCAGTTTGGCCGCGCCCACCTCGGCCTGGCCATTGCCGCCGCCTCCACTGGAGATCTACGCACGGCGCGCGCCGAACTTCAACAGGCAGCCGCTTCGCCCGATCCCGCCATCAGCCAGGATGCGCGGGAACTGCTCGGACAGCTTCCGCAATAGAGAGTCCGAGGGCGCCGGAACCGCGCCGCCACTGCTGCCAGCCGCTACTGGCCGCTGAGTACCTTCACCGAAACCGGCGTCCGCGACTGGCAGGCCATCGATGCCGTCATCCCGCTCACCAACTGCGCGCAGGCGTTCACGGTAGCCGCCGACTGCGCCTTCTCCTGCGTTTCAGCCGAGGCGATCCGGCAGGCCTGCCGGCCGGCGTCCTCCACGCATACCTCGACGCGGAACTGCGTCATCCCTTTGAACGAGGAGTACATGATCGCCCCGAAGGCGATGGCGAAGGCGAGTGCGATCCAAACCGCTGGCTTTCCCATGGCGCCCTTAGTCTACTCGCGGAAGAAGCTTCCCATGCGCCGGAACTTTTCGTAACGGTGCGCCGCCAGTTCCGGCCCGCTGATCTGCGACAACTCGTCCAGGGCGTGCGTGGCCGCCGCCGCCAAGGCCACCGCCGCGCCTTCTGGGTCCTCATGCGCGCCGCCGCCCGGTTCGGGAACAACGCCGTCAATCAGGCCCAGCTCCAGCAGATCGTTGCCCGTGAGTTTCAACGCCTCGGCCGCCTTGGCCGCATGCGTGGCGTCCCGGTAGATGATGGCCGCGCAGCTTTCCGGCGAGATCACGCTATAGACGGCGTTCTCCATCATGTACACGCGGTTGGCCACGCCCAAGGCCAGCGCTCCGCCCGAACCGCCCTCGCCGATCACGATGGCCACCATGGGTACCTGCAAACGGGCCATCTCGCGCAGGTTCAGCGCGATGGCCTCGGCTTGGCCACGCTCCTCGGCGTCGATTCCCGGATAGGCGCCGGGCGTGTCGAGTAGCGTCAAAACCGGCCGCTGGAACTTCTCGGCGAGCTTCATCAGCCGCAACGCCTTCCGGTAGCCTTCCGGCTTGGGCATACCGAAATTGCGCAACAATTTTTGCTTCGTGTCCCGGCCCTTCTGCTGTCCGATGATCATGACGGGCCGGCCCGCCAGAAAGCCGAATCCTCCCACGATCGCGGCATCGTCACCGAAGTGACGGTCGCCGTGAAGCTCCTGAAACCCTTCAACAATCTTTTGAATGTAGTCGAGCGCGTGCGGCCGCTTGGGGTGGCGCGCCAACTGCACGCGCGCCCAGGCGGGGTTCATCGGAGCCGTGCCGGCATCCGGTGTCGGAATGGGGGAGGGTTGGTCGGCCATCAGTCGGCGAGCACTTCCACGGCCTGTGGTCCGCAGATGCGCTCCACTTCGGCGCAAAATTCTTTATCCGGGCGGACCCTTGCCTGAATATCCAGAATAACCGAAAAATCGCGCGCCTTCTCCAGGCGGAGACGCACCTCGGCCTCGCCCTGCTTCTTGCCGAACAGCTCCTGCAAAGCCACGGCGCGGTCCAACTCCGTTTGCCTCGCCCCCACGGGAACGCGGATTGAAATCAGGCGCGGCAAATACAGGCGGACGCTGGCCAGCGGCGTCACCTCCTTCACGGAGATGCGCGCCGGAGCGTTCTCTTCCGGCAGCGCCGTGCCGCGAATCATCACGGCGGCGTCTTCCAGCAGATCGGCATGCAGCGACTCGTAGGCCGTGAAGAAGCACATGCAGTCGGCGTTCCCGAACCAGTCTTCCAACTGAAAGCTGGCCCAGGGCTTGCCATCCTTATTCCTCCGGCGCTGCAAGCCGGTGATCACGCCGCAGATCACCACTTCGTCGCCGCGCTTCAACTCTTCCAGCTCCCCCGAATTGTGCGTGGCCTTCTCCTTCACCTTGTCGCGGAACTCGTCCAGCGGGTGGCCCGTCACATAGAACCCGAGCATCTCCTTCTCGCCCGCCAGCTTCTCTTTCGATGTCCAGTCGGCGAGTTCAGGAAGTGGCCGCTCCTCGTCCGCTCCGGCCAGCATCTCGCCGAACAGCCCGCTTTGTCCGCTCAGACGGTCGCGCATCGCCCTCTGCCCCGATTCCATCGCCGAGTCGATCGTGCCGAACAACTGCGCGCGGTTGCCGGGCAGCGAATCCATCGCGCCGGCCTTGATGAAGCTCTCAATCATCCGCCGGTTGACGCTGGCCAAGTCCACCCGTTCGCAAAAAGTGGCCAGCGAAGGGAACGCGCCGCCCTGATCGCGCACCTCCACGATGTTGTTCACCGCCGAGGCACCCACGTTCTTGATGGCGCCCAGGCCGAAACGGATCGCATTCCCCGAGGGCGTGAACGTCAGAGCCGATTGATTGATGTCCGGCGGCAGCACCTGAATCTGCATGTCGCGGCACTCATTGATGTACTTCACCACCTTCGACGTGTTTCCCGTTTCCGAGGTCAGCAGCGCGCTCATGAACTCGATCGGATAGTGCGCCTTCAGGTAAGCCGTGAGGTAGGCCAGATACGCATACGCCGCCGAGTGAGATTTGTTGAAGCCGTACTCGGCGAACTGCGCCATCAGGTCGAAGATCTTCTCGACCTTCTTCGCCGGAAACTTCAACTGCGCCGCGCCTTTCAGAAAGCGCTCGCGCTGGGCGTCCATCTCTTCCTTTTTCTTCTTGCCCATGGCGCGCCGCAGAATATCGGCCTCGCCCAGCGAATAACCGGCAAGCACCTGCGAAATCTGCATCACCTGCTCCTGGTAGAGCATGATGCCGTAGGTCTCCTCGAGAATCGGCCGGATGTCGTCGATCTCGTAGCTCACCTGCTTGCGTCCGTGCTTGCGGTCGATGAAATCGTCGATCACGCCGCCCTTGATCGGCCCGGGGCGGTAGAGCGCGTTTAGCGCCGTCAGATCCTCGATGCGCTCAGGCTGGTAGCGGCGGAGCACGTCGCGCATGCCCGGCGATTCAAACTGGAAAATGCCGCTTGTGTAACCGTTCGAGAAGATGCCATAGGTTTGCTCGTCGTCGAGCGGCAGGTCTTCCAGGACGAGTTCTTGTCCGCGGTGAACCTCGATGAGCCGCACGGCTTCGTGGATGATCGTCAGCGTCGTCAGCCCGAGAAAATCCATCTTCAGCAGGCCAAGCTTTTCCACGCCCGACATGTCGTACTGGGTAACGACTTCATCCCGGTTCGTCTTGTAGAGGGGAACCAGTTCCTTCAGCGGCGTGGAAGAAATGACGACGCCCGCGGCGTGCATGCCGGCGTTGCGCGCCATCCCTTCCAGGCGCACAGCGGTGTCCAGCACCTCGCGCACGCGCGGATCGGCCTTGGCCGCTTCCTCGAAGCCGGGCTCCACGGCGAAGGCTTCCTTCAGCTTGATGTTGAGCGGCTGGCCGGGGACGAGCTTGGTGAGCTTGTCCACTTCGCCGAAGCTCATATCGAGCACGCGGCCGACATCCTTGATCGCCGCGCGCGCCCCGAGCGTGCCGAACGTGATGATCTGGGCTACGAAGTCGCGGCCGTACTTCTCGGTGACGTACTGGATGACCTCGCCGCGCCGGTTGGTGCAAAAGTCGATATCGACATCGGGCATGCTGATGCGCTCGGGGTTCAAGAACCGCTCAAACAGCAGCCCGTACTGAAGCGGATCGACGTCGGTAATGGAAAGAGCGTAAGAAACGAGGGATCCGGCGGCCGAACCGCGGCCCGGACCTACGGGGATGCCCTTGGATTTCGAGTACTGGATGAAGTCCCAGACGACGAGGAAGTAGCCCGAGAACTTCATCTGCTGGATCATCTTGATTTCGCGGTCCAGGCGCTCGTAATACGCTTCCAGTGGTTGGCGCAGCGTCCCGGCCTTCTGCATCAGCTCCAGCCGCGCGCGGCGCCGTTCGAAACCGTCCCGCGCGGCGAACTCGAAATAGCTGTCGATGGTGTGCGGACCGGGAATATCAAACCGGGGGAAGGGATCCGTTACTTTTTCGAGCTTCACCTGGCAGCGCTGCGCAATGTCCCAGGTGCGGTCGAGCGCCTCTTCGACCTCCCCGAAAATCATCATCATCTCGTCGCGCGATTTCAGATAGAAGTCCGGCGAATCCCACTTCATCCGCGATGGATCCGACATGGTCTTGCCCGTTTGAATGCAGAGCATGACCTCGTGAGCCCTCGCGTCGTCACGCTTGAGATAATGCGCGTCGTTGGTGGCCACCAGCGGCATGCCAGACTCCCGGCTCATCCGGTAGAGCATCGGCAGGATCTTCTTGTCCTGCTCCAGACCGTGGTCCTGTAGTTCGAGGAAAAAGTTCTCCTTGCCGAAGATGTCCTGGTACTCATAGGCGAGGCGCTTGGCTTCCTGATACTTGTCCTCCATCAGATGCTCGGCGATGTCGCCTTTCAAACAGGCGGACAGCGCGATCAGGCCCTTGGAGTGGCGCGCCAGCAAATCCTTATCGATGCGCGGCTTGTTGTAGAACCCGTCCAGATAGCCGGACGACACCAGTTTGATCAGGTTCCGGTAGCCTTCCTGGTTCTCACACAGGACAACCAGGTGGTTGTAGGCGCGCGCGTTGCTGCGATCCTTCTGGCCGAGCGGCGCCGTGTAGACCTCGCAGCCGATGATCGGGTTGATGCCGTGGTTCTTGGCCGAGTTGTAAAACTCCACGGCGCCGAACATGTTGCCGTGATCGGTCATGGCCACGGCGGGCATGCCCTGCTCGGCGACCGTCTGCATCAGCCGGTTGGTTTCACAAGCGCCGTCCAGCAGCGAGTAGTCTGTGTGGCAATGAAGGTGGACGAAGGGCGGTACAGCGGACATCTCTGCGCTATTGTAACGCCCGCTCCCGTGATACCATCCCCGGCATGCGACGTCTCGTTCCCACACTTGCCGCCTGTGCTCTGGTTGCGCTTCCCGTTCTGGCAGCCCGCAATTCGCTGGACATTTACTTTGTCGATGTCGAAGGCGGCCAGGCGACGCTGCTGGTGACCCCAGCGGGAGAATCGCTGCTGGTGGACGCCGGATGGCCCGGCAACGATGGCCGCGACGCCACCAGGATTCAGAGCGCCATGAAAAAGGCGGGGATTCAACAGATCGACTACTTCTGGATGACCCACTACCATACGGACCACGTGGGCGGACTGGAAGCGTTGGTTGAGAAGGTTCCGGTGAAAACCTTTGTCGACCACGGCGATAACGTCGAATCCGGGGCTGGCGCGCAGCGCCTCAACGCCTCGTACGAGCGGGCGCGGGCGAAGGGGAGGCGTCTGTCACTGAAAGCCGGCGACAGGCTCCCGCTGAAGGGTGTGGAGGTTGTTGTGGTGGCTTCCGGCGGCAGCTTGCTGACCAAGGCGGTCAATGGCGGAGGCAAAGCGAACGCCCTGTGTGCATCGTCCACGCAGAAGGCGGCTGATCCCTCGGAAAATGCGCGTTCACTGGGGTTCCTCCTCAAATTCGGTAAGTTCCGCTTCCTCGATCTTGGTGATTTGACCTGGAACAAGGAGCTTGAGCTGGTCTGTCCTAACAATCTGC
The DNA here is from genome assembly GCA_020847045.1 of Bryobacterales bacterium. Taxonomy (GTDB): domain Bacteria; phylum Acidobacteriota; class Terriglobia; order Bryobacterales; family Bryobacteraceae; genus JAFLBB01. The sequence continues at coordinate 27,600 of JADLCT010000023.1, read as the reverse complement.
TGGGCCAGGTGGACGTCTACCTCACCACCCATCACGGCATGGACATAAGCGGTCCACCGCAGATTGTCCACGCACTGGCTCCCCGCGTCACCATCATGAACAACGGAGCGAAGAAGGGCGGCGCGGCGCCCGCCGTGAAGGTTGTGCGGTCGTCGCCAGGATTGGAGGACCTGTGGCAGGTGCACTACGCCGTGGCGGGCGGAGCTGAGAACAATACGGCTGCCGATCAGACCGCCAATCTTGAGGAGAACTGCCAGGGGCATGGGCTTGTCGTCTCCGCCCGAAAAGACGGCTCGTTCGATGTCGAGAACACTCGGAACGGTCACAAGAAGTCCTATAAGGCGCGCCGGTAGGTGAGCTTCGCATCAGGGAAGCGTCCAGTTCCCCCGGATGCTCCAATCCGAACGCAGTCCAGCGCGGTCCAGGGCCAGGGCGTAGATATTCTTGGTTCCATGATAGGTAGTGGCGGCAAACGAGAGCGGAAGAGTCAGCGTGAGATCGTTCCCGGAAGCCACCACGCTGACCTGCGCCAGCGGGAGCGCGCATTGCGAATTTGTGAGTGTGTTCAACGTACCCGGCGGATATCCTCCCATCCAGCCGGAACCGGTGTTGTTCAGCAGATAGAGCAAGCCTGTGGAATGAACATAGGCAATTTGACAGGAGTTTGCCCCAGAGAACTCCGAGTTCACCATGAACTGGATGGATTCCAGGTTGTTCGCACCGTTGGCGTCCGTGTATTTGATGGCAAACACGGGAGCTGTCCCCGCGCCCGTGTTGGGCGTCAGCGACAGGAACACCGGCGCTGAGGGTGGTACGGGAGCGGCGGCGATCCGGGCCAGAAACATGTCCTGCAAACCTGCCTGCGTGTACTGGTAAGCGGACTGGGACGGGAAGTTTGAAGAACTGGTGGCGCCTGTCAAGAACATCTCCCCCGCCGCGTTGATGGCGAGGCCGAATGCCTGATCCGCTCCCGAGCCTCCCAGGTAGGAACTGAACGCCACAGGCGATCCGTTCACATCGACTTGCGCAACGAAGGCGTCGTAGCCACCCGACCACGTTGCCTGTGCCGGCAGTTGGGTGTGAAAGTTACTGGACGAGGTGTAACCCGCTACGAATATCCTCCGGTTGTTGTCCACCGTGATTGCCGTCGCCACGTCGGCGCCCGCCCCTCCGAGATAGCTACTGTAGACGCGCACGCCCCCGTTGTCGTGCTTGGTAAAGAAAGCGTCGAGTCCGCCCTCGTTCGCGCCCTGGTGCGGCGAGAGCACCGGAAAGTTGGTGGATGAGGTTACTCCGGCCACATAGCAGTTCCCATAGAGGTCGACGGCGATCGCCAGCCCTTGTTCCGGCAGCAGCGGCGTACCGCCTGAGCCGCCGAGAAAGGTGGAGAACACGAGATTGTTCGCATCGCTGTTGAAACGCGCGACGAAGGCATCCTGGCCGCCGCCCAAAGCGGGTTGCGCCGGGCTCCGGAGGGGAAAGTTAGAGGAGGACGTATAGCCGGTCACATATGGCGTCAGTTGCGTCTGATGAAGGGCGATTCCCCGGCCGCCGTCGTCAGCGCTGCCGCCAAAGTAGGTGCTGAACACCAGCGTCGAATTCATGTTGATCTTCACCAGGAAAGCGTCCATGCCGCCGGCGTTTGCCGCCTGGAACGGCGACTTCGTAGGCAGATTGGACGAATTCGTCTCGCCGACGGCGTACAGTTGGTTGTACGGATCCAGCACGCAGCCATGGAGCGAGTCGCTACCGCTGCCGCCCATGTAGCTGCTGTACACCAGCGCATTCCCCGAGGGGTTCAGCTTCAGAACGAACGCGTCCTTTCCGCCGCCGCGCAGCGGTTGAATCTTGCTTGCGTTGGCCACAGGAAAGTTCGATGAGGCCGTGCTGCCGCACAGGTAAGCCGCACCCGAGCCGTCGACAGCCAGTCCGTAGGCGCGGTCGTCACTGCTGCCCCCAATGAAGGTGGCATATAGGATCTGCGTGCCCGAGGCGTTCATCTTGAACACAAACGCATCGTTGCCGCTTCCTTTCGGCTGGATGGGATTCTGGACGGGCATGTTTGACGACTCGGTGTACCCGGCCACATACATCGAACCAGCCGCATCCAGCGTGATCGCCGTACCTATGTCAGTCCTGTTGCCGCCGAGATATGTGCTGTAGGTGAGCGCCGGGTCAATCACCAGCGGATGGCCTCTGTCGTAGTCTTCCACCCGGAAACGGATCGTCTCATCCCCCTGCTGTATGTAAGTTGCAGCCACAAAGCGCCGTCCCTCCGGCAGGTCTTGATACACCACGGGCGCCTGTTCGCGGAACACTCCGTTCCCTGAATAGATCGCCAGTCCGCCATCCGGCTCGATTTCCATGCGCTGCGCCCCGCGATACCGCACCTGGATCACCCGGTGATCCCGCCCCGGTTGGACGACAAACTCCGCTTTCAGGAGCCCCCCGCTGGAGCGGAACACCATGTCCACGCCGTCGTAGAGGTTCCGGTAGACAGCACTTCCATATGCCGGGACATCCTGGAAGGACACCGCCGCGCCGCCCAGGATGAAGTTGACGCTGGAAGGCAAAGGCTCCAGTCCCTCCGCTTCCACACCACGGTTCGACCCGGGGAATAGCATCTCCACGCGATCGCCGTCCTGCGCCAAAACCACGCCATCCCGGTTCAACCACGCCTTCATCCGCTGGGAAAAGGCCAGAAAGCGTGTCTCTTCCCCGTACTGGCCCCTATTGGCGATCAGCATCGTAAGGGGCGTTCCCGGGACCGTCTCCGCCCAGGCCCCCCCGTTCGGAATCAGCATGAGAGCCAGCAGCGGAATTGCCGAGTGCTTGGCCAGTGGAAGAATCGAATCGCAGAACATCACAGCTCCTGCCATTCCTTCGTCCGGATGCGGCAATCCTCTTATGCAAGACTTTGCTTACACCCTAGGCCCTGGGTGCTATCGCTTCCGCCGCCTTAGGCGGTTCGTGCCCACGGCGTCCCGTCAGGCGCCGATGTATCGTGCGTACCAACTCCGCGCCACGGCCGCGTCGGTGGTCCCCTTCACGATGGCCCGGCCGTCGGGAAACACGGTCACCTCAAAGGGTGGTTGGAACAGACGCAGGGCGAACTCGTTCCAACGCACCTCTCCCACCTCGCTCAACCGCCGCGCCAACTCGGCCAGATCGAGCGGGCGGTTGCGCTCATGAATCTGTACAGCATTCCGGCCACATAACGATATTGGCGCCCGGTTCCGCCCCTCCAGCCACTCAAAATAGCCCGAACCACATGCCGGACACTCCGGTTGTGGTCCCGGCTGCTTTGTTTGACGGATGTCGCCGCTCCACAGGTCGAGCGTAGTGATGCGCCGCGGAATCGACTCGGAGTGTCCGGAGAGCCACTGCAACGCCATGCTCACCTGCAACGCGGCGACGGTGGTGGTAACGGTCGACAGTACACCCGCCGTCTCACAGGTCTCTTGCACGCCCGGCGGAGGCGACGGGTAGACACAGCGCAAACAAGCCGTTTCGCCCGGCAGCACCGGCATCACCAAACCATAAGAAGATACGGCCGCGCCATAGATCCAGGGCCGGCCCTGCTGCACGGCGTAGTCGTTGATCAGATACCGCGTCTCAAAATTGTCACAGCCGTCCAGAATCAGGTCCACCTCATCCAGTAGGTCGGCCGCGTTGCGTGGCGTCAGATCCGAGACCCTGGCCTCGACGGTAATAGACGAGTTCACACGCTGCAGCGCGCGTCCGGCGGCCACGGCCTTGGGAGTGGCCTCGACGGCGTCGGCCTCCTCGTATAACCATTGCCGCTGCAGGTTATTCCATTCGACGTAGTCCCGGTCAATCAACCGGAGGTAGCCCACGCCGGCGCGGGCGAGAGCCGTGGCGTGATAGGAACCGAGCGCTCCACAGCCCACAATCGCAACCCGAGAAGCGCCTATGCGCCGTTGCCCTTCCGGGCCGATGGGGGTGAAACGCTCCTGGCGGGAGTAGCGGTCCGGTTCCGGCATCTGCCTTCATCCTAGCAATGGCCCATCCTTCAGCCGCTCCGTGGCCATTCCGGCCCACGCTATGATGACACCAGTGGCGCGATCCCGCGGCCGGACGGCGGCCAGCACTGTAGCCCTCCTGATCGGCCTGCTGGGTGCTGTCCCGCCGGTGACGGCATTGGAGTGGGAGGGCAAACCTCTGTCCGCGATCCGTTTCGAACCGTCCAACCAGCCGCTGCATCAAAACGAGTTGGATCAAATCCTGCGGATCCGCCAGGGTGACAGTGCTGATCGCATCCTTCTCCGCGAGGCCCTGGAACGGCTGTACGCCACTGGCCGGTACCAGGACATTGAAGCCAGCATGACCAGTGAGGCGGCGGGTCTGGTTCTGACGATTCGCACCAAGTTGTCGTGGTTTGTCGGGCGCGTCAGCGTCACAGGCGTCAGTGAGCCACCCAACCAGGGGCAGCTTGTCAGCGCCACGAAGCTACAGCTTGGCTATCCGTTCACTCAGGAGGATGTCCGCGCCGCCACGGAGAACATCCGGGCCAAACTGGAGCGCAGCGGCTACTACGGCGCGCGCATCAACCCCCAGCTTCAATACGACGACGCCACCCAGCAGGTCCACATCGAGTTTCAGGTGGGCTCCACTTCACGCGCCGAGTACGCCCGTCCTGAAATCAACGGCGCTACCGCCGAAGAGACGCCCGCGTTGATCCGCACCTCCCGCTGGCGCACCGTGTTCGGTATTCTCGGCTGGAAGGACGTCACCGAATCGCGCACCTCCCGGGGCATCGAACGCATGCGCCGCTACTATGCCGAGCGCGAGCGCTTATTGAGTGACGTGGACCTTGTCGAGCTTCGCCACGAACCACATGCCAACACCGTGACGCCGGTGGTCGCCGTTCAGCGGGGTCCGCGCATCCGCGTGCGCATCGAAGGCGCCAAAATCAGCGGTGGGAAGCTGCGTCAACTCGTGCCGGTTTACCAGGAGCAATCGGCCGACCGCGACCTGCTGGTGGAGGGCATGCGGAATCTCACCGAGTACTTTCAGCAACAGGGCTACTTCCGCGCCAAGGTGGAGTTCGACTCACGCCAACCCAAGCCGGACGAGCAGGAGGTGGTGTACACGGCCGACCTCGGTCCCAAGTACACACTCACCGAACTGGAGATCACCGGCAACCACTACTTCGACAACGAGACCATCCACGAGCGGATGGCCATCACGCCGGCGACGCGGATCCGTTACCGCAGTGGGCGCTTCAACGAAGCCCTGCTCAGCGCCGACATCTCTTCCATACGCGACCTGTACACCTCGAACGGCTTCCGCGACGTGCGCATTGTTCCGCGCGTAACCGAGGGATCCGTGAAGGGCAAGCGCACCTTGAGCGTCCGGATCACCATCGACGAGGGGCAGCAGTGGATGGTGGGCGAGTTCAAGCTGGAAGGCGTCTCGCCGGATCATTTCGATCAGGTCAGTTCCCGGTTCAGCAGCCACGACGGCGAACCCTTCAGCGAGGCCAGCGTCGCGCTGGACCGCGACCAGGTGCTGAATTATTACTACAATCGCGGCTACCCCGAAGCGCAGTTTGATTGGGACGTCGAGCCCACCGGCGCGCCCCGCACGGTCCGCATTCATGTCCGCATCGACGAGGGGAATCCCCGCTATGTGCGCGACGTACTTGTCGGCGGACTGAAGACCTCCAACCCTGGCATGGTTTACGAGCGCGTGATGCTGCATCCCGGCGACCCTCTGTCACAATCGGCCGTAATCGAAAGCCAGCGCCGCCTCTACGATCTGGGCGTGTTCGCGCGCGTCGATGTGGCTACGCAGAACCCCGATGGCGACGAGCCCAACAAGTTTCTCCTGTTCCAGGTGGAAGAGGCGCGCCGGTACTCGCTGAACTTCGGTCTCGGCGCGGAAATTGCCCGCATCGGCGGCGGCTCGAACTTCGATGCTCCCGCCGGATCGCCCGGCTTCAGCCCCCGCGTCAGCTTTGGCGTGTCGCGTTCGAATTTTCTCGGCTATGGCCACACCGTCGCCGTGCAAACGCGGCTCTCCAATATTCAGCAGAGGGAGCTCATCACCTACCTTGCGCCGCAGTTCAAAGGGGTGGAAGGGCTGGCTCTCACGATTACCGGATTCAACGATCTTTCGCGCGACATCCGTACGTTCACCAGCCGTCGGCAGGAGGGTTCCGTGCAGCTCAGCAAGGTGTTGTCGCGGAGCAACACCGTGCAAACCCGCTTCACCTACCGCCGGAACACGGTCGACGCCAACAGTCTGAATATCGCCCCGGACCTGATTCCGGTTTTCTCGCTTCCGGTGAGAGTCGGATTGCTCAGCGGCACCTTGATTCAGGAGCGCCGGGACGACCCCATCGAGTCCCGCCGCGGTTACTACAACTCGGTCGATATCGGACTAGCCAGCAGCGCCTTTGGCGGCAGCACCCGCTATTCCCGCCTGCTCGCCCGCAATGCCAGCTACCACCGCCTGACGGGCGACCTGATCCTGGCCCGCGCCACCACCATCGGCTGGCAATACAACATGAATCCCGCACGCGCCGGGAATCCGCGAGACCCGATCCCGCTGCCCGAGCGTTTCTTTTCCGGCGGCTCCTCCACGCACCGCGGCTTTCCCGAAAACCAGGCCGGCCCGCGCGACCTAGCCACTGGCTTCCCGGTGGGCGGCACCGCGCTGCTCGTCAACAATCTGGAGCTTCGCTTCCCGCTGCTCGGCGATCACATTGGCGGCGTTGCCTTCCACGACATGGGCAACGTCTTCACCAAGCTCAACCGGTTCACATTCAGTTGGAAGCAGCCGGGCGTCACCGAGTTCGACTACATGGTGCACGCCATCGGCATGGGCGTCCGCTACCGCACACCCATCGGACCGGTCCGGCTCGATCTGGCCTACGTGCCCAACTCTCCCAGCTTCTTCGGCTTTCGTGGTACGCGCGAACAGCTATTCAACGGCCAGGGCGAATTTGTCATGCAGCGCCTCAGCCGCTTCCAGTTTCATTTCTCCCTGGGGCAGACGTTCTGATGCGATTCCCCTTCGCAGCCGCGCTTCTTTTGGCGTTCGCCGCGCAGGCCGTGCGCGCCGAGCTGGTGGACCGCCTGGCCGTCTCCGTCGATAGCTCGGCGATCTTTGAAAGCGAGATTCTCGACCACCTCCGCGTGGCCGCCTTTCTCGAAGACAAGCCGGTCGATCTCTCTCCCCGCGCTCGCACCGCCGCCGCCAACCAGTTGATCGAGTTGAAGCTGATCCACCGCGAGATGCAGTTGAGCCGCTACACTCCGCCCGGTGTCGAAATCGCCCGTCCACTTCTGGCCAAGTTCCGGGCGGAGCGCTATCCCGGCGACGCCGCCTACGGCGAAGCGTTGGCCAGCCGCCATCTCCGCGAAGCCGACCTGCTTGGCAACCTTCTTTTGCAGCTCACCATCACGCGGTTCGTGAACTTTCGCTTCCGCCCCGGCGTCCGGGTTACCGACGAGGAGGTCGCAAACTACTACCGCGATTCCTTCGTCCCGGGTTGGGAAAGCGTGAAAGCGCCCGTACCGGTGCCGCCCGTGCAGGACGCGCAGGCCGAGATCGAGGCGATTCTCACGGAACAGAAAGTTGACCAGGCCATGGACGACTGGCTCAAGGCCGCGCGCGCCTCGGTCCGCATCCAGTTCCATGAGGAGGTGTTCCGGTGAGACGCCTGCTCCGTTCCTGGTGGACGCGTTCCGCGGTGATGCTGTGCATCCTCGCGCTGGCCGGGTATTGGGCCGGCTGGCGTCTGTTGCAGTCGCAATGGCTTGCCGGGCAGATCCGCCTCCGTGCCATCGCCGAGGTGGAAAGGGCCACCGGCGGCCGCGCGGAATTGAAAGCCTTCTCTTTTGACTGGCGGCTGTGGCGCGCCACCTTCGACGGTTTCGTCCTTCACGGCGCGGAGTCCGCCGGAGCCCCTCCGCTGGTGGAGGTCCCCAGGGCGGTCATCGATCTGAAGATCCTCTCCTTTGTACAGAAAAAGGTGAACGTGGCCGCCATCCGCCTGGAGCGGCCGCGCGCGCACCTGATCCGCGACGCCCAGGGCCGCTGGAATTTTCCGGAGCCCCCCGCCCTGCGCCGGTCGAAGTCTCCCGTCGAAACCATCCTCGATCTGGCCATCGGTGAACTGGCCATCCAGGGTGCGGAGATCCACTATGAGGATGCGATCGTGCCAGTGGACTTGCGCGCCCACGACTTCGTGGCCAGCCTTCGATATGAGCGCCTCGGCCGGGCCTATGCGGGCAGCTTCTCCATGCGCCGCTCCACGCTGGCGCAGCCCCTGGCCGTCCCGGTTCAGTTCGATCTGCAGGGCCCGGTTCGCATCGGCGCGGCCGGCTTCACCATGCGCGCCGTCGAGGCTGCCGTGGGCAACAGCACAGTGCGCGCCAGCGTCACACTCAGCGATTGGCGCACGCCGCGGCTGGCCATCGAAGGCGGCGGCGAGGTCCACGTGGCCGATCTCCACCGGCCGCTGCGCCTCCCCGTTCAACCCAGCGGCGTGGTCCGTGTGAAGGGCCAACTGTCGGCCGCCTCGGACGGCTGGCGCGCCTCTGGCGAGCTCGCCGCCACCGGACTCGCCTACGCGGCCCGAGGCATTCGGATCGGCGGCTGGAACACCACCTCCAACTGGGCCGCCGCACCCGGCCTGATTACTCTCGATGGCCTGCGCGCCACCGCCCTGGGCGGCTCGTTCACCGGCTCGGCGCGCATCGCCAGCGGGTCGCGCTTCCACGTAGAGGGCAACGCATCCGGACTGGAACTGGCCAGCTTGTACGCACTGCCGCCGCAAACGGCACGGTCCGGTATTCCGCTGGTCTGGTCCGGCACGGTTTCGGGGCCGGTGCGGGCGGAGGGAATCCCGGACCGCTTCACGGCCACGGCCAATCTGACCATCACGCCGCCGGCCGCCGCCACGCCCGGCCGCCAGCCCATCGGCGGCGCCCTGGACGCTACTTACGAAAGCGCGGGCAACCGGTTGCACATCGAGTCCGGCCACCTGGAACTGCCCCATACGCGCCTTACCGTCCAGGGCGACCTCTCGCGCCAACTTCGCTTCTCACTGCTCACCTCTGACCTCGACGACCTTCTGCCCGCGCTCCGCATGGCAAGCGCAACGCCGCCCACCAGCCTGCCGGTGTCTCTGAATCAAGGCCAGCTGCTGGTCGAAGGCGCCTGGAACGGCTCGCTCGATGACGGCCGCGTCACCGGGCGCCTCGAATCCGGACCCGCCACCGTGCAGGGCCGTCCCATCGAGCATCTGGAAACCAGCTTCGAGGCCGCCCCCACTCTGCTCTCGCTGCGCGGCCTCCGGCTGCGCGCCGCTGGCGCTTCGTTGGAAGGCGCGGGGTCGCTCGGTCTCGACGCCTGGCGTCCCACCGCCGCCGGCCGGCTCTCCGGCGCCTTCGGCCTCAAGGCTCCTCAGCTTGCGCCCGTGCTTGCGCTGGCCGGCTACGGTTCGCTGCCGCTTTCCGGAGCCGCGAACGCAACGCTGCATTTGGAAGGCACATATGGCTCGCCGGCCGGCACGGGCTCGCTGGAAGCCTCGAACATAACCGCATGGGGCGAAAAGATTCAGTCCGTGAAAGCCGAGTTCCACGCCACGCCCTCGGATTTCGACGTTCCCATGGTGACGCTGGCCGCTGGACCCGGCCGCGCCACCGCGTCGGCCTCGGTCCAGGCCCCCGGCGGCGATTGGAACTCGGCCAGCATCCAGTTCAAGGGTTCCGGACGCGGCTTCACTCTCGAACAGTGGCGGTACCTGCAATCCATTCGAAAAGGCTTCCGAGGCAGCCTGCACTCGGACGTCAACTGCTCGCTCCGCCTGGTGAACGGCAAACTCCGCGTCTCCTCGGTGGAGGGCGGCATCCAGGTGCCCGATCTCCTGATCGAGAACCGCCCGCTGGGCGAGCTGAACGGCAGGTTCTCCACGCAGAACCAGACCGTCACCCTGCGCGCCGAGGCCATCGCCGGGGGCGCCCGCGCCGATGGCGTCACGGAGTGGTCCCTCGGCTCCTCCGGCTTCGGGCTGGGCCAGTTCAGCTTCCGCAACCTGACCCTTGCCACCCTTCAGGATCTCGGCGTCATCGACCCCTCGGTTACACTCCCGGCGCGCGGCATCTTCGAAGGCGAAATCGGCTTCTCCGGTCCTATCCTGGATCCCGCCAGTTGGTCCGCCAATCTGAAGCTGACCCGCGCCGAACTGCGGCCCAATCTCGCCAATGGCCAGAGGGCCGAGTCCGAGGCCAACCGCTTCGCCATCCGGAATAACGGTCCGCTGCTGGCCTTTGTCGACCGTGACGGCATCCGTCTGACCACCGCTCACATGGTGGGCGAAGGCACGGACGTTCAGGTGAGCGGCACCGTCGGAGTCCGCGGCCGTTCCCCGCTCAACCTGAATATCCTGGGCCGCATGAACCTGCCGGCGCTCTCCATCCTCGAGCCCGATCTGCTCGCCACCGGACAGGCGCAGGTGGACGTGCAGATCCGCGGCGGTTTCCAGCAGCCGCAAATTCTGGGGGCCATGGGGCTGCAGAGCGCCTCGTTCTACCTGCGCGGAATTCCCAACGGCCTGGAAAAGGTGAACGGCAGCGTCCGGTTCGACCGCAACCGCGCCACCATCGAGAAGTTCTCTGCCCTCACCGGTGGCGGCGAGCTGACCCTGCGCGGCTTCGTGGGCTTCAGCACCAGCCAGCTCATCTACCGCCTGAACGCCCACGCCTCACGCGTCCGCATCCGCTACCCGGAAGCCGTCTCCACCACGTTCGACGGTGATCTGAACCTCACGGGAACCTCGGCCCAAAGCCTGCTGTCCGGCGCCATCGTCGTCGACCGTCTCGGCCTCAATCCCAAAACCGACCTCGGAAGCATCCTCGCCGACGCCGCCCGCTCCACTCCCGCCGACCCCATCCAGAACCGTGCCCTGCGCGGCATGCAACTCGACGTCAAAATCGAAACCAGTCCCGACGCCGAGCTCCAAACCTCCCTCACCCGTGACATCTCACCCGAAGCCGACCTCCGCCTCCGCGGCACCGCCGCGCGCCCCACTCTGCTCGGCCGCGTCTCGATCAACGAGGGTGAGGTGCAGTTCTTCGGCAATCAATACCGCATCACCCGCGGCGAGGTTGGCTTCTTCAACCCCACCAAGATCGAGCCTGTCCTCAACCTCGACCTCGAAACACGCGCCCGCGGCATCACCGTCACCATCAACCTCTCGGGCCCTCCCAACAAACTGAACATCAGCTACCGTTCCGACCCTCCGCTGCAGTCCAATGAGATCGTCGCTTTGCTCACCGTCGGCCGCGCGCCGTCGTCCACCACCACGTCGAACACGCCGTCCAGCCAGGGCGGCAGCCTGACGCAGTCCGGCGGCAACTCGCTGCTCGGCGCCGCCATCTCCGCCCCCTTGAGCGGGCCGATCAACAACAGGCTGCAGCGCTTTTTCGGCGTCTCCCGCATCAAGATCGACCCGGAGCTGAACACCATCACCAATACGCCGCAGGCCCGCCTCACCATCGAACAGCAGTTGTCGCGCGAAATCACCGTCACCTACATCACCAACCTGAACCGCACGCAAAACCAGATCGTGCGCCTGCAGTGGGACTTCTCGCGCGACTTTTCCGTTCTCGCCGTCCGCGACGAAAACGGCATCTTCGGCATCGACTTCCAGTACCGCAAACGATTCAAATGAAACTCCGCACACACCAGGACCGGCTGAAGATCGAGCACAGCATCATTGACGGCCTGCGCCCGGTGCTGCTTCGCCTGCTCGACGCCACGCCGGAAATCCGCTCCATCGTTCCCGGCGTCATCCGCCGCGTCCGCGACGCCAAGGGCAAGGTGCACATCCACGTCACCGTGCCCACCTCCAACGGCTGGAAAGCCATCGCCCTGGCCTCCGGCGCCCGTCAGGAATTATTCTTTTCTACCTCGCTCGATCAGCCCGCCCTGGAACGCGCCATCGATTCGGCTCTCGGCCACTCTTCCGCTATACTGTAAGTTCGACTTTCCCTAATCTGGCAGGACCCGATCCCCATGTTTGATCTTTTCCGTTCCCGTACGAAGTCTGTGCGCTATCTCCTCGGCGGCCTCTTGACGCTGGTGGCCCTCTCCATGGTGGTCACGCTCATTCCCGGCTTCGGCACGCCCAGCAACCCCAACTCCGACGTGCTGGCCACGGTGGGAGACACCGAGCTCACCACCGCGCAGATCCACCGCTCCATCTCCATCCAGATGCGCGAAGGCAAACTGACCAGCGACTCGGTGAAATACGTCCTGCCGCAGATGGTGAACCAGCTCATCGCCGAATTCGCCACCATGTACGAAGCCGAGCGGCTCGGCCTGTCGGCCACCGACGCCGAAGTGGTGGACTCCATCCGCGGCATGATGCCGCAGATGTTTCCCGACGGCAAGTTCGCGGGTGGAGAGGTCTATCGCAACTTCCTCCAGGCCAACGGAATGACCGTGCAGGAGTTTGAATCGAACGTCCGCAAACAGATCGTCCTGCGCAAGCTGCAGGCCGTCGCCTTCGAAGGCGAGGTGGTCAGCCCCTCCGAGGTGGAGGCCGAGTTCCGCCGCCGCAACGCCAAGATCGCCATCAACATCGTCCAGTTCGCGCCCACCGAGTTCACCTCCCAGGTCAGCGTCTCCAAGCAGGAGATCGAGGACTTCTACTCGAAGAACCAGGCGCGCTTCATGACCCAGCCCAAGCGCTCGCTCGACCTCATCATCGTGGACGAGCAGAAGCTCGGCGGCTCCATCCCGGTCAGCGATGCCCTGCTGCAGCAGGCCTACAACGAGCAGAAGGACCGCTGGCGTACCGACGAGCGCGTGAAAGTGCGCCACATCCTGATCAAGGCCACCGACGCCGCCGAAAAGCCCGCCGCCAAAAAGAAGGCCGAGGAGATTCTGAAGCAGCTCAAAGGCGGCGCCGACTTCGCCGAACTGGCCAAGAAGAACTCCGACGACCCCGGCTCCAAGGAGCGCGGCGGCGATCTCGACTGGGTCACCAAGGGACAAACGGTTCCCAACTTTGAAAAGACCGCCTTCTCCCTGAAGCCGAAAGAAATGAGTGGACTCGTGGAAACCGAGTTCGGCTATCACATCATCCAGACCATGGAGAAGGAAGCCGGCCGCACGAAGCCCTTCGACGAGGTGAAGGGCGATTTGGCCACCGAAATCCGCCGCCGCCAGCTCTTCGAGCGCATGCCGGCCCTGGCCGATCAGGCCCGCTCCGAGCTTCAGAAGAACCCCAAACAGGCCGAGGCCATCGCCCAGAAACTGGGACTCACCTACGCCCACGCCGACCGCGCCAGCTTTGGCGATCCGCTTCCCGTGATCGGCGTGAACCAACAGTTCGATCAGGCCGTGTTTTCGGCCGGTGTCGGAACGGTCACCGACGTGGTTCAGATTCCCGGTAACCGCCTGGTGGTCGGTGTCGCCGGCACGATCTTCCCGGCCGAGCCTTCGAAGTTGAGCGAGGTGGAGACGCAGATCAAGTCCCAGCTCCAGGAACAGAAGGCCGCCATCCTCTCCGAACAGAAGATGCGCGAGTTTGAGAAGAAGCTCGCCGCCAACAATAAGGACGTGGTGAAAACCGCCAAGGAGATGGGCCTGAAAGTGATTGAATCGGGCGAGGTCTCCCGGAGCGGCGACATCAAGGGCGTCGGCAGCCCCATGATCTTCGGCGAAATCCTGTTCACCCACCCCGCCGGCTTCACCGTCGGACCCTACCGCGTCGCCCAGCGGACCTTCTTCTACCAGGTCTCCGGCCGCAAGGAGGCCGACCTGGCCGAGTTGCCGCTGCAGCGCGAAACCATCGTCACCACGCTGCGCGGCCAGAAGTCGCAATCCCGCCGCGAACTTTTCGAAGATGGCCTCGTACAGGCTCTCACCAAGCAGGGCAAGATCAAGGTGCGCGAGGAAGCCATGAAGCGGCTGTTGGCCGCTTACGGCGCCGCCTGATCCGGCGGACGCCCCCGCTCACATGATCGAATCCGCGCTCGACCTGCTCCGCTCGTTCACCAATCCCGAGCGCCTGATGAACCTGCTCACCACCGTGCTGAGCGGCTGGCTCGGCTACGCGGCGCTCATCGCCATCGTCTTCGCCGAAACCGGACTGCTGGTGGGCTTCTTTCTGCCCGGCGATTCACTGCTGTTCACGGTCGGCGTGGTCGCGGGCGCGGGAAAACTCGATATCGTCCTCATCAACCTCGTCCTCATGGCGGCCGCCATCATTGGCGACGGCGTCGGCTTCCACCTGGGCCGCCGCACCGGCCCGGCCATTTTCAACCGTCCGGATTCTCGCTTCTTCAAACAGGAATATCTGACGCGCACGCAGGCCTTCTATGAGCGCCACGGCGGCAAAACGATCATCTACGCCCGGTTTGTTCCCATCGTGCGCACCTTCGCTCCGTTCGTCGCCGGCGTGGCCGGCATGAACTACGGCCGCTTCCTCACCTTCAATATCTTCGGCGGCATCGGCTGGGTGTTCCTGCTCACCATGCTCGGCTACACGCTCGGCGAACTCGCCATCGTCCGCGCCCACTTTGAAAAGGTGATCCTGGGCATCATCCTCATCAGCGTGCTGCCGGTGCTCGCCGAACTTTGGAAATCCAGCCGTAAGACCGATCGTAAGAACTGATACACTCGCCTGATGATTTGGGCCGGCGTGGTGATATTGGTTGTCCTGAGCGTGGCCGCCGGATGCGTCCGCCTGATTCCCGCTGGTTCCATAGGACTCGTTGAGCGCTTGGGACGCCTGCGTCCTGGAACGTGGCAGCCCGGTCTTGTGATCACCCGTCCCTTCTTCGAACGCGTGCTGGTGTTCCCTTTGGGCGCCTTCCCGGCCGGGGCGTTCATCGAGGGCGAGCTGTCCAATGGAGAAACCGCGCGCGTTGCCGTGCAGGGTGAGTTCGTCATCACCTCCGCCAAGGAATTTCACCTCAATGTTCCCCCCGTTCCCGTTATCCGCAAGCATGACGCCGTGGCTCGCGCACGCCGTTTTCTCAAGCCGCTCATGGAGCACGAAGGCCGCGCCATCCTGCGCGAGTCCGGACTGCTCGACGGCGATGCCGGCTTCGCCGCGCGGCTCGCCGAACGCCTCGACTGGCATCTGCAACGCGTCGGCATGCGGCGGACGTCGATGGCCGCGGCTCGCGACACGGGCGCCCCTCCGCGCCTCCACGGCTCCATCCCGGCTTAGTTCCGTCCCTCCACAAACCGCACCACGCCCCACATCTCCGGAACGTGCATGTTGATCACACCCTGCGGCGACCAAACCCAGTTGTCTTCCTTCGTGCCCGGCGCCTTCCCGTAGCGGCCGTCCTTTACGCGCAGTTGCCACTCCACGCGCGAGAAGTTCACACGCCAGCTTTCGCCCGGCGCAGGCGGCGCGGCGGGGCGCGGTCCCCGGTTGAACGCCGTCCAGGGAAACGCCATCTCCACCGTCCAGCCCTTGTCGCGATCGCTTGGGTCGTTTATCGTTCCCTCGGCGCGCACGGCCGTCTTGATGCCCGGCATCTCCCACCCGTTGTCAGCTTTGCCGCCGAACCGGTAGGGCTTGGGCAGGTAGAGATCCCACGTCGTGTTCAATACGTTCATCTCGAACTCAAAGTAATGCAGCGTGTCGCCGTCGGGATCGAAGAACACCTCGAAATCGTGCTGGTGGAAAATCACCGAGTCATGATCGCGATACACGGCCCACAGGTCCGGCTCCTCCATCTCGGCGGCGATGTAGAAGTACTTCTCGTCCCAGGCCATCTTGGCGCGCGTCCGGAAGCGTGGACGCGGCTTCGCCTCGCCCTCGATGTCGATGAAGTAGTCCGTCCAGGGGGCGGCGCGCCACACCGCGTCGTCCAGGCCACCGTCGATCACCGGAGCCGCCGCCGTCCGCTTCGCCTCGTACTGCTTCGGTTCAGCGCCCCATAACAGGCTACCCGCCACCCAGGCCGCCACCGCCACCGCCGCCAAACGCCCGCGCATCACAACACCCCCAGTTCCAGCAGCGCCCGCTTCACCTGCGTGTCCCGCTGCATTTCCACCTCGTCGCCCGCCTCTACGCCCACCGCCTGGTTCAGAATGTCCTGCCGCAACCGGCTGCGGATCCACTCCCGCTCGCGTGACCACTCGCTGAGGCCCGGCGTCACCTTGCGGTCAGCCAAAAAGCCCTGGAAACGGTCCAGCAGCTCATTCGATACGTCGAATTCCGGCGTGAGGCCGGGCGTCGATTTCACAAACTCCGTGGCGAAGGTGGTGAACAGCCCGCTTACGTCCAGGAATGCGCGCAGCCGGGTGGGATGCTCGGGAAACACCTCCACGTCGGGCTTCAGGCCGCCTTCGCCATGCGCCGCCAGTTGTCCTTCGCTCAGTGCGCGCTGGATCAGCCGCCCCTTGGGCGTGAAGTAGAACGCCGTCGTCAGCGCGATGCCCGTCCCCTGCGACAAAGGATAGATGCTCTGCACCAGACCCTTGCCGTAGGAACGCGTACCCACCACGCGGGCCCGTCCGTGGTCCTGCAGCGCGCCCGCCAGGATCTCCGCCGCGCTGGCCGACTTCTCGTCCACCAGCACGGCCACCGCGAACCGGTACGGCTTGGCCGCCGCCGGCGTCTTCACCTCTTCGTTCGGCCGCGCCCGGCCTCGTGTGCTCATCACCACCGCGCCAGGCTCCAGGAACAAGCCGGCCGCCTCCACAGACGAATCAATGATGCCGCCCGGATTCCCTCGCAGGTCCAGCACAACCGCCTTCAGCTCCTGCCCGCCCAGCTTCTCCAGCGCCTGGTGCAACTGCTTCCCCGTCTCACCCTCGAAGCTGGTCACGCGAACGTACCCAACGCCCGGACGCAGCAGGAACGCGCGGTCCACGCTGGGCGATTCCATGGCCTCCGGCTTCATGCGGAACTCCAGCAGCCGGGGCGAGGTGGAGCGGTGCACATACAGCAGAGCCTCGGCCCTCCGCGTCTCGGTGAGCAGCGCGGTCAACTGTTCCGGCATCAAACGGTCCAGCCGGATGTTGTTCACGGCGACAATCTCGTCGCCCGGCTGCAGACCCACACGCGACGACGGCGTGTCGGGCAGGGTTTGCAGCACGATCACGCGTCCGGGCAGAATGCTCACCACCGTCCCGAAACCCTTCGTCTCGGAGCGCTGCATCTCGCGCAACTGCTCGAACTGCCCTGGCGTGAAGAATACCGAGTGGGGATCCAGCCGCCGCAGCATGGCCGGCAGGGCGCCGTCGTAGAAGGCGTGACTGGCGTCAGTTGGCTCGGCCGCGTTGGCCTCGACCAGCGCATACACGCCGGCCATACTCTTCAAAGCCTGCTCCAGCGGGTTGGCCTCCTCGGCGCGCGCCGCGCACAGCACGCCCAGCAGCCCCACGGCCAGCACCGCCGCACTCCGTACGCGCTTCACAAAATCCGCTTTCCCATGGCCGACATCACCAGTTCGACGGCCAGCTCCGCCGTACGGTTGGCCACGTCCAGCACCGGATTCACCTCCACTACCTCCAGACTCACCATCCGGCCGCTGTCGCACACCAGCTCCAGCGCCAGGTGCGCCTCGCGATAGGTCATGCCGCCGCGCACAGGCGTGCCCACTCCAGGCGCCTCGGCCGGGTCCACGCTGTCCATGTCGAAGCTCACATGAAATCCCGCCGTACCGTCGGAGGCGATGCGTATGGCCTCGTTCATGACGTCGCGCAGACCGCGCTCGTCGATCGCCCGCATCGTGAACGCCCGCACGCCCGACGACTTGATGTGCGGCTTTTCCAGTTGATCCACGTCACGGATGCCCACCAGCACCACATTTTCCGGCCGCACCTTCGGAGCGAAGCCGCCCAGCGATGCCAGCTCCTCCGGCCCCATGCCCACCAGGCTCGCCAGCGGCATGCCGTGCACGTTTCCCGAGGGGCTCGTCTCCGGCGTGTTCATGTCGGCGTGGGCGTCAATCCAGATCAGTCCCAGGCTCCGCTTCCGCTTCCGGAAATGCCTGGCCACGCCCGCCACGGTGCCCGCGGCCACGGAATGGTCGCCTCCCAGCACCAGCGGAAACCGGCCTTCGTCCAGGGCCCGTTCGACAGTTTTCGACAGTCTGCGGCAGCTTGCCGTGATCTCGGGCAAATACCGGGCGTTCTCGCGGCCCACGGGCCGGCTTTCGGCCTGATCCACCTCGACGTTGCCCAGGTCGTCCACCGCGTAGCCCAGGGCTTCCAGACGGGCATCCAGCCGCGCCAGACGAATCGCCGACGGTCCCATATCCACGCCCCGCCGTCCGGCGCCCAGGTCCAGGGGCGCGCCAATTACAGCCACGCGTTCATGACGCATACCTCCAGCTTAGCCGCGCGGCGCGGGCGTCTGAAACAGCTCCGTGCGAATCCGGGCCCGCTCCTCGTCCAACTGCTCCGGCGTCGCTCCCAGTTTGCGCAGAATGCTATCGGTCATGGCCAAAGCCACCTCGCCCTCGCCGGCGAATACCTCATCGGCGCCAGCCCGCCGCAAAACAGGCGCCAAGCTTAAAAAATCCACGCGCGACACCACGTGCAGATGAGGATTGATCTGCCGCGCGATGCGGATGCCTTCGCTGGATTCAGCCGTTCCCGAGGTGCTCAGAATGAAGCTCGCCGCCGTGGCCACGCCCGCCTGCTCCAACACCTCGCGCTGGTTGGCGTCTCCGTACACGGCGCGGATGCCGGTTTCCCGCAGCTTCCTGTGCGTCTCGATATTCATCTCGATGATCGTCGGCTCGATGCCGCGCTCGCGCAGCAGCCGCGTCACGGTGCGCCCGACAGGACCATAGCCCACCACCACTGCCCGGTGCGGCGGCGTTTCATCCGCCTCGTTGCGCCCGGCGATCACATGCGCCGCGCGGCGGTTCAATAGCCGCCATAGCCGGGGATGGCGCGCCAGGAATCGCTCCATCGCGGGCGCCATCCGGAACAGCGCCGGGCTCAGCATGATGGAAAAGATCGCCGCCGCCACCAGGGGGTTCATCGCGCCGGCCGGCAGCACGCCCAACTGCGTGCCCAACGTGCCCAACAGAAACGAAAACTCGCCGATCTGCGCCAGCGCGAACGCCACGCCCAATCCGATCCGCGAGCTATACCCAAGAACCGCCACGATCGTCATCGCCGCCAGCGGCTTGCCGATCATCACAATGGCCAACGTCGCCAGCGTCAGCAAAGGCGCCTGCAGCAGGTAGCGCGGATCGAACAGCATGCCCACCGAAAGGAAGAACATGACGGCGAAGGCGTCCTTCATGGGCAAGGCTTCGGCCCCCGCCCGCGCGCTGAAATCCGACTGTCCCACCACCATCCCGGCCAGGAACGCGCCGAGCGCCATCGAGACGCCAAACAGATAGGCCGAACCCACCGCCACCCCCAACGCCACGGCCAGCACGGCCAGCGTGAACAGCTCGCGAGACCGCGTTTCGGCGATCTTCTTCAGCAGCCAGGGAATCGCCCGTCCCGCGGCGAACCAGGTGAACACCACGAAAAACGCCAGCTTCAACGCCGCCAGCGCGAGTGACACCGGCAGGCTTGCCGGACGGCTGCCAGCCGGACCGAAGATCACCGGCAACAGGAGCAGCATCACCACCGTGTTGATGTCCTCCACAACCAGCCAGCCCACGGCGCTCCGTCCGCCCGGGCTGTGCAGTTGCCCGCTGTCGGCGAGCACGCGCGTCAGCACCACCGTGCTGGCCACCGACAACGTCATTCCGTAGACGATCCCCGCCGGCCACCCCCAACCGAACAGGTGCGCCACCACTGCGCCCAACACCGTCACCGCCGTGCTCGCACACACCGCGCCGCCGATGGCCAGACGCTTCACCGCCAGCAGGTCCTTCAGGTGGAATTGCAGTCCCACGCCGAACATCAGCAGGATCACGCCCACCTCGGCCAACTGGCCGGTCAGATCCTTATTCGCCACGAAGCCCGGCGAGTGCGGACCCACCAGCACTCCCGCCAGCAGGTATCCCACGATCGGCGACAAGCCCAGACGATGCGTAATGTAGCCAAACACCGTGGAGCCTAGAAACCCCGCGGCCAGCGTCATGAGCAGGTCGAAATTGTGCATCGTTCAAATGGTCTCCTGTGCGCGCGCCATGGAAACTGCTTCCACAAATGTTAAACCGCGCCTTTCGTGAGCCTTCGTGCCCGGCCGCTACGCGCCAGTACAAGAGAGCCCCTATGACACCCGCCATCGACGCCCCTGTCACCATCCAGACCGTACGCGCCTCGCAGCGCGACGCGGCAATCATGATCCTCACGGCCGCCTTCGCCTCCGACCCCGTCGCGCGGTGGGTGTATCCGGACGCCGCGGGCTACCTGGCCGGCTTTCCCTCGTTCGTCCGCGCCTTCGCCGGACGGGCCTTCACCCACAATACGGCCTTCCTGACAGGCTCCGCCGCCGCTTTATGGCTGCCTCCCGGCGTGGAGCCGGACGCGGAAGCACTGGTTGCCTGCGTGCAGCAGACCGTGCCGCCCGCTATGCAACCGGAACTCTTCGGCCTGATGGAAACGATGAGCCGCTTCCACCCCTCCGAGCCACACTGGTATCTTCCCATGATCGGCGCCGACCCCGTCTATCAAGGCATTGGGCTCGGCTCGGCCCTGCTGGCCCACACGCTCGAACTCTGTGACCGGGAGCGCCTGCCGGCCTACCTCGAATCGACCAATCCGCGCAACATCAGGCTCTACGAGCGCCACGGCTTCGTCCCCACCGGCGTCATTGGACACGGCGCATCGCCCCGGATGACGGCGATGCTGCGGCGGCCACGCCCCGTGACCTCCTCCACCGGCCTCATGCGCTAACCAGGCCTCCGCGTGGCGGCGAGGAAGCCGCCTGCAGTACTATGTGGACCCGAGCCTCGCTGCCACCGTGCGCAGGGAAGGGCGGGGGAGGGCCATGAGGGGTACCGGAACAAATGACGCGGGCGAGCTTGCCCAACAGTGGCTGGATTTGACCGATGAGGAGCGGGTGGCGGGCCTGCGCTCGCTGGGGCGAGAGGACGCCGATGAGCTCTTCCTTCGCCTCAGCACCTTTCATCAACTGGAACTTCTGCTCCACATGCCTCCGGCCGAACGCCGCACCTGGCTGCGTTTGCTCGCTCCGGACGATGCGGCAGACCTGATACAGGCGGCCGAAGGCCGTGAGCCACGGGAACAGCTTCTTGACCTGTTGGACGAGGCCGGCCGCCGGGAAGTCAGCGCCCTGATGGCGTATAAGCAGGATCGCGCGGGCGGTCTCATGAACCCCCGCTTCGCGCGCGTCCGGCCGGAGATGACGGCTGACGAGGCGATTGCCTATCTGCGCCTGCAGGCGAGCGGCGTCGAGACCATCTACTACGTCTACGTGCTGGACCAGGAGCAGCGGCTGCTGGGCGTGCTCTCCTTCCGTGACCTCTTCAACTGCCCCAAGGAGCAGCCCATTCAGACCATCATGCGCGGCGGCTACCTGAGTGTCACCGACGACACCGATCAGGAGGCCGTGGCGGCCATGTTCGCCGATTCGAACCTGCTCGCCATCCCCGTCACCGGCGCGGAAGGACGCATGAAAGGCATCATCACCGTGGACGACATCGTCGATGTCGTCGCCGAGGAGGCCTCGGAGGACATTCACAAGTTCGGCGGCACGCAGACTCTCGAACTGCCGTACATGGAAGCCGGTCTGTGGTCCATGATCCGCAAGCGCGCCGGGTGGCTGGCGATTCTCTTTTTGGGCGAGATGCTGACGGCCACGGCCATGGCGCGCTATGAAGGCTACATCGCCCGCGCGGTGGTGCTCGCCGTCTTTGTCCCGCTGATCATCAGCAGCGGTGGCAACGCCGGCTCACAAGCGGCCACACTGGTGATCCGGGCCATGGCGCTGGGCGAATTGCGGCTGCGGGACTGGTGGCGCGTGCTCTGGCGCGAGATTCCCGCCGGACTTGCGCTCGGCTCCGTGCTCGCCGTCCTGGGTGTAACCCGCGTCCTCGTCTGGCAGGCCGTCGCGGGAACCTACGGACAGCACGCGGTGGAGATCGCCGCCACCATCGGCGTCAGCCTCATCGGCGTCGTGCTGTGGGGAAGCCTGGTGGGCTCGCTGCTTCCCTTCGTGTTGCGCGGCGCGGGACTCGATCCGGCCAGCGCCTCGGCGCCATTCGTCGCCACGATGGTGGACGTCTGCGGGCTGATCATCTACTTCGGCGTCGCGGGCATTGTGCTGCGCGGAACGTTGTTGTAAGCCGCTTCACGCGGCCGGGCTACAAGCCGTCAGAGGCGCATCGCCGTTACGGCTTCGTCCGGTACAGCATGCGGGGAAAGGCGATGGTTTCCCGCAGATGGTCGATGCCGCAGATCCACGTCACGACACGTTCGATGCCCATACCGAATCCGGCGTGAGGCACGGCTCCGAAGCGCCGCAGGTCGAGATACCAATCGAAGGCTTCGCGCGGCAGGTCGTGCTCGGCGAGCCGCTGCTCCAGCACCTCCAGATTATGCACGCGCTGGCCTCCGCCGATGATTTCGCCATAGCCTTCCGGCGCCAGAAAATCGACGCCCAGCGCCAGTTCCGGCCGCTCGGGATCGCTCTCAAAATAGAATGCCTTGATCTGCTGCGGGAACTTCTCCACAATCACCGGGCGGTCGTACTCTTCGCTGATCAGCGTTTCGTCCGTGCCGCCGAAGTCGCTGCCCCATTCAATCGTGCTTCCCTTCTTCTTCAGCAGCTCCACGGCCGTATCGTAGGTGATGCGGGGAAACGGAGACTTCACCGTCTCCAGCTTGGCCACGTCGCGCTCCAGAACGGCGAGTTCGGCGCCCCTGTTCCGCAGCACGCGGTCCACCGCGAAGCACACCATCTCCTCGCCCACGCGTTTCACGTCTTCCAAAGTCGCGTAGGCCATCTCTGGCTCCACCATCCAGAATTCCGTCAGGTGGCGGCGCGTCTTCGACTTTTCGGCGCGGAAGGTGGGACCGAAGCAGTACACCTTGCCGAAGGCCATCGCGTTGGCTTCGTTATAAAGCTGGCCCGACTGCGTCAGGTACACTTTTTCGTCGTCGAAGTAGTTCACCTCGAACAGCGTCGTGGTGCCTTCGCAGGCGGCCGGCGTGAAAATGGGGCAGTCCACCAGAAGGAAGCCGTTCGAATCGAGGTAATCGCGCACGGCCTTGATCACCTCGGCGCGGATTCGCAACACGGCGTGCTGCTTGCGGCTGCGGATCCACAGATGCCGGTTGTCCATCAGGAAATCGACGCCGTGCTCCTTGGGCGTGATCGGATACGGATGCTCCTCGCTCACTCGTTGGACAATCTCGACATCCTCCACGTCGAGTTCGAAGCCTCCATGCGCGCGCTCCTCGGCCCGCACCTTGCCGCGCACGATCAGCGAGGATTCCTGCGTCAGATGCTTCAGCGCTTCGAATTTTTCCTCGGGAAGCTGCGCCTTTACGGCCACGCACTGAATTACGCCGCTGCCGTCCCGCACCTGCGGGAAGGCGATCTTGCCAGACTTCCTCAGGTTGTACAGCCAGCCGGCGATCTCAACCGTTTCGCCCGCGTGCCGGCCAATCTCATCGATTCGAACTCTCGTCATGCAACCTCTTATTCCAGTTCTTCCTGGCGGCCCAAGCCGTGTAAGCGATCACGCACTTTGGCGGCATTGTCCAGCAGCGGCTCCATACCCTCTGCTTCGCGCAACTCGAGCATCATCACGTACTGCCCGGGGCGCGACCGCAGCAGCGTCATCGTCCGCTTCCAGTCGATGCTGCCCCCTTGGGCTAGAAATGGGAACAGGTGAATGTCGTTCTCGCCGTCGTTGTCGTGGATGTGTGTGGAACGGATGCGGTGCTTCATCAGCTCGAACTCGTGCTCCACGCCCGCGCCGAGGTGTGCGTGGCCGGTGTCGAAGCAGTAGCCGTTCTCCAGATGCGTGATGCCAAGAAAGTAGTTCAGCCGCTCGGCGCTGGAAAGCTTGTTGGGAATGTTCTCCAGCAGAACCTCCACGCCGCGTTGCCGGGCGAAGAGATTCAGCTCCTCCAGCGAGCTGAAGGCGGCCTCCAGTTTCCGCTCGTCGAATTCCTCGCCGCCCACGCCGACGTGCTGAATCGCGTAGGAGCAGGGAATCTGCTCGGCTACTTCGAGCGCCCGCTTGATCTCATCCACCGAGGCGATGCGCTTGATCTTTTCCATCTCGGCGATGTTCACCACCGCGTTCGGACCGGTGCGGCCCCACACGTCGTCCGAGTACATCGGCAGGTGGAGCGAGTGCAGCGTCAGTCCCGAGTCGCGGAACCAGTGCCGCAGCTCGCCCACCTGCGCGGCGTTGCGGTAATCCAGGTGCTGGCGCGCGCAAAAGATCTCCACCCGGGGGAAGCCGGCATTCTGGATCTTGTCCAGCACTACCGTCGTCAAACGGTGCTGCACGAACAGGTGTGTTGAGAGAGCCGGTGTCATTTAGTAGCCCGCCACCTTCCCGCGGCCGCGGCCGTCCGTGCCGCCTTCCAGCCAGGCGCCGTTCACACGAATCGCCTCCACCACGGCCACGGACCCGGTCTGCTCCACGGTGTGCCCGCGCGCCCGCAGCAGGGCGATCGTATCCGGCGAAAAGCCGCGCTCCAGGTACAAAGTATCCGGCATCCACTGGTGGTGCAGACGCGGCGCGTCAATGGCGTCCTGCACGTTCATTCCGAAATCGAGCATGTTCAACACCACCTGCGCCACGCCGGTGATGATGCGCGATCCGCCCGGCGCGCCCACCACCAGGAACGGCTTCCCATCCTTCACGAGGATCGTTGGCGTCATCGACGACAGCGGCCGCTTGCGGGGCTGCACGGAGTTGGACTCCCCCTGCACCAGGCCAAACATGTTCGGCTCTCCCGGCTTGGCCGCGAAGTCATCCATCTCGTTGTTCAGCAGGAAGCCCAATCCGCGCACCGTCACGCCGCTGCCATAGCCGCCGTTGATCGTGTAGGTCAGCGCCACGGCGTTGCCCGCGGAATCAACGATGGAGAAGTGCGTGGTCTCGGCTGGTTCGAAATCGCGCGGCGCTCCCGGCTTCACGGCGGCGCTTTTCGACGCATGCGCCGGGTCGATCGAGGCCCGCAGTCTGTCGAGGTAACGGGGATCGAGCAGCCCTTTCACGGGGACTTTGAAGAAGCCGGGGTCGCCCAGGTATTCACTGCGGTCGGCATAGTATCGCCGCATCGCTTCGGCCATCCAGTGAATCGTCTGGGCGGACTCGAAGCCGGTTGTTTCGTACCCGGTTCCGTTCAGGACGCCGAGAATCTGCAGCAGACCCAGACCGCCCGAACTGGGGGGCGGCGCGGTGATGACGCCGTACCCTTTGTAGCCGCCCATCAGCGGTTTCCGCTCCACGGCCCGGTAGAGTTTCAGATCCTCTTCCGTAATGAGACCGCCGTGCGCGCGCATCTCCGCGGCGAGAATTCTGGCCGTTTCGCCCTCATAAAAGCCCTTGGCGCCTCCCGCGGCGATCCGCCGCAGCGTCGTGGCCAGTTCCGGCTGGTAGAGCCGCTCACCCGGCTCGATGAAGACACCGTCCCGCTGGAAGATCCGCCGCGATTCAGGAAACTTCGCCAGCAGTTTCGAACCCGCCATGCTGCGCGCCTGGCCATAGCTAATCTCATAACCTTCGGCCGCCAGTTTGATGGCCGGGGCCACCAGTTCCGCCCAATCACGGCTGCCGTACTTGCTGTGCGCCAGCTCCAGTCCGCGCACCGTTCCCGGAACGCCCGCCGCCCGCCAGCCTTCGATGGAGTCGCGGGTCGGTTTGCCGTCCGGCCCCAGGTACATATCATGCGTGGCCGCCAGGGGAGCCTGTTCGCGAAAGTCGAAGAAGGTGGCTTGGCCTTGCGCCGTGCGTAACAGGAGAAAACCACCGCCGCCGAGGTTACCCGCCGTTGGATGCGTTACGGCCAGCGCCAGCGCGACGGCCACCGCCGCATCCACGGCATTGCCGCCGCTCTTCAGGACCGCCGCTCCCACGCCGGCCGCGTGCTGCTCCTGCGCCACCACCATGCCGTGCCGGAACCGCACGGGCTCGCGCGCCCAGACGATTCCACACACCAGCAGAAGCGGGAAAAGGACGCGCATGAATCTGATTCTAGCTCTTGCGCCTCCGCTTCCATTCAAACAATGCGATTCCGGTGGCCACGGATACGTTCAGCGAACTCAGATTGCCCGCCAGCGGGATGCGCACCAGAAAATCGCAGTGCTTGCGCACCTGCTCGTGCAGCCCCTTCCCCTCGGCGCCCACCACGAGCGCGGTTGGGGGCGCATATTCCACGGTGTCGTAGCTCTGCTCGCCGCGCTCATCCAAACCGTAGATCCAGTAGCCGGCCTGCTTCAGTTGCTCCAGCGCCCGGTTGATGTTGCCGGCGCGCGCGACAGGAAGGTATTCGAGCGCCCCGGCCGCCGCTTTCACCGCCGACGGCGTCAGGCCCGCCGCGCGGCGTTCCGGAATCACCAGTCCGCCGGCGCCCGCCGCATGGGCCGACCGGGCCACCGCTCCGAGGTTGTGCGGGTCTTCGATGCCGTCTAAAACCACCAGCATCGGCGCGCCGGAGAGAAGGTCATCCAGGTTGCGCGTTTCGGCCTCGGCGCCAACGGCGGCCACACCTTGATGGACACCGCCCGCGGCCATGCGGTCCAGTGCCGCGCGGTCTTCCCAGCGCACGGGAATCTTCCGCGCGCGGCACGCGGTCAGGATCTCCTGGATACGGTGGCCGCCGGCGCCTTTAGCCACATGGACGCGGTCCAGCGGCCGTCCAGACTTCAGGGCCTCGGCCACGGCGTGAATCCCGATCAGCGTACGCATCCGGGTCGATGGTACCAAAGGCGGACGGTCCACTCTCCCGCGCAGGTGGTGGCTGGAAAGATGAACCCGATAAGATGAATAAGGATGAGTTCCGAACCCGCCCGGATCACCGTGGAACGTCTTCACCCCGAGGACGTGAAGGACAGGCAGATTCATGTGGACCTGGATGGGCAGCGGATCGGCAATCTGTCGTTCGGCAGAAGCGCCAGCCGCGAGGTCGCACCCGGCGTTCATCGCTTGAAGGCGAACAATACGCTGTTCTGGAAGAACATCGAGGTGGACCTCCAACCGGGCGAACACGCCCGTTTCCAAGTGGCCAACCTGCCAGGCAGGGGTACGCTTTCGTTGCTCGGCTTCCTGGGTGTGGGTCCGCTCTTTCTTGAGTTCAAGCGCCTGGACGGACCATCCGCTTCCACGGCATGAAGCCTCGCGGCCCGTGCAGCAAAGCCGCATGTTTGCTATACTCAATCAAGTTTTGGCCAGGTAGCTCAGTTGGTAGAGCGCGGCCCTGAAAAGGCCGGCGTCGGCGGTTCAAGTCCGTCCCTGGCCACCATTTTCAACAACTTGCAAGTTGTCGTTGAAATAGATGGTTGCAATTGGTTGCACTTCAACCGATGATTTCCGAGTTTCCCCTGCCTCATTGCACTGACCTTCCCTGCTGGACAAAGGTGGTCAGCTTGCGCACCGCACGGTGCTGCGACTCCGCCACGATCTGCTGATAGATGTCCTGCGTCGTGCTGGCGCGGCTGTGCCGCAGGAGTCCCTGGGCGTCTTT
>JADLCT010000022.1 GCA_020847045.1 Bryobacterales bacterium | reverse complement strand
CCAACCGGCAGGCGAACGTCTGGGTGGACCCCGAAGGCTACCAGGCGTACATCAGCGAACGCGAGAAGGCGTTCCGCGCCGAGTGGGAGCGGCAGAAGAAAGGCGCTTAGACACCGGACGCTCATCAAACCACCCGCCGCCGGGCGTGGTGATGAAGTAGGCGGTGGCCAGCGCGTCGGCACGCGCGCCACCCCGGGACAGAACGGTGACCTGCCCTTCGCGCTGGAGCCGCAGGCCGGTACGAGGGTCGAAAATATGGCCAGGTTGGGATTCGTCACCCGAGGTGGAGATGCAGGCGTCATGGAGCGCCGCCACGCGGCCCTGCGCGCCGACCCGCCAGGGCCCCCCGGAGACGCAGATGTCGCCGCTCACCGCCGCCAGAGCGCGCCGGACCCCGCGCGAGGCGAGAGCGCGGATGGCCTCCTGTGCGGCATACCCCTTGGCAATGCCTCCCAGATCGAAACAAACGCCGTTCAGCGAGATCTCCAGGCCGTTGAGGGTTACGTTCCGGTATCCATAGATGGAGGGCGGCCGCGGCATGTGCCGTGTCAAGGCGGCGAGGGTTGGATCGTAAGCGCCCTCGGTTTCGCGGGCGATCGACAGCGCCTGGGGAATGATCGTGGCAAGCTCACCGGTAAGCGTCGCCTTCTGATCGCGGCAGAGGCGGTTCAGTCTGCTGCCGGGCGCGTAATCCGAGAGGGCGCGGTCAAGGGCCGCGACACGGTCGAAGGCGGCGCGGGCGGGCGTGGCGTCCGGGGCGTGGAAAACCAGACGCACGAGCGTGCCCATGTGCGGCTCGGCGGCTTCCTGGCGGGGAAGTTGCCCGGCGCTGACCGTCCATGCGGCAATCGCCGGCAGCGCGGCGAGCCGTGCGCTACTCTTCAGCCACTCCATTGTTCCAGTAGCGGTACATTTGCTCGGCCGGTGGCGTCTTGACGGGCCGGACAAGACGGATGCCGAGACCCAATGCGTCGGTGTGATACCAGATGCTCTTGGGTAATTGCGGGTCCTGCGCCTTCCAGGACGGATCGCTTGGCGTGCGTGCGCCGCAGCGAAGGCGGGCGGGCGGGTCCTGCCAGGAACCTCCTCGGGCCACGTGAGGATACGGCGTTTTGGATGGCGTCCAGGGCATGACCGACAGCGCCGGCGCCGCCGCGTAGGCCTTGGCGTCGTACTGATCGAGCGTCCACTCCATCACGTTCCCGTGCATGTCAAAGAGACCCCAGGGATTCGGTTTCTTTTTGCCCACCAGGGCATACTGGCCATCCGAATTCGCCTCGTAAACGCCATAGTCTTTCAGCACCGAGGGATCGTCGCCGAACGAATACGCCGTGGCCGTACCGGCGCGGCAGGCGTACTCCCATTCGGCCTCGGTGGGCAGACGGTAAAAATGTCCTGTCTTGGCGCTCAGCCACTGCGCATACTTGTTGGCCGCGTGCTGAGTCATGGAAATCGCCGGATACCCGTTCAGTCCCATGCCGAAGCTCATTTCGACGTAGGGGCGCGTAGGACGGCTGACCGCGTCCAGCGTGGGGTCCGCCCCGGCCTGCTCGTTGGCCTGCTGGGAGAACATGAACAAGCGGTACTCATCCCAGGTCACCTCATGAACGCCCATCCAGAAGGCTTCCAGTTTCACTTTGTGTAACGGACCCTCATCGGGTGAGCGTCCCGCCTCGGTGACGGGCGTGCCCATCATGAACTCACCGGCCGGAATGGGCGCCATCGTGTAGGTGACGCCCTGTGAGCCGGGAATCGTCTGTGTATACGGCTTACCTGCCGCTGGAGCAGGCGCCGCCGCGATGCGCTTATGCAGCGCCGCGACTGTCGCCTTCTCCTTCACCGGGTCCACGGGCCCTTTGTCGACGTCGAAGGGAAGGGCGGCCGGTATGGCCACAACGAGGCCAAACAGAGCTGCGGCAGTGCGGCATGTGATCATACGAACTTTGTTTTACCGGGGCGGGCGAGAGGTGGAACATTCACCGTCTGCGTGCCGTCAAAGCCGGCGGGGAAGAGGATCTCCTGCGAATTCAGCGCCTGCTCCCAGGTGATTTGCTGGCCCGTGTAGGCCGCCATGCGTCCCATGATGGCGAGCATCGTGGAAGTGGCCATCCAGTTTCCGTCGTTGATGGGCTCGTTGCGGCGGATGGAGGCGAAGAGAGCATCGTGCTCCGCCTGGTACATATCGTTTTTGACGCCCGTGAACGTCCAGGGTTTCGAGCCTTCGATGCGCGGCAGAGGACCCCGCCCGATTGTGGCCGCTCCGGCCGAGCCGAGGATGTAGTCGGAGTTCTCGTTGTAGCAGCCCTCAATCTGCCGGCAGGCGAGGTGGGCGCGCACATTGTTCGGGTACAGGTAATTCACCTCAAAGTGGTCGAAGATGTTGCCCCCCTCGGCGGGAATCTGGCGGCCGCCAACCGCGACACAGGAAACCGGCGGCTGATCCTGCATCGCCCAGGCCACCTTGTCCACGCTGTGCACGGCCTGCTCCACCAAGCCATCGCCGCACAGCCAGGTGAAGTTGTACCAGTTCCGGAGCATCCACTCGTTGTCACTGATTCCGGGCGGCCTGCTGGCGGCCGGAGGCATCGGCTTCACCGGGCTCGTATAGTAAGTGGCGTAATAAGAGACCAGGTTCCCGATGGCGCCGCCATGCACCTGCGCGAAGGTCTCCCGGATGTGCGTGGAGTAGCGCCAGCAAAAGCCAGCCACCAGCGCGAGATTCTTTTCCTTGGCAAGGCGGGCCGTTTCCATCACACTGCGCACGCCGGGCGCATCCACGGCCACGGGCTTTTCACAAAAGACGTGTTTGCCGGCCTCGATCGCCGCGCGCAGGTGCATGGGCCGGAAACCGGGCGGAGTGGCTAGCAGCACCACGTCTACGCCGGAGGCGATGAGTTTCTGGTACGCGTCCAGACCGACAAACATGTTGGCTTCGGTCACCTGCACTTTGTCTTTGAGCGTGCGCGAGAGGCGGTTGAGCGAGTCGTCGATCTGGGTCCTGCTGATGTCGGCCACGGCGACAAGCCGGTTCCCGTCGTCGGCCTTCAGCGCCTGCGCCGCGGCGCCCGTACCGCGGCCACCGCAGCCCACCAATCCGACCTTGATCGGGGAGGCCTGGGCGCGTAGCAGCGCGGGCATGCCGGCGGCAAGGGCCGTGGCGGCGCCAGTCTTCAGGAAGGAACGGCGTGCGGAACCAGTGGTGAGGGTACTCATGGGAACTTTTTGAGTCTACTATTTCGGGTGGCCGCCGTGGGCTCGCGAAAAGGTTAGCCGGACGCGCCTCCTTCCGGCGCGAGCCAGCGATCCACTACGCGGGCCAGGTGAGCGATTTCGAAGGGTTTGGCCAGGTAGTCGTCCATGCCCGCGGCCAGACACCGCTCCCGTTCGCCCTCCATGGCGTTGGCGGTAATGGCGACGATCGGCGTGCGGTCTCCAGTCCCTGCCGACTGCCGTATGGCCGCCGTTGCCTCATAGCCGTCCATTTTCGGCATGTGGCAATCCATCAGGATCAGGTCGAACGCACCTGAGGCGGCCCGCTCCACCGCTTCAAGACCGTTGGAGGCTACTTCGCATTCCAACCCCAGCCGCGAGAGCATCTGGGCCGTTACGAACTGGTTGATGCGATTGTCTTCGGCCACCAGGACACGAGCCGGAACGGTGCGGCGCACCGGTGGCTCCAGACTGGCAGCCCGCGCAGGCGCCGCCACGGACTGCGCCGCGGTTGCGCACTCCAAAGGCACGTCGAGCCAGAAACGCGAACCTACGCCGGGAGTGCTTTCCGCATGGATGCTGCTGTCCATTCGTCCGGCAAGCTGCCGGCAGATGGAGAGCCCCAGGCCGCTGCCGCCATAACGGCGCGTGTTCGATGAGTCCGCCTGGGTGAATTTCTCGAACAGCGTGGGCAGAAGTGCGGGGTCGATTCCGATTCCGGTGTCGGTCACTTCGAGCCGGATCAACTCGCGCCCCGGAGGCGGTCCGGAGAGCCGCGACACGCGCAGGCGCACACCACCCTGATGCGTGAACTTCACAGCGTTTCCCAGCAGGTTCAGGAGAATCTGCCGGATCCGCATGGCGTCGCCGCGAAGGCTCCGTGGCGTTCCCTCGTCATAGTCGAGATCGATGCCGATGTTCTGCTCACGGGCGCGAGGAAGCAGAAGGTGAACGGCTTCGTGGCAGACGGTATACAGGCAGAAGGGATCATGGGCGATGTCCATCTTGCCTGCCTCGATGCGCGACAGGTCGAGCACATCGTTGACGATCGTAAGCAGCGCATGGACCGAACCCCGGATTACCGCGGCATACTCACGCTGCGCGGAATCCAACGGAGTATCTTCGAGCAGGCTGCACATGCCCAGAATGCCGTTCATGGGCGTGCGCACCTCGTGGCTCATCGTGGCCAGGAACTCGCTCTTGGCCTTGGATGCGAGTTCAGCCTTGCGCTTGGCCTCGGCGAGCTTGGCTTCAACCTCGCGCCGCTCCGTAATGTCACGGCCATGAGCGACTACGCCGCCTACGCCCGGGACGTTCAGCAGGTTGGTGAACGCCACTTCGAGCCAGCGCCACGAACCATTCTTGTGACGGAAGCGGAAGACGGATTCCACCTGCAAGAACGGCTGGGCGTACGACTGTTCGAGCGCGGCGCCTATGGCCGCATGGTCTTCGGGATGAACAAGGTCCAAACTGCCAGCGGGCAATTCGTGTTTTTCGTATCCAAGTTCCCTGGTCAGCGTCAGGTTGCCGTACATAACACGGCGGCCGCGGTCCAGAATGGTGACGATGTCGGCGGAGTTGTCCACGATCGCCCGGAACAACGTCTCGCTTCGTTCCAGCGCGCGCTGGTGCCGGAGTTGGCGGCGGATCAGCACGGCGCTCAGCAGACCACCGGCAAGCGCCAGCGCCGCCAGCGGGATCAGAAAGCCGGGCCTGTGATAAACAGGCAGTGCGTTCGCCGCGAGTGACGGAACGGCCCCGTGCGTGGCGGCAAGCACGGCGATCAACAAACGCCATACGGCTCGCATAATCGTGGCGCTCCGAGTCACTTGATGCGCTCGCCCTCCTTTCAGGACCCACCGGTCCGCGAAGTAGCCTAAGCATCTGGCGTGCCAAATCCGCCTCGGCCGCGCCGCAACCGGCAAGCTCGCCGCAAGCGGTTACGCGCCAGTCACAGCCCTGCCTCGGTCGCCGGGCGAGCGGTAACAACTTTGGCTTGTGGCGTTTGCGGTGGTCCTTTCACTTTCCGGTCCAGAGCCGCTCCCTCATCCGCAGTAGCGTATGCTTGGCATGAATACAAACGATCTGGCGCGCCGGATTGCCGCTCAGGAGTTGATTACACAGGCCCAGGCCGAGGCGCAACTGGACCGTCTGGCCCGCGACATTCGGCGTGTTCTTCAGTCCGGGCGGAGCGTCGAATTGCCCGGATTGGGACGTTTCGAACCCGGTCCGGAACTGAGGTTTCATTTTGAAACATCGCCGGCCGGCCGCCCAGCGGGAAAACGGCAGGCCGCGGGAAAGCGGCGGGGTTGAGATGACAGCTTCGCGGTTTCCAGAGTTGGAGTGGGTCTCGGCGGTCATTCAGGAGTGCTTGAAACGGGGTGAAACCGTGGAGATCGCCGGTTTGGGACGCTTCCACCAGAATCATGCGGGCCGGTATGAATTCGAGTCCGAATCACGGCCGAAGGTGTTTCTCGCCTATGCCACCGAGGACGCCGCGTGCGTGGAACGTCTGTATGACGATTTGGAGGCCAGCGGCTTCTCCCCCTGGATGGACCGGCGCAAACTGCTGCCCGGCCAGCGCTGGCGCCGCCAACTGCGCGCGGCCGTGGCGCATTCGGACTATTTCGTCGCCTGCTTTTCAAAGGCCAGCGTGAATAAACGGGGCGGGTTCCAGGAGGAGTTGCGCGAAGCGCTCCAATGCGCCATGGCCATTCCTCTGGAGCAAATCTACTTCATCCCGGTGCGTTTGAACGCCTGCGACGTGCCGGAAGAGATCCGGCGCGAGGTGCAATACGTGGATCTTTTCCCGGAGTTCGAAACCGGCTATGCGCGGCTCGCCGAAACCATACGGCGCCAGGAGCGGACTCGCCAGCGCCAACGTTTGCCTGAGGCGGGCTAGCTGCCGCGTCAGCCGCCGCCGGCGTCAACTCTCCTTTTTGGAGGGCGCCAGCCGGGCCACGCGCTTCTTCACCTCGCCAGCGCGTTTGTCATCGGAAGCAAGGCTCAGGAACTCCTCGTAGGCCGCGCGTGCTTCGCCGGGCTGTTTCATCCTCTCGTGCGCCTCGCCCAGCCGGAACCACGCCTCCGCATAGCCGGGGTTCCATTTGGTGGCCTCTTCATAGCGCATGGCGGCGGCCCTATAGCTCTTCTTTTTCCAATAGAAATTGCCGATGCGGAATTCCTTTTCCGCCTGCAGTGGATTGAAGGCATACTCCCTGGGCTTGGACGCCTCGTCCTCCTCGGGCGGCTCCACCTCGATGACGGGCGGCTGCTGGCCTTTCGCGGCTCCGTCCTTCGATTCGCCGGCCGGGCGCGCGGAGAGCCGCTCCTGCGCCGCCGCACGCGGAAGCGGCGCAACGAACATCATGGCGGTCAGCACGGCCAGGGACAGCCGTAGAGCGCGTGTCACAATTTGAGTATAGTGCCCCATGTTTGAAGAGAGCGTCGCCAGGTTGCGCGAGAAGGCCTCGCAGTTGCCTGCCGGCCCCGGAGTCTATCTGTACAAGGACGGCGAGGGGGTGGTGCTCTACGTTGGCAAAGCGAAGCACCTGCGCAATCGCGTGCGCAGCTACTTCAATGAGGACCGCCTGGCGGAGGCCCGCACCGGCACGCTCATCGCCGAGGCCCGCGACATCCACTACATCCTTGTCGACAACGAAAAAGAGGCGCTGGCTCTTGAAAACAACTTGATCAAGCAGTACAAGCCCCGTTTCAACGTCCTGCTGCGCGACGACAAGACGTACCCCTACATCCGGCTGACCAATGAAAAGTACCCGCGTGTGTATGTGACCCGCCGGCTGCGCAAGGGCGATCAGTTCTACGGCCCCTACTTCCCCGGCAATCTGGCGCACAGGCTGCTGAACTTCATCCACCGCAGCTTTCTGGTGCCCAGCTGCCGCGTCGACCTGACGCGCACGCACGCCGCCCCTTGTCTCGAATATCACATCCACCGCTGTCTCGGTCCCTGCGTGGAGGGGCTCACCACCGAGGCCGAGTACGCCGGCGCGGTCCGCGATGCCCAGATGTTTCTGGAGGGGCGCAACCGCGACCTGCTGGTGCAACTGCGCACGCGGATGGAGGAGGCCAGCGGAAATCTGCTGTTCGAGAAGGCCGCGGCGATTCGCGATCTCATCTCGACCGTGGAGGAGCTCGAACAGCGCCAGAAGATGGCCGCCGCCGCCGGCGACAACACCGACATCTTCGCCTATCACGCCGAGCCCCCGCTGGCCGCCGTGAACCTCTTCCACCTGAGGAACGGCCGCATTGTCGACCGCCGCGAGTTCTTCTGGGAGGACCTGGACGAGTTCGATCCCGCTGAGTTTCTCAGCGCCCTCGTGAAGCAGGTGTACCTGAATCAGGGTTATATTCCGGATCACATCCATGTGCCAGCCGAGTTCGAGGACCGCGAGTTGCTGGAAGAATGGCTAAGCGAGAAGCGCGGGAAGCGCGTGGAGATCCACACGCCGCAGCGCGGCCAGAAAAAGGCCATGCTGGCGCTGGTGGAAACCAACGCACAGCACAGCTTCGAAGCGCGCTTCCGTGTGATGAAGCCGTCGTCGCAGGCCATTACGGCGGCGCTTGGCGAACTGCTGGGGCTGGAAACGGGGCCGGAGCGCATCGAGTGCTTCGACATCTCGCACATCCAGGGCACCGACAAAGTGGCCAGCATGGTGGTGTGGGAAAAGGGGCGGATGAAGAAGCAGGACTACCGCAAGTTCATCATCAAAACGGTCGAGGGGAACAACGACTTCGCCTCCATGAACGAGGTGGTGGGGCGGCGCTACAGCCGGTTGAAGGAAGAAGGACAGCCGATGCCGGGGTTGATTCTGATCGATGGCGGAGTGGGCCAGTTGCACGCTGCGGCCGAGGCGTTGGAAGCCGCCGGCGTGGTGAACGTTCCGCTGGCCTCCATCGCCAAGCGGGAGGAGATTATCTATGTGCTGGGCGCCGAGGATGAGCCGGTTGTGCTGGACCGCCACAATCCCGTGCTGCACCTGGTGCAAACCGTGCGCGACGAGGCGCACCGTTTCGCCGTGACCTTCCACCGGCAGCGGCGGTCGTCGTCGCGTCTCACCAGCGAGTTGGTGAAACTCGACGGCGTCGGCCCCAGGACGGCGCAGAAACTGCTGCGCGAGTTGGGCAGCCTGGATGCCGTGAGGCAGGCGAGCGAAGAACAACTGGCCGCCGTCGTAGGCGTGGCGGCCGCACGCAAGGTGCGCGCCGGGCTGGCCGGCACGGGCGGCTAACGGTTCAAGCCGCGGCGGGCCACCTCGCCGGCATAGACGCGCTTCATGCGCGCGGCGCGGTCCACCAGTCCGGCCGTGAACAGGTCCGGCCGCAGGGCGAGCAACTGCTCGTCGGAGATGGCTTCGAAGTGGAGCCGCCACTCCTCCTCGTGGTTGGCGTTCAGCAGATCGCGGTCCAATATGGCGGCGGCGTGCAGGTGCAGCGGCCCGGGCACGAAGATCGAAACCTCGCTCGACGGCGGATGCCCTTCGCGCGCGGGCGGCAGTTCCACCGTCGTGCTGAAGCAGGGAATGGCGGCGGCCAGCAGCACGGCGCGCGCCTTCACAATGTCGTCCAGCGCGCCTGAACCCGGCGCGGCGGCGAAGGTGCACACGCAGACGGCGTCCTCGGCCCACGCCGGCCCGTCTTCGCCGTCCTCGTCCTCCAGGTCCATGACAGATTCTCCGCCGGGCTCATCCCCGCCGCCGTCACCGGCGTCCAGCGTGGCGTCTTCCTCAACTTCTTCATCGAAGCCGCGGCGGGCGCACTCCTCCTCGTAGATGCCTCGGGCGAGTTCGGAGAGCTCATCGGGATTGACGTCAAGCAGGCCGTCGTCGTCCATCGCGGCAAAGCGCCGGCGGATTTCTTCAGGGTCGATACGCATGGGATGCCAAGGGCGAGGATAGCGCAAGCGGGCGCCGCCCCGGCGGGCCGCGTTACTGGCCGAGGCTCAACCGGCGTGCCAGAACGTCGGGAAGCGACGCGGCGCGAATCTTTGCCTGCGCTGCCGCGATGTCGTACGGCGCGCGGTGGTAGCGCACCACGCGCTGCTCGTCGTCGTAGATGGCGAACGCCGCGCGCGGATCGCCGTCCCGCGGCTGGCCCACCGAGCCGGGATTGATCAGGACGTAGCTGTCCGGATGAATGGCGAAGTCGGCGTAGGCGGACTGGCGCGGCACGCCGGGGATGCGCTGGACGCCGTTCCGCCGCAGCAGAAACCCGCCCTGCACATGGGTGTGTCCGAAGAACGAGATCGGCGTGTCGAGATAGCCGGTCAACTGCTGGACGTCTCCGGCTTGCAGCAGATACTCGTCTTCGTCCAGCGGCGAGCCGTGCAGGATCTGAAAGCCGTCCAAGTGGAGCGGACCCTTGGGCAACCCGCGCAGCCACTCCATGTTTTCCGGCGCCAGCACCTCCTGCGTCCACAGCGCCGAGGCGCGGGCGGCAGCGTTGAACCACTCCAGGTCATCCAGTCCGGCGCAGGCCTTGTCGTGATTGCCGCGCACGGTGTGGGGGATGTTCTCGCGGACGAATGCGGCGCAGGCGTTCGGGTCCGCTCCGTAGCCAACCGTGTCACCCAGGCACACTACGCGGTCCCAAGCTCCTTCCGCTGCCCGGAGCGCGGCTTGCAGGCCCTCCTGGTTGGCGTGGATGTCACTGAGAATCAGGTGGCGCACAGTCGGATGAGGTTCACTTCCGGAGGCGCGCCGATGCGGATGGGCGCTCCCACCGTGCCAAGGCCGCGGCTCACATAAATCGACGACACACCTTCACGGTACGGCCCGTAGACGTACGGTGTAAAGAAGCGGGCCACATTTAGATTTTCGCCCAGCAGTTCAACATTCACCTGCCCGCCGTGCGTATGGCCCGAAATGGTGGCCTGCCAGCCCTGGGCGGCGGCCACGGGGAAGACATCGGGATTGTGTGACAGCAGCAGATTCATGGCGCCCGGCGCGATCAGCCCCGCGGTGTCTTCCAGGTAAGGCCGCTGTGTCCGTTGGTAGTCCACACCGGCCAGGTTCAACGTGGCCTCTCCAAAGCGCAGGGAACGCGCCGAGGACCGCAAAATCGTGATGCCCAGCCGCGCGCAGGCCTGTTCGGTGTAGTCCTCACAGCCGGCCAGTATCTCATGATTGCCCAGGCAGCCGTAGATGCCGGCTTCGGCGCGCAGCCTGGTCAGAAGCCGCAAACAGTGGTCCAGCGGGTCGCGCCGCACGGTGATGAAATCCCCGGTCAGCAGGGTCAGGTGGGGACGCGTCTCGTTGGCCATCCCGATGGCCCGCAGCAGCTCCTTCTCGCCCAGGTAGTTCGAAAAGTGGATATCGGTGATCTGCGCCAGCCGTAGTCCGTGCAGGCCGCGCGGCAGCCCGGGAATGGGCAGATCCACCTCACTCATCCGGAAATCGTTGCGCTCCACGAAGACGCCGTATCCGCACACGGCCGCCGGCGCGGCGATGGCCGAGGCGCGAACGGCCTCCAGCAGCCGGCGCCGCCGTGGATTGAAGGCTGGCACGCGGTCAATCAACTCATGCAGCACCCAGACCCCGATGATGCACATGCCGTAGATAATGGCCATGCCCCGCGCCCAGTCCCGCAGCATCGACGGCGGGATGAGACGGGCAATCAGTCCAACGCCGGACACGATGCCATAAGCGGTCCAGGCCAGGCCCGCCCACCGCCAAATGTGCAGCAGTACGCGTCTGCGCGGCGCGCCACGGGCCCACTCCGAGCGCAAAGCCCAGGCCGAAAGCCGCCATTGCGCCAGCAGAACGAGCGCAAGCGCGACGGCGTCCGGGATTTGCCGCACTCCAACCGGCAATTGGTTGACCACTCCTTCTAGTGTAACGATCCCGGCGCGGCGTCCTTCCCGCGCATGCCGCACACCCGGCGCGGCTGGCCCCGCCCGCTACAATCAAAAGATGTCTCTTGTTGTGATCGGCTCCGTCGCCTATGACGGGGTCCAAACCCCGCACGGCTCCGTGGACCGGATGCTCGGCGGTTCCTGCACCTACATCGCTCTATCGGCCAGTTACTACACGCCCGTGAGTATTGTCGGCGTCGTGGGCGGCGACTTTGCCCAGGAAGATGTGGATCTGCTCACCTCGCGCAACATCGGCGTCGAGGGGCTGGAGCGCGTCCCCGGCAAGACCTTCTTCTGGAAGGGCGTCTATTCCGAGGACATGAACGACCGGACCACGCTGCAAACCGATTTGAACGTCTTTGCCGACTTCAATCCCAAGCTGCCCGAAACGTACAAAAGCGCCCCCTACCTCTTCCTCGGCAACATCCAGCCGGACCTGCAACGCGGGGTGCGCGAGCAGATGAAGCAGGCCAGCCTGGTCGGCGGCGACACCATGAACCTGTGGATCGACATCGCGCGCGCAGCGCTGCTCGAAACGCTGAAAGGTTGGGATTTTCTTCTGATCAACGACGGTGAAGCGCGCATGCTCTCCGGCGAAACCAACCTGAAACGCGCGGCCGCGAAAATCCTCGAGATGGGTCCGAAGATCCTCGTCATCAAGCGGGGCGAGTATGGCGCCGTGCTTTTTACGCCACATTTTCACTTCATGGCGCCGGGCTATCTGCTGGACCGGGTGTTCGATCCCACCGGGGCGGGCGACTGTTTCGCCGGAGGCTTCATGGGCTATCTCGCCAGTCTGGGCCTGGACGCCGCCGCCGCGGCTACGCGCAAACAGGAGTTGTCCCGCGCCGTGATCAGCGGCTCGGTGATGGGCAGCTTCTGCTGCGAACAGTTCGGTGTGGACCGGTTCCGCACGCTGACACGTCAGGAAATCGATGCCCGGTTCGAGGAGTTCCAGGCCTTCACGGGCTTCTAAGACGAAACCGCGCGGAGCGTCCCGGCGCGCTGCCGCCGCGGCGCCGGGCGCCTGGCGGCCGGCCCTGGCGGTGTGGGCCTCGGCGCTGGCGTTGGGCGCGCTGTTCGCCTGGTGGCACGCCGCGCATGGATATAGCTACTATTACGGCGACGCCGAGGCGCACCTCGACATTGCCCGCCACATTCTCGATACGCCGGTCCGTACGTGGGAGAGTCTGGGCACGGTGTGGCTGCCGCTGCCGCACATTTTGATGCTGCCCCTGGTGGGCAGCGATGTCTGGTGGCGCAACGGACTGGCGGGCGCGGCTCCCTCGGTGCTCTGCTTCTCGCTGGCCGTCCTGCTGCTGTTTCTCCTCGTGCGGCGGCTGACAGGCAGCGCCACCGCCGGCGTGACCTCGGCCGTGGTGTTCGCCTCGAACCCCAATCTGCTCTATCTGCAATCGACGGCGATGACCGAGGCCGTCTACGCGGCCTGCTCGCTGGGCGCTCTCTATGCCCTGGTGCGCGCCTCGCAAGGCGAAGGGCTCGCCTGGCCGGCCGTGGCGGGCGTGGCGGCGCTGGCCGGCGCGCTCACGCGCTACGAGGGCTGGTTCCTGCTGCCCTTTTACGCGCTGTACCTGTTGCTCGCCTCTGGACGTCCACGCTGGGGCGCGGCCGCGCTATTCTGCGCCATCGCCGGACTCGGACCGCTCGCCTGGATGGCTCACAACTGGTGGTGGTGGGGCGATGCGCTGGAGTTTTATCGCGGCGAATGGTCGGCGCGGGCCATCTACGAGCGCGCCCTGCGGTCCGGCATGAAGCCGGCGCCGGGCGATGGCGACTGGCCCCTTGCCTTTCTCTACTTCACATCGGCCGTCCGGTACGTGTGCGGTACGGCCCTGGCCATTTTCGGAGGGCTGGCCATGGCGGCCTGCATGCGCCGCCGTCT
The DNA here is from genome assembly GCA_020847045.1 of Bryobacterales bacterium. GTDB lineage: Bacteria > Acidobacteriota > Terriglobia > Bryobacterales > Bryobacteraceae > JAFLBB01. The sequence continues at coordinate 17,290 of JADLCT010000022.1, read as the reverse complement.
GGCCGCGCCGCTCGGCCTGCTGCTGCTGGCGCCCCTGTTCTATGTCTGGAGCCTGCACAGCGCCGGACTGCCCATTTTCCTGCCCGGCCTCTGGCCAAACAGCTACTACAACACGCGTTACGCCTTGGCCGCCCTGCCCGCCCTGGCTCTGGGCAGCGGGGCTCTGGTGGCGCTGATGCCGGGAAGCAGATACCGGGGCCTGCTGATGGCCTTCGCCGTCTGCCTGGCCGTCCTTCCCTGGGCGCTGTATCCACGGGCCGGCAACTGGATCTGCTGGAAGGAATCCGAGGTGAACTCCGCCGCGCGGAGACGCTGGACCGGTGAGCTGGCCGCCTTTCTGAAGGCCCACTACCGCGGCGGCGGCATCGCCATGAGCTTCGGCGACGCGCGCGGAGCGCTGCGCCTGGCCGGCATCCCTCTTCGCGAGGCCATGCATGAGGGCTCCGGCGTGCCCTGGCATGCCTCTCTCGCCCGGCCCGAACTGTTTCTCCGGCAGGAGTGGGTCATCACGCTGTCGGGTGGCAAGCTGGCGAGCGCGCTTCCACGCGGGGAAAGGCGTGGACTGCGCTATGACTGTCGGAGGACAATAGTTGTGGAGGGGGCGCCCGTCGTTCAGGTGTGGCGTCTGAGTTCGCGCCTGCGACCGCCGGAGTTTGCCGCGCCGGAGGAGGAACAGCGGCGGCAATTCGAAAAGGCCCTTCGCGAGGTTCCATGAGGATTCCGTTTTACAAGGCCCAGGCTGTGGGCAACGATTTTCTGTTTACCTGGGTGGATGACCTGCCTGAGCCGTTGAAAACACACGCCGCGACGGAGTTTATCGCGGCCGGGGTGCAGAAACCCGGCGATTCACCCGATGATCTGGCTAAGGCGGCCCGCGGCCTTTGCCACCGGAACATGGGTGTTGGCGCCGATGGATGGTATCTGATGCACCCGTCGCGGGAAGCTGACGTGGAGATTCATTTGTTCAATAGCGACGGCAGCCGGGCCGAGCTTTCGGGCAACGGCACGCGGTGCGCCGCGGCGGTATTGTCGTGGGAAGGCCGTGTCCAGGAGAGCGGCGCCGTACGGGTGAAGACTGGCTCGGGCGTGAAGCGGTTGACGCGCGCCGGGCGGGAGGACAACAGGTTTCTGTTCGAGATGGAGATGGGAACGCCAACACTGGAGCCGGGGGCGCTGCATTCGCGCCTGCCGCTGGCCTCCGGCGAACGCGAAGCGGCCGTGCTGAATGTGGGTAACCCGCAGTGCGCCCTGGCCGTGCCTTCGCTGAACTTCGACTGGCGCTCGCTGGGGGCGGAAATCGAAGGACATCCCATGTTCCCGTCACGGACGAATGTAAGTTTTTTCCGGGCGGCTGGGCCTGGAAGGATTGAAGCGCGGTTTTATGAACGCGGCGCCGGGCCCACGTTGAGCTCGGGCACGGGTTCAACCGGCGCGGCGGCGGCCGCCATTCTGCTGGGAATGGCCGGGCCGTTGCTGGAGGTGATGACCGAGGCGGGTCCGATGAAGCTGCGATGGGAGGATGCGCCCGTAGGCGCCATCTTCCTGGAGGGTCCGGCCGAGGTGATCGCGCGCGGCGAGTTTTATAGGAAGGAAAACTGACAAAGCATGGCAAATACGGAGAATCCGGCGGTCCCGCTGACCGGCGTGGCCGGGGAACTGGCCGCGAAGATTCGCAATAGGACGGCTCGTGCGGGAGTCGTCGGACTGGGCTATGTGGGTCTGCCCCTGGCCGTCGAGTTGGGCCACGTGGGCTTCCCGGTGACCGGCATTGACGTCTCCCAGGAGAAGGTGGACGAGATCAATCGCGGGTCCAGCTACATTCAGGATGTCCCCACGGAGGCGCTCGCGCCCCTGGTGCAGTCGGGCAAGCTGAAGGCGACCACCGACTTTTCCGCCGTGGCCGGGCTGGACACCATCAACATCTGCGTGCCGACGCCTTTGCGTAAAACCAAAGACCCCGACATGAGCTTCATCGTGTCGGCCTGCGAGGGCATCGCCAAACACCTGAAACCGGGCACGCTGGTAATCCTGGAATCCACCACCTACCCCGGCACCACCGACGAGCTGGTGCGCCCGCTGCTGGAGCGGCCCGGCCTGCGCGTGGGCCACGAACTCTTCCTCTGCTTCTCGCCCGAGCGTGTCGATCCGGGCAATCCGAAGTTTCAAACCAAGAATATCCCCAAGGTGGTTGGCGGCACCACGCCGGCCTGCTCGCAGCTTGCCGTGGACCTCTATTCGCAGGCGCTGGATCATGTCGTGCCGGTCACCTCGACGCAGGTGGCAGAAATGGTGAAGCTGCTGGAGAACACCTTCCGGATGATCAACATCGGATTGGTGAACGAACTGGCCATGATGTGCGGCCGCATGGGTATCGACGTGTGGGAGGTGATCGACGCGGCGGCCACCAAACCGTTCGGCTTCATGCCCTTCTACCCCGGCCCTGGGCTGGGCGGCCACTGCATTCCGATCGATCCGTTCTACCTGAGCTGGAAGTCCAAGCAGGCGGGCATCGAGGCCCGTTTCATCGAACTGGCCGGCTATGTGAACGGCCAGATGCCGCACTACGTCGTGGATAAGACCGCCGCGGCGCTGAACGAGCACGCCAAGCCGCTGAAGGGTTCCAAAGTTCACATTCTCGGCGTTGCCTACAAGCGGGACATTGACGACATGCGTGAGTCTCCCGCCATCGACGTGGCGCATCTGCTAATGAAAGCGGGCGCCGTGGTGAGCTACAGTGATCCATGGGTGCCGGTGTTCCGCGTCGACTCCGTGGAGTTGCGTCATGTGGACCCGCTGGAAGCCGCGGCCGGGGCCGATGCCATCGTGGTGATCACAGACCATAAGGGCGTTCCCTACCGGGAGATCCTCGACAAGGCGAAGCTCGTGCTGGACACGCGCAACGCGTTCAAAGGGATCCAATCCAGTAAGCTGTTCCGCCTGTAAGGTGGCGGCAGTGCCGCCTGCGCCCGCCCGGGGCGCCGGGCTTAGATGCCGCCCGCCGTGCCGGCGTGACGCGCCGCAATAGCCTCGGCCGCCAGATCGCGCGCACGCACTAGGTTGCGGGGCGCCTCGGGTTCGTCCTTTCGAGCCGCGCCGGGCGGCGAGGGACGGTCGAAGTAGAGACACCCGGCCACGATTCCGCCAATCACCACGGGCAGCAGCACAAAGCAGCCTGCTTCCAAGGTGCGCGCGAACCCGGAGTCCAGGTACGGCCCGCCGCACACATACAGGTCGCGTTTCCCCACCAGCGCCGCCGTCAGCGGCCCGGCGCGGCGCTCCAACGGGAAACCGAAGCGTCCGGCCCACTCTTCGCTGGCCGAGCCGGCGTGCAGGCGCGCCCGGATGGCGTCGTGCTCCGGCGTAACCAGGCCGAAAACGGCGCGGTCAAATCCGCCCGTGTGCAGCCCCAGGTCGAGAATCCGCCCGAGTAGTTGTTGCAACTCGCCGTTGTGGATGTCGCGCGCCAACTCATCCCATTCCGGCGACGCCTCATCGCCCCGGTGCGCTTCCGGAGGCGCGAGCAGCCCGGCGTGCAGGGCCAGTTCCACCTGCTTTTCCAGCCGCAGTTGATCCAGAGGAAGTTGCAGCGTCTTGAAGGTGGCCTTTGTGTTTTCGACCGCCGAATGGGCGATCCCGCCCAACGCCTTTCCCGTTAGCCGCAGCGGCTTGCCGAAGCCGTGCAGCACGCGCTCCAGCCGGGCCGCGCACTGGTCCGGCGGAACGCGGTGCAGCGCCGCCGTCAGTTCGTGCCCAAACCCAGCCAGCAGGGCCAGGTGCTGCTCCTCTGAATACAGACTCACAATGGCGGTGGGCGCCGTCTCGTCCAGTACGCGCGCCACCTGCGAAGGCAGGTTCCACCGCCGCACCACCTCGCGCCCCAACTCCTCGTAGGGGAAGCCGAGCAGGCGCAGGCAGGATTCCTTCTCGCCCGTGCGGTTCGCGGTCATGTGGCCGAGCACCTGCGCGTAGTCCTCTGGAAAATAACAGGCCACCAGAACCTCGCCCAGGTTCCGGAACAGACCGCAGAGGTAGGCCTCCTCGGCGCGTGGATAGTTCGAGGCGCGGGCGCCCTCGCGGGCGTGATTGGCGCTCAGCAGCGACAAGGCGAGCAGTTGCCGGACACCGGGCGGGCGGCTGCGGAAATGGTGGACCATCATCAGCCCGGCCGCCAGGTCGCGGATGGTCTCCAGCCCCATCAGGGCCACGGCGTGAGGCAGGGCCAGAATCTGGCGGCCCGAGCGGTTGTACTGAATCGAGTTCGCCGTGCGGATGATCCGCAGCGACAGGCCGACATCCTTGCCGATGATGTGCGAGATCACGCCGGCCGAGGCGCTCGGACTGGCCAGGCCGGCCAGCAGTTCCTGGATATGCTCGGACAGAGCGGGGAAATCGCTCCGTTGGAGAATCTGGCTCAGCCGCGCTTCGACGGCCTCTTCACGAGTGAGGCGCTCCTGCATACCCGATCCATACCGGAAACCGCCAGGAGCGCGCCGGGACTCTCCTGAGCCGTCAGTTCCCCTCTTCCATAAAGTAGTAGCCGATCATGTGGCAGATGATCATGTGCGCGTCCTCGATCCGGCCCATATGAGGCACGCCGACCTGAATATTCAATTGCGCCGCGGCGCCCAGCTTCCCCCCGTCACGGCCGGACAAGGCGATCGTCCGGCAGCCGATGGAGTTGGCGTACTCCACCGCTTTGACGACGTTGGGCGAATTGCCCGAACCACTGATCGCCAATACCACATCGTCCCGTTGCGCGAAGTTCTTTAATTGCTCGACAAACGCAATCTCATACGCTACGTCGTTGGAGTACGCCGTCAACGTCGCCAGCGAGTCGTTCAACGACATCATGCGGAAGCGTTCGCCGCGCTGGTAGCTGGCGCCCTTCACTATGTCGCAGACGAAGTGGGAGGCCGTCGAGGCGCTGCCGCCGTTGCCGCAGGTGAAGATGGTGCGCCCGGACCTGCGAGCCTCGCGGAACAGTTCGATCGCCTGGCCGACCTTGTCGAGAGGGATGCGTTCGATGGCCTCGATCAGTTCCCTCTTGTACAGGGCGGGGAAGGAGAGTTGCGTGGTGCTCATGGTGAATTCCTTTCAAACTTCTGCGGGCGGGGGCGCGGGCGCTGCCTCTCCGCTTGTGGCCAGAACCAGGGCGCCCCACAGCACGCTGTCGTCGCCGAGGGAGGCGGGGCGAATGTCCTGGCGGGCGCGGCTCCAGGCCGTCATCTGGTGCGCCAGTTCCTGGCGCAGCGGGCCGAACAGAGTCTCGCCGGCCTTACTGATGCCGCCGCCGATGACAAGGCGCTCGGGGTTCAGCAGCATCAGAACCGTTTTCAAACCGGCGGCCAGACCGGCCACATAGCGGGCAGTGAAAGCGGGGTCGCGCAGCAGTTCGCGGGCCGGACGGCCGTAATCGCGCTCCAGCCATAATCCACTGCACATGCGCTCGAAGCAGCCGCGCGCGCCGCACAGGCACTCGGGGCCATCGGGGCGGATCACCGTGTGGCCCACCTCGCCTGCGTAGGAGTCGGCGCCGCGCAGGACGCGGCCCGAGGCGAGGATGCCGCCGCCGATGCCCGTGGACAGCGTCATGTAGAAAAAGGGATCGGCCGGCCGGCCCGGCGACACGGCTCCGGCGCCGTGAAAGCCCTCGCCGAGCGCTCCCGCGTTGGCGTCGTTATCCATGAGGGCGGGCACGCCGAATTCCCGTTCGGCCCAGGCGGAGAGGTCGAAGTCGCTCCAGCCGCCAACGTGCGTGGACAGGGCCACGCGCTGCCGGCCGAACAGCACGGGTCCGCCGAAGCCGATGCCGCAGCGGGCAAAGCGCGCGCCTTCAGCCCGCCAGGCGGCCACCTGCGCGGCGATGGCCTCCAGCATCCAGACGCGTCCGCCTTCGCGGTCGGTAGCGCGGGAGACGCGGCGGCTCATACGGCCCTCCTCGAACAGGGCGAGGGTGAACTTGGTGCCGCCTATGTCGAGTGCGAGAACGTTCATGGCGCCGGGGTCCGGCCGCGCTCTCCGGCGGCGGCCACCTCGGCGGGCGAGGCCGTGCCGGTACCCTTCTTCATGATGGTGACCGAGGCGACCAGGTTGCCGATGCGCGCCGCTTCGTGGATGTCGCCGCAGGCGGCCATGGCCAGCGCCGCGCCGGCCGAAAAGCTGTCGCCGGCCCCGCAGATGTCCACCGGGTTGGGCACGGGAATGGTGGGCACGCTGTGCTCGCCGGTGCCGTCCACGATGATGACGCCGCCGCCGCCCTGGGTCACCACCAGCGGCTGCGGGCCGATGTGCCGCCGCAGGGCATGGTAGTCGACGCGGCCGAACAGCCGCTGGCAGGCCTCTTCGGCCTCGCGCTGGTTGGGCTTCACGATCACGTTGCGGAACATCTCCGGGCGCAGCCTCGAGTCCACCCAGACGACGCGGTTGGAGAGCTTGCAGACGGCTTCGCGCACGGCCGGCGTCACCACGCCTCCGGTCTCGGTCTCGGACTGGTCGCTGACCAGAATCACGTCGAAGCTCGCGGCGTGCGCCCCGAGCGTGGCCACGATGCGCCGCTCCACTTCGGCCGCCAGCGGCTGGGCGTTGATGAAGTCCGTCCGCGGCAGGTCCTCCTCGCCCGTGGCGGAGTTCCAATGCTTGGTGTAGGTGAAGGTTTGCAGGCTGTTCGACGCCACCAGCAGATCCGGCGAGATATTCCGGACGCGCAGGGCCCGCTGCAACTCCCAGCCGAAGCCATCCTCTCCGATGGCGCCCAGCACGGCGATGCGTCCGGCGCCCAGCGCGGCCAGGTTGTTGGCGATGGTTCCGCCCGCGCCCGGGGTGGTCTCGACGCGGGTGACGGCCACGCGGGGCAGGCCGGTTTCGCGCGAAGCCTCGGCGAGCGACGGATCGTAGGTGCACCAGCGGTCCAGGCAGATGTCGCCGACGACAAGCGCGCTCAACTGGGGAAAGCGTCGAAGTATGGCCTCGGGTGTCATTGTGCGGCTCCGGAATCCGTGCTCAGCGCGGCGCGGCGCAGCGCCGGAAGCGTTGCGCGGTGGTCGCCGCAAAAGTAGTAGCTTTCGCCGCCGTCGGCCACCGTGCGCACGAGAATCGTCTTGTGCGGGCGGAAGTAGTAGCCGGGGTCGGTCTTGGGCAACTCGTGGTGGATGTCGCCGTGAATGGGCACCATGTCGAACACGGCGGTGGTGAAGCCGCGGATGGAGCGTCCCTGCTGGTGGGCCACGTTGCGGGCCATGGCCAGGGCCTTCAGATACACCTCCGGCGCCATGATCGCCGAGCCGAAGCTCAGCATCACGCCGCCCTCCATCGACTCCATGGCGCGGGCGAAGATGAGAAAGTCCGTGTAGCTGGCCTCGCCGATCGCTGCGCCGTCACAGTTCGGGTGTTCGTGGAGGATATCGTAGCCAATGCCGCAATGCACCGTCACCGGCACGCCCAGACGGTAGGCGTGCGCGTATACGCTGAGGTCCTTGTGCGGGAAGCCGCTCTCCAGAATCCGCCGGCCCGTGTGCTCGCCCAGACCTTCGCCCGAGGCTGCGGCATCGCGGATCCATTCGTTCAATTCGCCCGTTTCGCGCCACAATCCGAACTCGCCGGAGCGGATGTAGCGCGCCACGCTTTCCGTGGTGGCGCCAATGCGGGCCAGTTCGTAATCATGAATCGCCCCCGCGCCGTTCATCGCGATGTGCGAGATGAGGCCGCGCTCCATCAGGTCGATGATGTGCCGGTTCACGCCGGCCCGCAGCACATGGGCCCCCATCATGAGCAGACGCGCGGCGCCACGTTCGCGAGCGGTGTGCAGGCGCCGGGCGACGGTGGCCAGATCGGGGTGCTCATAGCCGGGCGTCGCGCCGTCAAGCGCCAGCCAGCGTTCCAGTTTCAGGTCGTTCGTTCTTTCGGCCAGCGGTTTCACCAGCAGGCGGGAACGGTCAAACAGCGGGTAGCGTGAGGGCACGGCAGTGGGCCTTATCGGGGAAACAGCGCCGAGCAGAGCTCGCCGTGGCGCAAAAAGTTGGGAACGATGTAATCGGCGCCGACCTGCAGCAGACGTTCGCGTTTCCAGCCGTCCACCTTCAGGCATTCCGGCTCGTCGCTGGCCACGCCCACCGTGACGCCGCCCACCGCGCGCACGTTCTCGATCTCCACGTAGCCGTCGCCGAAGCCCAGGAACTCCTCGCCCCGCACGCCGGCCGTCTGAATCAGTTTCTGTATGAGAATCGCCTTGGAGAAGCTCTTGTAGTCGTCCAGAGCGCCGTAGATGTGCTCGCCGAAGTACTTCTCCAGGCCCAGCAGGTGGGCCTCGCGCTTCATGTAGTCGTGATCGGTGCCCGAGGCGAGATAAAACGTGAGGCCGCGTTCTCGCAGCGCATCCAGCAGATCGAACGTGCCCGGCACGACGTAATCCAGCGGCGAGGCGTTTCCTTTTTCGAGCGCCTCCACGCGGTCTTTGATCCGCACCCACAGAAGTTCCAGGTAACGGTGCTTGTAGACGAGCGGCTCCTTGGGGCTTCCTCCGCGCCTGGCGATCTGTTCGGCCAGCTCGATCATCTGATAGATGGTCTGCCGGCCCGTGAGCCGGCCGACGAACTCGCGGACAATCTCCGTGAGCGCGGCCTCGCTTTCGCCCGACCGGGTGGCCGCCAGTTCCTCCACCATCATCGGCACCATCACGTCGACCCATCCGGAGCGGATGGTCGAGATCGTGCCATCAAAATCGAAGAGGGCCACACGGGCGCTTTGGGCGGTTGCGCCCTGCCGGAGAATTTCCATGTTTGCAGCAAGCTTCCTGAAGGGGGGCTATCGGCATCGAAGCGACGCCATCCTTCATTCTACTGAATCGGCATGGAACACGAGCGGCGCTCCAACCAGCGCGTGCGCCGTCCGCCGCTATTCCTCTTCTTCCTCGGACGCGGCCGGGGCGGCGTTCTTGTCGTCCTCTTCGTAGTAGTAGGCGTGATAGTAGGTGTACTTCGAGTAGAGCTCGCCGCGCTTGGCGCCGTTGGCCACCACGCCAAGCACGTTGTTGTGGCTCATGGACTGCAAGGCGCGGGTAACCGAGTCGATCGTGGTCGCCCCCAGCCGCACCACCAGAAGCGTGCCGTCGCACAGCGTGGACATCAGGTTCGCGTCGGCGGCAAACAGCAGGGGCGGCGAATCGATGATGATCCACTTGAACAGTTGCGGAAGCCGCGTCAGCAGCGTCTTCACCTCGGGCAGGTTTAGCAGTTCCAGCGGATTGGCCACGGTTTCCCCGGCGGGCATCACGAACAGGTTCGTGCCCTGGATGCGGCGGATGGCCTCGCTCAGCGCCACCTTGCCCTGCAGGTATTCGGTAATGCCCGGCGAGCGGTCGATCTGGAACAGGTTATGCGCGATGGGGCGGCGGAAGTCGAAATCGCACAGCAGCGTGTAGTTGCCTTGCAGGTGGCTTTGCACCACGGCGAGGTTGGCCGCCGTGAAGGATTTTCCCTCGGCCGGCGAGGCCGACGTCACCACCAGGGTCCGCAGCGGCTGCAGGCCCTGCATGTGGTTCAACCGGGTGCGCAGGCTGCGGAACTCCTCCGAAGGCGCGTCGGTCACCTTCGTATGGTCGATAATGTGCGCATCGGGGTTCGGGTCCCACGGCACCTCCTTGATCTGCTCCAGCAGACCGTGGAAGGCGCCGGACTCGGCCGCCGGACCCATCGAGGATAAAGGCGGCAGGGCGGCCACCTGGGGCGTGGGCGTGCCGAGGGATTCGGCACGGCGCAGGGCGTCGTGTACGCGGCTCATGCGGGGTCTCTCCGAAGGGACATTTCACTCTTATCGTTCATCGCTTTGTTCTTCTGACGGGCGCCATGCGCAGGATTACAGCCGGACGTTGTAGTAGTAGTACACCGAGGCGCAGATCGCCAGCACCGACACCACGATGCCCGAAAACCATCCCAGCCAGGTGTAGCGGCGCCGGCGGCGGATGATCAGATCGTTTTCCAGCAGCGGAAAGCTGCCCAGCACGGCGTACTGCGTATAGGTGCGGACATCCTTCAGCGTCTTCAGCGAGGCGTCCTTGGCCTCCCGGAAGGCCACCAGCGCGAAGCCCAGGACGAGGCCGGCCAGCACGCCGCCGCCAATGATCAACGGGCGTTTGGGCGCCGTCGGCGTTTCGGGCAGCGAGGGCAGGTCCAGCACCTCCAGAGTCTCGCCCTGCTTGCGGTTCTCCAGATCCGTCGCGATGGCCGAATTGTTCAGCTTGCGCGTGAAATCGTCATACTTGGCCTTGGCCGTCTCCCGGTCGCGCAGCAGCAGCTCATAATTTTGCGCGCCGGCGGGGCCCGATTCGATCCGCGCCTGAATGCCCCGCTGCTTCTGCTCGGTTTCGGCGATCTCGTGCAGATACCGTTCGGCCTCCAACTCCCGCGCGCGGATCTGGCCGCGCAGTTTCTCGATCTCGGCCTCGATCTCGATGGATTCGCGCGGTTTGACGGGGACCGCGGCGCGCACCGGATCACCCGCCGCGCCGCCACCGGCCGAGGGTGGCAACGCCATGGCCGCATTCACATACTGGTCGCGGCTCCGGCGCGCGGCGGCAATGTTCTGCCGCATCCTCTGCACGTCGGGATAGCTCTCCTTGTACACGTCCAGCATCTGCTGCAACTGCCCTTCCATGGCGGCGATGCTGGCGTTCATCTTTTGCAGCGCCGGGTCGATCTGCGCCTGGGACGAAGAGGCGGCGCCGGAGCCCATCCCCGGGGCCATCGTCTTGGGCAGCGCGGCCAGTTTCTCGCGCAAGGCACGCATCTCGCCTTCCAGCACCAGGCGGTCCTGGTTGGCCCGGCTCATCGAGGTGTTCAGCGAGTTGATCCGCTGGTCGAGGGCGGCAATCTGACCCAGGTTCATGTCCATCTGTTCCGGCAGCCGCCCCTGGTTGCTGCTGCGGAAGGCGAGAATCTTCTGCTCGATCGTCTCCAACTCGCGCTTGGCCTCTTCGTGCTGCTCGCGCAGGAACTGCGTGGTCATCTGTGATTGCTGCGAGCGTTCGCGGATGTTCTCGTCGATGAACCGCGTCATCAGATCGCGCGTCACCTTCTGCGCGATGTGGCGGTTTTCGTAGGAGAAGCTGATCTGAAACGCCGTGGAGCCGTTGTCGCGTCCGCCCAGGTTGCGGATATTGCTGATCGAGATGTCCTTCCGCATGTTCTCGATGACGTCTTCCATGGGAAGACGTCCGCGGTCCTTGCGGTACAGATCATGCGTCGTGATGATGTTGGTCAGCGTGTTGCGGCTCAGAATCGTCTGCGCCATCGCGCGCACGCGCTCGCCCATCTGCAGGTTCACGTTGGTCGGCACCAGGCGCTCGGGCACCTGCGGCGGCACCACGCGGATGGCCGCCGACGATTCAAACGTGTTCGGCCAGAAGAAGGCCGCCACCGTGGCCACGGTCAGGCAGGCCAGCACAGGACCGGCGATCCACTGCCAGTTCCGCCGCACCACGTTCAAATAATCTTCGAGGTCGTAGACCCGCCGTGGCGCGCCCGCCGCGCCATACTCACCCGAAACGGCCGTCTGTTGCATGTTGGTTCGTCCTTAACAAATCCCCCGAAAGCGTCCGCGCCGTCCGCCCGCGCGAACCGGCGCGCCGGCGCTAGTCGACGATGATGAAATCCCCGTTTTGCAGCTCGATGTTCTGTTCGAGCTTCTTGCCCTTGATCACCTCGCTGTAGTTGAAGAACAGGCGCTGCTTGCCACGCAGAATCACGATCTTTTTCTTGTTGGCCCATTCGCCCAGCCCTCCGGCCAGCGTCAGCGCCTCCAGCACCGTCGTCTTCACCACCAGCGGAAACATCCCCGTCTTGCCCACGTTGCCCGTGATGTAGTACTTCGAGCTGCGGATGGCGCGCATCTGCACGCTCACCACAGGGCTCTTCAGCACCTTGCCGAACTCCTCGGTCAGCTTCTGCTGCACCTCCATCGGCGTCAGGCCGGCGATCTCCACCTCGCCCACCAGGTTCAAAGTAATGCGGCCGTCGGGACGCACCACAAACGCGCCGCTCAGCTCCGGTTCCTTCCACACCAGAACGGCGATGACGTCCTCGGGACCGATCTTGAAACTCTTCGGATCGGCCAGCGCGCCGGTCAGTTCGGCGCTTGGCCCCTCGGGACGCAGATCATTCGGTGTTTGCTGGATGCCGCCGGACTCGTTCTGTTCCTTGGCCGGCGAGGCGTTCTGCTGCGCCATGGCCGGCGCGGCCAGGCTCATGCCCAGCGCTAAGCCGGGAGATAAGCCCAGAGCCAAGACCAAAGCCGCGCCCAGCGTTCTGACGGCGCCGCCGCCGCGGCAGGTCCGCCGCGCAGCCGCGCTGGCCCACCGGGGTAAGAATTCATGCATAGAACTGCCTCCGTCAGACTCTGTTTAGGATTCGGCCGCTCCACCAGCCGGCGCGAGAATCCCGCTAGCGACCGGAGATTAGTCCATTTTATATCAACTTGCTGGACGCGCCATCCCCTACAATGGTTTTGCAATTCTCGCCCGGGGCGAATCAGGATCGTTGATGGCATATTTTCTGGCAAAGTCGGACCCCGGCGCTTATGGGCTGAAGGAACTGGAACGCGACGGCAAGACCACCTGGGATGGCGTGAAGAACGCCCAGGCGCTGCAGGCGATCCGCGCCATGAAGCGGGGCGACCGGGTGTTTTTTTACCACAGCGGCGGTGAATCGGCCATCGTTGGCCTGGCCAGGGTCGCCTCGGCGCCGCGACCCGATCCCAAGGACGAAAAACTCACCGTCGTGGACCTCGCCTTCGACGCCCGGCTGGAGCCTCCGGTTACGCTGGCCGAGATCAAAAGCGAGCCGCGTTTTGCCTCCTGGGCGCTGGTGCGCCAAAGCCGGTTGTCCACCATGGCCGCCCCGGACGAGTTTGCCGAATGGATGCGGCGGCGCTATCCGAAAGCGAAGATTTAGCCGTCGCGGCCCGCCGCCACACAGCCCGCCGCTTGCCTCCCCGGCCGTTCTCCATGCTATGCTGAAAAGGTTGTGCCTTCCGCAGGAAGGACGGTATTACTATGCCTAAACTGAAAACCCATAAGGGCGCCGCCAAGCGCTTCAAGAAGACGGGCACCGGCAAACTCCGCCGGCACAATTCGCACGCCCGCCACATCTTGACGTCGAAGTCGCGGTCCCGTAAACGCCGGCTGCGGCAGGGCGCGGAAATCTCCGACGCCAACAAGCAGGCCGTGCTCGACATGCTGCCCTACTAGCCTCGGGCTGGCAGGCGCGCATGCGTACCCGCCGGTGAGCTCATCCGGGCCCGGCTAAGAAAACAAGTGAGAGCCGGCAGGCTGACCCAACGCACGTGCCTGTCCGGTTCGAGGTGATCACAAGGAGGAAACCGTGCCCAGAGTGAAACGCGGTACACACCGCGCAGACAGCCGCAAGAAAGTTCTCAAGTTAGCGAAAGGCTACTTCCTCACCAAGAGCAAGCTGCACCGCTCGGCGCAGGAAGCTGTGGAGAAGGCTCTCCGCTACGGCTTCGTTGGCCGCCGGCAGAAGAAACGCAACTTCCGTTCGCTATGGATCGTGCGCATCAATGCCGCCTGCCGCGAGGCGGGAATCAGCTATTCCAAGTTCATCGACGGTCTGAACAAGGCCGGCGTCACCTTGAACCGGAAGATGCTCGCCGACATCGCTTATGGCGACGCCCAGGCCTTTGCCGGTCTGGTGTCGAAAGCCAAAGCGGCGCTGGGTGAGGCATAATCTCCAGAAGGCTTCCGCCGCCTGAAGGAGAAATGCACTCATGAGCCAGGCTGAACAGACCGCGGCCGGGCAGGAAGACTCGCTCGCCGGGCTGGAGGAGCGCATTGCGCGCGCCGTGGATCTGGTGTTGCGCTTGCGCCAGGAAAAGTCCGGCCTGGAACAACAGTTGGCAGGGGCCCAGCGCGCGCTGGAGGAGGCCAGGCAGGCTTCGCAGGAGTCCGCCGCGCAGAAGGCCGAAATTACCCGGCTGATGCTCGACAACGAGTCCATGCGCAAGGAACGCGACAACGTCCGGCGCCGCGTCGAGCGGCTGCTGGAAACCATCGATACCATGGGGACCGCCTGAGACGCGGTCCCTTTTGTTTGTTGTGTCCAGGCCCGCGGCCCGGGCTGATTCGACGGAGCGACGATGGCGGAAAAACAACAGGTGAAAGTCACCATCCTGAACCAGACGTTCTCGCTGGTTACCTTGGGCGATCCGAACGACACGCTGCAACTGGCCAACGAGATCGACGAACTCATGAACGGCATCGCCATGCGCGCGCAGAATCTCGACTCCACGCGCGTCGCCGTGCTCGCTTCGCTCCATCTGGCCGACCAGTTGCGGACGGTGCAGAACGAACTCGCACGCCTGCAACTCAGCGTCCAGCAACGGAGCCGCCGGCTCGGCGAACTGCTCGATTCCATCGAAGCTTGAACGCTCCCGTGGCACACTGAGACGACGCCGTGCGGCTCAGCATCATCATTCCCGTCCACAACTCCGAGGATTACCTGCGGCAGTGCCTCAGCCACCTCGGCCACTCCACCTGCGCGCCGCACGAAGTGATCGTCGCCGACGACGGTTCCACGGACGGCTCGGCCACGGTGGCCCGCCAGTGGGGCGCGCGCGTGGCTTCCACCGGCGGACGGAAGGGCCCGGCGCTGGCGCGGAATCTGGGCGCCCGTGAAGCCACCGGCGATGTTCTGTTTTTCCTCGACGCCGATGTCTGTGTGCGTCCCCACACGACCGCCCAGGTGGCCGCGGCCTTCGCCGAGGATCCGGCGCTGGACGCGCTGATCGGCTCTTACGACGATGCGCCCGCGCAACCCGACTTCCTCTCGCGCTACCGCAACCTGATGCACTGCTACGTCCATCAAAACGGGCGGCGCGCCGCCTCCACCTTCTGGAGCGGCTGCGGCGCCATTCGCCGCGAGGTCTTCCGGGCCCACAGCGGCTTCAATACGGCGTATGGGCGTCCGGCCATCGAGGACATCGAACTCGGATACCGTCTCAAGGCGTCCGGCCGCACCATTCTGCTCGACGACTCCATCCAGGTGAAGCA
The DNA here is from genome assembly GCA_020847045.1 of Bryobacterales bacterium. GTDB lineage: Bacteria > Acidobacteriota > Terriglobia > Bryobacterales > Bryobacteraceae > JAFLBB01. The sequence goes on along the minus strand of JADLCT010000022.1, from coordinate 2,235 downwards.
CCTGAAGCGGTGGACCTTCTGGGGGCTCGTGAAAACCGATGTGCTGGACCGCGGCATTCCCTGGACCGAGTTGATTCTGCGCGACGCCAACATGCCGGACGATCTGAACCTTCAGCTCAGCCAGCGCGTCAGCGTGGCGCTGGTGTATCTCCTTCTGCTGGCCGCCATGGCCGCCGCCTTCTGGCTGCGCGCGCCGTTTTTTGCGCCCTTCCTGGGACTGCTCTTCTTCGCCTTGAACCGGTATTGGATGGACGCGTCGCACAGGCGCTCGCCGGCCGTGAATCTGCTGATGCTCGGCGCCATTGCCGCGCTGGGGGGGCTGGCGTACGCCTCGGGGCAGACGCTTCTCATCCCGTTCCTGATTCTCATGGCGCCGCTGCTGTTCCTGCGCCACCGGTATGAAAAGCCCGCCGGACGTTGGACGCGCGCGATCCGGGCGTTCTTCGGAATCTACACCGCCGCAGCCATTGCCTGCTGTCTCTGGTATGCGCCCCGGAGTCCCGTGGTGGCGGCTGTTTTCCTGCTGCTGGCCGGGGTTATCTTCTTGAACAACTCGTTTTATCTATTCCTCGCCGAAAAGCAGGGGCGCGCCTTCGCCATTGCCGCCATTCCCTTCCATCTCCTCTATCACTTTTACAATGGCGTCTCGTTCGCCGTGGGCCTGTCGCGGCATCTGTGGCGCGGATTCAGACGCCGCGAACTGCCCGGCGAAGCCCGCGCGGGACGGTAACCGGAAACCGGCGGATGAAGCCGGAGCGAGCGGCCGCTCTGATAAAATTCAAACCTCTATGCCGCTGGACAACTCCTCCAACCACCGCCGCGACTTCCTGAAAACCACGGCCGCAGCCTCGGCTGCTTCCCTTTACACCACGAACCTGTTCGCGGGACAGGTGGCCGGCGCGAACAACCGTCTCCGGACCGCCTTCATCGGCATGGGCCGCATGGGGCAGGGCAACCTGAACGTGGCCATGCGGCAGGACAGCATCGAAGTGGTGGCCGTCTGCGACGTTTACGAGCCCAACCTGAACAAAGCCGCCGCGATGACGAAGAACACAGCAAAAGCGGTGAAGGACTTTCGCGAGATTCTCGCCGACAAGTCCATCGACGCGGTTTGCATCTCGACGCCCGATCATTGGCACGCCTACATGACCGTCGAGGCATGCAAGGCCGGCAAGGATGTCTATGTCGAAAAGCCCATCTGCGTCACCGTGGACGAGGGGGCCAAGATGGTGCAAGCCGCGCGCAAGTACAAACGCGTGGTGCAGGCCGGCACCATGCAGCGCTCAGGCATTCACTTCCAGGTCGCCGCCCAGATCGTCAAATCGGGCGACCTCGGACAGGTCACCTTCGTGCGGACGTGGAACTACGGCAATATGGAACCCGCTGGCATCGGGAATCCTCCCGACGCCGAGCCGCCCAAGGATCTGAATTGGGATATGTGGCTGGGGCCCGCTCCCCTGCGGCCGTTCAACGCCAACCGCTTTGGCGTCGATCCGAAGGCGTTTTCGCACTTCCGCTGGTTCTGGGACTATGCCGGCGGCATGATGACCGACTGGGGCGTGCATCTGCTGGACATCGTCCACCTGGCCTTCGATGAACCCATGCCGCTGGCCATCACCGCGCTCGGCCAGAAGAATTACATCAAGGACAACCGCGACACTCCGGATACGCTCGAGGTGAGCTATGAGTACCCGGGCTTCATCGCCACCTATGAGAACCGCCTCGGCAACGCGAATTCGATGATGGGCAAGGGCTACGGAATCCTGTTCCATGGCAGCAAAGGGACCCTGTTCGTGGACCGGTCCGGTTTTGAGTTGTCGCCCGAAAAAGGAGCCACGCTGGCGGCCCGCGCCGAAAAATCGAGCAACAACTCGAACGACGCCCACTGGAAGAATTTCCTGGAATGCATACGCACGCGGCAGCGGCCGGCGTCGGACATTGAAGTCTGCCAGAAGTCCACTACGGCCTGCCTGCTGGGTAACGTGGCGCTCCGGTCGAAGCTCCGCCTGGATTGGGACTCCAAGCGGTGGACCACACAGCAGGCCGAGGCGCGCCGCTTCCTGTCCCGCGAAGAACGCAAGCCCTGGAAGATTGTGGTGTAACGGGAGTGACCGTCCCGAGACACAGGTGACAGAATGTTCCGGACACATGGGTAACACTTTTGGCCCTTTGATGGGGTAGGAAGAGTGGATGCCATGGAAGGAAAGTTCTGTGATGGACGAAAGAATGCGGTTT
>JADLCT010000021.1 GCA_020847045.1 Bryobacterales bacterium | reverse complement strand
CGGCTGTTCGCCGAACTGGCGGCGCTTATGAACGATCCGCAACGCGCGCAGGCGATGGGCGCGGCCGCCAAAAGTATGGCCCGGCCCGGCGCCACGCGCCGCGCGGCCGAGATTCTCGAAGAAATCGCCCGGGAAAACACTGAGGAAGGATTGACACGGCCCCCACAAAGCCGAAACAATACGAGGTAAAAATGTTTTTTAGATCCCAGCATCTCCACTTCGTGGGGATAGGAGGAATCGGAATGAGCGGCATTGCCGAGGTTCTCCTGAACCTCGGATACCGCATCAGCGGTTCCGACCTGAAGCGCAGTCCGATCACGGACCACCTGGCCTCGCTGGGAGCGGCCATCATGGAAGGACACGGCGCGGCCAACGTGGGTGACGCGCAGGCGCTGGTGATCACTTCGGCCGTGAAAGCGGACAACCCCGAGGTGGCCGAGGCCATCCGCAAGGGAATCCCCGTGATCCCGCGCGGCGAGCTGCTGGCCGAGTTGATGCGTCTGAAGTTCGGCATCGCCATGGCGGGCAGCCATGGGAAGACGTCCACCACTTCGATGGTGGCCACCATGCTCAGCCACGCCGGATTGGATCCGACGGTGGTTGTCGGAGGGCGAGTCGCCACGATGGGCGGCTCGAACGCCCGCGTGGGCCAAAGCGACCTGCTCGTGGTGGAGTCCGATGAAAGCGACGGCAGCTTCCTGAAGCTGGCGCCGATTCTCGCCGTGGTCACCAACATCGACCGCGAGCACCTGGATCACTACCAGACCTTCGACAACGTTCTGCGGGCCTTCACCGATTTCGTGAACAAGGTGCCGTTCTACGGCGCGGCCATCGTGTGCCTGGACGATGAGAACGTCCAGGGGATCCTGCCCGCCATCAAGCGCCGCGTTGTAACCTACGGCGCCAGCGCGCAGGCGGATCTGGAAGTTCGCGACGTGGTCATGGAGGCCGGTTCCAGCCGGTTCCATCTGCGCCTGCGCGGAGAGGATCTTGGCGAATTCGAACTGCCGGCCCCCGGCATGCACAACGTGCTGAATGCAGCAGCGGCCGCCGCCGTGGGTTTCGAAATGGGGTTGACGCCGGAGAAGATCCGCGCCGGGTTGGCCCAGTACCGCGGCGTGGACCGGCGTTTCCAGTTGCGCGGCACGGTGGACGGCGTGCGCGTGGTGGATGATTACGGCCATCACCCCACCGAGGTGCGCGCCACGCTGCAGGCCGCGCGCATGGGCGCCGGGCGCGTGCTCGTGCTCTTCCAGCCCCACCGCTACACGCGGACGCAGCTCCTGCTGGACGAATTCGCCAGCAGCTTCCACCAGGCCGACCGCGTGTGGGTCACCGATATCTATGCCGCCAGCGAGCCACCTATTGAAGGCGTCACGGCCGAAGCGCTGGTGGAGCGCATGCGCGGCCATGGCCACCGCGGAGCGGTCTACGCCGGCTCCATCGCCGCCGCCGTGGAAGGCGCGGTCGCCGAAGCGCGGCCTGGCGATCTTGTCCTGGCATTGGGCGCGGGCAGCATTTCGCAGGCCTGCGAGGCCATGCTGCAAGGACTGGAAGCACGTCTCGGGGAGGTGCGCGTCTAATGGCACGGCGTGAGGCATTCCTCCTCGAAGAGAAAGGACCGGCGCCCCGCATTCTGCGGGCCATGGCCCTGCCGGCCATCCTTGTGCTCACCATCGGCATCACCATCGCCGTGTCCACGCACCTGGCCGAGAGCTTCCTGTTGCACGACAGCCGCTTCTCCTTCCGGCTGCCCGCCGTGCCCGGCGAACCCACCACGCTGGCCGTGGGCGGCCTGGTCCGCACGGGCGAAGAGAGCGTACGGCAGTTGTTCCGCGCCGACTCCGGCAAGAGCGTCTATGGCATTCCGCTGAGCGAGCGGCGCAAGGGCGTCGAATCGCTCGACTGGGTGCGGCAGGCGACGATCGCGCGGCGGTGGCCGAACCGGATCGAGGTCTACGTCACGGAGCGCCAGCCGGCGGCGTTTGTACAAATGCCCAGCGGGCACGGGCGCGTCCGGGCGAGCTTCATCGACGCCGACGGCTACCTGATGCCCATCACCGGAAACGACCGGCAGCGCTACAACCTGCCCACGCTGTTCGGTGTGCGCGAGGATATGAAACCCGAGGACCGGGCCTTGCGCGTGCGTCAAATGCAGCGGTTCTACAGGCAGGCGGCGCAGTCGGGCTTGACCATCTCCGAGGTGTATCTCTCCAACGTCGAAAATCTGAAGTGCCGCGTGAAGCTCGACAATCGCAGCTACCTGCTGCGGATGGGGACAGAAAATTTCGCGGTGAACCTGGACCGTTTCCGGAGGCATCTGCCCGACATCGGCCGGCGCATGCCATGGGCGGCGGTGTTGGATATGCGGGACCCCACCACGATTACGGCCTCCGCGCAGGAGAATGATGGCGAGTAAGACAAAGATCGCCGTGGGACTGGACGCGGGCAGCTCGCGCACGCGGTGCGTGGTGTGCGCGATCGAGGAGGGCCGTCTGCGCTTTCTGGGCGCCGGCTCGTCGCCTTCCACGGGCTGGTACCGCGGCCGCGTGGCCGATCCCGACGCGGTCAGCGACAGCATCCTGCTGGCCGTGCGCGAGGCGGAAACCAACGCGCAGGTTCTGGTGGAATCGGTGGCGGCCGGCATTGGCGGGCCGTCCGTGGAAGGATTGCAGGGACGTGGTCTCTACGAATTCAGCCGGGCCAGGGAGCTGGAAGCCAGCGACCTTGCCTATGCCGTGGGGTTGGGCACGCGCATGCGTCTGGAGGAAGACCGCATGCTGTGCCACGTGCTGCCACAGGACTTCACGGTGGACGGAAAGCCGGGCTACCGCAGACCGGTAGGCGTCGGTTGCACGCGGCTGGAGGCGAACCTGCAGTTGATCACAGCGTCGGCACAAGAGCACCAGTGTCTTGTGTCGGCGCTGCATCAATCCCACCTCGCGGTGGAGGAGACGGTATTTGAGCCCATCGCGGCCGCCTATGCCACGGTGATGTCGGACGAGCGCGGCCGGGGTGCGGCGCTGGTGGACGTGGGCATCCATTCCACGGGCGTGGCCATCTACGACGGCGAGGCGATGGTGGGAGCGGCCAGCCTTCCCGTTTCGGCCGACCATCTCACGCGCGACCTGACGCTGGGCCTTCGGGCCGCCTACGGCGTGTCCATTTCTTACGAGGACGCTGAATCGCTGAAGCGCGAATACGGCTGCGCGATGCTGGGGCTCACCTCGGACAACGCCCTGCTGGAGATCCCCTCTCACGAGGGACGCGGCATGCAGGAGATCACGCGGCGGCAGGTGAACGAGATTCTCGAAGCGCGCGCCGAGGAGTTGTTCCTCTATGTGCGCCGCGAACTGATCCGGGCCGGCATGGAGAACGCCCTGCTGGAGGGCGTGTTCCTCACCGGCGGCGGCGCCCGGTTGCCGGGCATGTGCGACATGGCGGAAAAGGTGCTGAACTGTCCGGCCAAATTCGGCCTGACACGCGGCATCCAAGCCTGGCCGCAAAACTTTGAGGATCCGGCATGGTCGACCGCGGCCGGGCTGTGTATGTATTCGGCACGGCTCAAGCTGCAGCGCGGCGGCCGGAAAAAACCACCCGGACTGCTGGGATTGCTGGGGTGGTAACGAGGAGAGAGAAAACCGATGGACCCACAGCAGGCCGGAAAACGAAGAAGAAGGACCGATGAGGCAGGAGGACCGATGTTGAACTTGGAAACGAACCTCGATGATATCCGTTTCGCCATCGCCGAAGAAGTCGCCGGTGGAACCAAAATCAAGGTGGTGGGCGTGGGCGGAGGCGGATCGAACGCGGCCGCGCGCATGATGCAAAGCGGGCTGACCGGCGTCGAGTTCTATGTGCTGAACACCGACGTGCAGGCGCTTCAGGCCTCGCCGGTGCCCAACAAACTGGCCATCGGTTCCAAGATCACCAGCGGGCTGGGCGCGGGATCGGATCCGGCCATCGGCCGCCAGGCGGCGCTGGAGGACACCGAGAAGATCATCGAACTGCTCGAAGGCGCCGACATGGTGTTCGTCACGGCGGGTCTGGGCGGCGGCACGGGCACCGGCGCCGCGCCCGTGGTGGCCGCGCTCGCCAAGGAACTGGGCGCGCTCACCGTGGCCGTGGTCACCAAGCCGTTCGAGTTCGAAGGCCGTCCCCGCATGCGCATGGCCGAGAAGGGCCTGGCCGAACTGGCGGGCACCGTGGACACGGTCATCACGATTCCCAACGAGAAACTGCTCGACATCGCCCCCGAGGACGCCAGCTTCGTGGAAGGTTTTCAAATTGCCGATGACGTTCTGCGGCAGGGCGTGCAGGGCATCAGCGACATCATCACGCGTCCCGGCCTGATCAACCGCGACTTCAGCGACGTGCGCTCCATCATGCTGGGCATGGGATACGCCATGATGGGCACGGCGATGGCCAAGGGCACCGGCGCCGCGGTCGAGGCGGCGCGCCACGCCATTTCCAGTCCGCTGCTGGAAGAAGGCGGCATCCGCGGCGCCCGCGGCATCCTCATGAACATCACCGGTCCGGAGAAGATGCTCCGCCTGCGCGACGTGCAAAAGGCCTGCAACCTGATCCGCGAGGCCGTGGACGATGAGGAGGTGCCCATCAGCTTCGGACTGGTGCTGGATGACTCCATGGGCGAAGAGGTGAAAATCACGGTCATCGCCACGGGCTTCCAAAGGACCAGCGCTCCGGTGGAAGGCTTCCACGTCCAGGCGCCTCAGGCCCACCCACCGCAGATCGCGGCCCCGGTTCCGGTGGAGGAAGAGGTCTCCGTTCACCCCATCGCCGTGCAGGCGGTTTCACACCGCCAGCCTGCCGTGGACCCCGAGCCGGCCTTCGACGACACCATCGAGGAGCCTGTCGAATACTCGGCCCATGCGGCGGCCGCCGAAGCCATGCAACCCGTGAGCTATCCGCCTCCGCCGCCACCCGCGCCCACGCCATTTCCGCATCCCAGCGTCCAGCAGGGCGCGCGCGGAGATGGTTTGCCGGCCAGCGATCTGGATACGCCGTCGATTTTCCGGCGTGGCACGCGGCGGCTGTTCCAGTAGAGTTCCGATTCTCCTCCTCCCTCCGCGGTGAGGCTCCCAAACCAGGGAGTTTCACTGGCGAGGATTCGGGGCCGTCCGGAAGGTTCCCTCCAGTTTCCTTTCGGACGGCCATTTTTTCCCCGGCTTCCCTCCCGCCCTCTCACCTACAGCGTCGTCCGGTGTGAACTCACCACGGCTTCCTCGATCAGATGGTGCGCCTCGGCGCGTCCCAGAAAATTGTCGATCACGTTATGCGCCAGATACAGCACAGGCGTGATCAACACGGCGATCAGGAACTTGTAGGTGTAGTTCGTCAAAGACAGCCAGAGAAAGTCCCGCGTGTTGATCTTGCCCGGCAGCCAGAACGCGATCCCCAACACGATGAAGGTGTCGATCAACTGGCTCACCGCCGTCGATCCGCTCGCGCGCAGCCACAGGTGACGCCCGCCGGTGCGGTCGCGGAACATCCAGAATACGAGAACGTCCACCAACTGCGACACCAGGAACGCCGTCACGCTGCCGGCGATGATCCACAACGACTGCCCGAGCACGATGGCGAACGAACGGTCATCGACTGGTGAAATGGATGCGGCGGGCACATTCATCGCGGCGAAAATCACGGCGAAGGCGTACAGAATCAGGGCCACGGTCATGAAGGTGAGCTTGCGCACGCCGGTCTTGCCGAAATACTCGTTGATCAGGTCGGTGGAGAGAAACACCACCGGCCATGGCAGCACGCCCATGCTCATCACGTAGGGGCCGACATGGATCAACTTACCGCCCAGGACCTCGCCCAGAATGGCATTGGTGACGAAGATGCCGCTGAGCACAAGATAGACAAATTGCTGGCGCGGGGTGTCGTACACGGGCGTCCTTTCGAGTGCTCGGCTGAGTGGATTACAGGGCTTCGGAGGCGCCGCCGGCCGTAAGCGGCACGGTGATCTTCACCGTGCGGCCGCCGCGGTAGACGGTCAACTCGACGGAGTCACCCACGAGCTTCCTCGCCATGGCGCGCGAGATGGCGTCGGGCCGGTCGACGGCGCGGCCGTCGATGGCCATGATCAGGTCGCCGCCAAGGCCCACCTCCACGTTGCCCACCACCACAAACCGCCGCGCGCCGCGGATGCCCACGCGCGCCGCCGGTGAGTTATCGGCCACGTCGTACACGAGGAAGCCGCCCTGCGCGGGCAGTTCGACCGCCTCGGCCAGGTCGCCCGAGATCAGCGTGCCGGAGACGCCCAGCCGCGGGCGCGTCATCTTCTTGCCCGCCTTCACCGCGTCGAGCATCGCCTTGGCCCGGTTGATGGGCATGGCGAACCCGATGCCGATGTTGCCGCCGGGCCCGTAGATGGCCGTGTTCACGCCGATCACCGAGCCAGCCGAATCCAGCAGCGGACCACCGGAATTGCCGGGGTTGATGGCCGCGTCGGTCTGCACCATGCCCTCCAGCGTGCGCCCGCTTTCATCGCGGATGTCGCGGCCCATGGAAGAAATGATGCCCGTGGTGAGCGTGCCGTCCAGCCCGAACGGGTTGCCGATGGCGAGCACCTTCTGGCCCACCTGCAGCTTCTCGGAATCGCCCAGCGCGAACGCGTTCACCTTGCCCTTCGGCGTAATGCGGATCAGCGCCAGATCGTTCGCCGGATCGCGTTCGAGAATCTCCGCCTTGTAGCGTGTCTGATCGTGCAGCGTCACCTGCACGTCGGCCGAACCGGAGATGACGTGATTATTCGTGATGATTAGCCCTTGGGGGTTCACGAAAAATCCCGAGCCCGACTCCTTCACAGGATAGACCTCGAAGAAGAAGTTGCGCCGGTAGACCGTCGACGTGATGTTCACCGTGGCCAAATGCGCCGACTTATAGATGTCGATATTGTTCAGTTCATCCTGGCTCAATCCCGCGCCGCGCACCGAGTCAGGACCGGACCACAGCGGCGCCGACGAGGAGATGGCGTTGCGCTCCATCCAGCCCGGACGCCATCCGGCGCGGTTGGTGATCAGAATAAACGCGCCGGCAATCAGCAGGGCGGCGATCAGAATGCGAGCTTTCATATCACTCCGGAATACTCTTTGTTTTGGAAAAACTGGCTTCCTCGCGGGCGCGCAACTCGCCATACACGGCGCGCACCCGGGCGATGGTCTCTTCCTTGGTATGGTCCGTGTCGATCACATAGCCGGCGAACGTGCGCTTGGCATCCAGAGGCATCTGCCGCGCCAAACGCGCCTCCACCTCCTGGCGCGGCAACTGGTCGCGGTGGATCGCGCGGGCGATCTGCGTTTCGCGCGAGCACACGGCGAGCACGATCACGTCATATCTTTTATAAGAGCCTGTTTCAATCATGATGGCGGCTTCAATCACGATCATCGCGCGCGAATCACGGGCCTTCGCCTCGGCGATGCGCTTGTCCTCCAGGGCAAACACATGCGGATGGACCAGCCGGTTCAACCGCTCGAGCCGCTCCGGCGCGGCAAACACGATCGATCCCAGCAGGCGGCGATCGATCGTCCCATCTTCCTTCAGAATATAAGAGCCGAACTCGGCCAGCACGTCCGGGTAGGCCGCGCCGCCCGGCGCCATGACCTCACGGCCCAGATCATCGGCCCGGATCACCTGGCAGCCGCATGTTTCCAGCGTGCGCCCGATGAAACTCTTGCCCGTCGCAAGCCCGCCCGTAAGGCCGACCAGAAGCATCGCCTACCCCAGTTGCAGCCGCCGTTCGGCCAGCTCCACGGTGTTCGCCATCAGCATGGCGATGGTCAACGGCCCCACGCCGCCGGGCACAGGCGTGACGGCTGACGCCGCGTCCACTTCCAACGGATGCACGTCGCCCACCAACAGACTGTGCTTACGGTCGAACTCCTCCAGACGTTCCGGCGCGCCGGCCCAGATGCGCTCCGCCTCCGCGCGCGTGGCGATACGGTTGATGCCCACGTCCACCACCACGGCGCCGGGCTTGATGAAATCGCGGCGCACGAAGGCGGGCCGTCCGATGGCGGCCACCAGGATGTCGGCGCGGCGGCAGACACTGGCGAGGTCCGGCGTTTTCGAATGGCAGATGGTCACCGTGGCGTGCGCGTGCAGCAGCAGCAGCGCCATCGGTTTGCCGACGATGTCGCTGCGCCCCACCACGGCGGCCTGCTTGCCCGCCGGATCGATCGCATACCGCCGCAACATCTCCATCACCCCCGCCGGCGTGCAGGCGCGCGGACCGGGCAGGTTCGCCACCAGACGTCCCACCGAAATCGGATGGAACCCGTCGGCGTCCTTCTCCGGTGAAATCGACTCCAGGATGCGCCGGGAATCCACCTGCTTCGGCAGCGGCATCTGCACGAGAATGCCATCGATGGCCGGATCACGGTTCAACATGCCCACCACGCCCAGCAACTCCTCCGTGGTAACCGTGGCGGGCGGCGCCACCTCCACCGAATGCAGTCCCAGCGCCTGGCACGCCTTCACCTTGTTCCGCACATAAATGTGGCTGGCCGGATCGTCACCCACCAGCACCACAGCCAGCCCCGGAGGCCTGCCGGCGGCGGAGCGGCAGCGTTCCACGCGCGGCTTCAACTCGGCGAGAATGTCGTCGCGAACCTGGTTCCCGTTTAATAATTTCGGCATGTTTCAACTTTGTTCATGGCGGAGAGAGTAGTGATACACGGCGGCGCCGCTCACTATGGTGAGCACGGCGGCCAGCGCGATGCGCGGCTGCAACGTGGCGCCCACCACCGTCGCCACGGCGCCCACCACGAAGAACACCACGGGCATCAGCGGCCAGGCGAAGCTCACCACGCGGATCTTCCGCCAGCCCGCCTGCTTGCGGAATTTGAACAGCGACGCCACGGTCATCATGGCGAAGAAGTTCAGCGCGAAGCCAATGTAGATGATCAACTCGGGAAACGGCGTCATCGTGATCAGCATGGACACCGCGCCCTGGCAGGCAATGGCGACCACCGGCGCATGCGAGCGTTCATTCACACGCGCCGCCGCCGCGAAAAAGGCTCCGTTCTTCGCCATTGCATAGTACACACGCGGGCCGATGGTGACCATGGCGTTCACCGTCGACATGAGCGATACGGCCATCAGAAGCGCGAATACCCCGGCGATCTCCGGACCGAACAATTTCGACGCCGCCAGCGAGCCGATGGCGATGACGCCCTTCATCTCCTCCAGCGGAACGGCGTAAAGGAAGACGACGTTGAGGCCCAGATACAGCAGCGCCACCAGTCCGGTTCCCAGCGCCAGCGCCAGGGGCAGCGTGCGGGAAGGCTCGCGCAACTCCTCGGCCACATACGTCGCCGCGTTCCATCCCGAATAGCTCACATAGATGAAGAACAGGCTGATGAGGAACTGAGCGGGCAGAGGCGTGGAACTGCCCCGCACGGCGGGCTGCGCGAAATGCGACCAATCGCCATCGCCAAAGGCGAGCCCGAACACGATCAGGCCCAGAATCACGGCCACCTTGGTTGTCGTCAGGGTGTTCTGCACGGCGGCCACCAGCTTCACGCCGTAAAAGTTCAGCACGGTGAACAGGGCGATCAAGGCGCAGGCGGCCAGTTGCGCGCCGCCCAGCTTCAGCGTCGTGATTCCGATATCGAGCGAGAACAGCGCGTTGCTCTGCTTCAGCGAGGGCCAGAAGTAGGCCAGGTAGTCGGAGAAGGCCAGCGCGGCGGCGGCGATGGGCGCGGAGAAGCCCGCGAAAAAACTGATCCAGCCGGTCATGAAGCCCCAGGTCGGGCCGAAGGCGCGCGTCAGGTAGACATACTCGCCGCCGGAGGAGGGGAAGTTCACGCCCAGCTCTGAATAGCAGAAGGCCCCGGCTAGCGCGCACACCGCGCCGGCAATCCAGATGAGAAAGATAATGCCGGCCGAACCGAGATCGGACGCCAGGAAACCGGTGGTGGTGAAGATTCCGGTTCCGATCATGTTGGACACCACCAGGGCGGTGGCCGAGATGATTCCCAACTGGCGGAGCAGCGAAACCGGATGGCCCGCCGGCGGCGCGGCATGAGGTTGCGGTGCGCTCGCGGCGGGCCGTGTCATTTAGCCATTGTAGCGGGCGGGCCTTCTCCGCACCGCTCACGCATCAGTCGTGCGCGTGTCCCTCTTCGGAGGAGAACACCGGTTTCAGGCCGTGCATCTCAAGGCGAAGGTCGAGCGCCTGCATCACGGTTTTCACCTCTTCCCCGTCGAGGCCCTGGGCAAGTTTGTCGATCTGCCGCAGCAGCTTCTTCATGAACGGGCGGGACACCTCGGCCCGGCAGCAGAGCGCATAGGCGAACAGCGCATCGTCACGGAAATCGGGATCCTGAAACTGCTTCTCGATGCGCGCGGCTTCGGAGCCCATGCCGAGATAGCCCGCCGCCAGAATCGCCTGCTGGCGCACCTCGGAGTCTGGATCCTCGATGTGGGGCGTGACGAAACTGTCGAAGCTCTTGTCGAAGCTGCGCCACATGGCCTCGATGGCCCGCGCGCGGCCTTCGGGCACCGTGTGCAACTGCTCGACGGCTTCCCGCACGCCCGGCTCGGCCATATGCTGAGCCAGCGCCACGGCGATGCCGCCACGCTCGTCGAAGTCGGCCTTCGCATCGGCGAGCCTGGCCTTCATCTCGGCGCGCAACTCCTTGTCGCCGTCCACGCGCGACTCCAATGCCTGCCAGGCCAGTCCGCGCACCATGGGATGTTCGTCGCCACGCGCGCACGTCAGCAGCGGCTGCACGCTCTTGTCATCCAACTCGGTGTCGATGAAGCTCGCCGCGGCGGCCAGACGGTAGTTCACATCGCCACTGGCCAGGAACTCCAGGCGGCGGTCCAGAGGATAGGCGCGCAGGTCGGGGGCCGCTTCCTCCGGATAGTGTCGAAAAATGTCGAACGGCTCCATCCCGCCGGCATGATCGGAGTACACCTCGCGCAGGAACTTCCCGTCTTCGGCGTCGGCCGCGGCGGCGGCGGCGATTACCGCCTCCACACGCGGATCGCGTATGTGCAGGCAGGCCAGCGCGAAGGGGATCTCGCCCGGCTCTTCCTTCTTCTCTTCATACAGGGCCAGCAGAGCCTCCAGTGAAGGTGCTCCCAGGCGCGTGAACGCCTCGATCAGTTCCTCGGGCAGGTCGTCGTGGTATTGCCGGGCGAATTCGATGAGAAAGGGCAGCGCCGCGGGCGTGGGCGACTGGCAGAACAGCTCCAGCAGTTCGTTCAGAATGTCGTTGTCGGGATTCCCGCAGGCCCAGGCGGCCACGCCGTCCATCCTGCCCAGCAGGGCGTGAATCAACCGGTGATCAAAGGCGACCTCGGCGTTCTCATAGGCATCCAGCAACTGGGCCGCCGTGGCGGAGGAATACTGTTCGGGTGTGAGCACTATCTATCAGCTTAGACGACACAAGGGCGGGAGTCCGGTCTGCCGCGGCGGTTTCTAATAAGTCGCCCGGCCGCCGCTGGCGTCGTAGCATTGCGCGGTGACGAACGAGCAGTCCGGAGACGAGAGAAAGTGCACCACGGCGGCGATCTCCTCGGGCATGCCCGTGCGCCGCATCGGAATGCGCGCCGTCATATAGTCCACCTGATCCTGTGTGAGCTGTTCGAGGATCTTGGTCCGCACCACGGCCGGTGAGACCGCGTTCACGCAGATGCCGTCGGTGGCCACCTCTTTGCCCAGCGACTTGGTGAACCCGATGACGGCGGCCTTGGTGGCCGAGTAGCCCGTCATGTTCGGGTTCCCTTCCTTGCCCGCGATGGAGGCGATGCTGACGATGCGGCCATACTTGTGTTCGCGCATGTGGCCGACGACGGCTTTGGAGAAGTTAAACACGCCGTCCATGTTGACGCGGATGATGCCGTGCCAGTCCTCCACCGACTGCTCCCACAACGGGGCGGCCTTGCCGCCGATGCCGGCGTTGTTCACCAGAATGTGAATCCGGCCCGTGCGTTGCAAAACCTCATCCACGGCGCGTGCGACGCTGGCCGGGTCCGTGATGTCCACCTGAACGGCGAAGGAGCCGTCACCAATCGCGCGAGCGGCGGCGGCGGCTCCTTCCAGGTTCAAATCGGCGACGGCGACCGTGGCCCCCGCCTTGGCAAGTCGTGACGCGATCGCCTCGCCGATGCCCGTTGCGGCGCCGGTGACAATCGCGGTGTGTCCGGTTAGGTCGAAGAATCCCATAAAGGGACCATTCTACTAACAGGCGCGTGGACTACTCCTCGCGCACGACATTCACCGTCACCTCGACGGTGACTTCCTTGTGCAGCTTCACGGGCACTTTGAACTCGCCCAGCGTGCGGATCGGATCCGGCAGCACGATTTTCCGCCGGTCGATGGTGTACTTCTGCGCCTCCAGCGCGTGGGCGATGTCCTGCGCCGTCACCGAGCCGAACAGGTGGGCGGCTTCGCCCTCCTTCTCCTCGCCCGCCTTGGCCGGCATGGTCAGCACGATGCTCGACATGAGCTTGGCCAGCTCGGTGGCGTCGGCGGCTTCCTTGGCCTCCTTGCGCAACCAGGCCGAGCGTTCCTGCTCGATGATCTTCTTGTTGGACTCCGTGGCCGCCACGGCGAGGCGCTTGGGCAACAGGAAATTGCGCGCGTAGCCGGGAGCCACCTTGACGAGCTGGCCGCGGTGGCCGAGCTTTTCGATGTCTTCTCGGAGAATGACTTCCATGATTTCCTCCCGTGGCTCCTACCGGTCCGAACCGCTGGCAAACGGCAGCAGGGCGATGTTGCGGGCCTGCTTGATGGCCTCGCTCAGCCGGCGCTGGCAAGGGGTGCATACGCCGGAAATACGGCGCGGAACAATCTTGCCGCGCTCGCTGACAAACTGGTTCAACAGCTTTATGTCCTTGTAGTCGATCAGATCGATCTTGTCGACGCAGAACTTGCACACTTTGCGGCGGCGGAAAAACTGCCGCTTGCCCATTTGGGCCTTGTCGCCACCGGTGGGGCGCTGGGATTGGGCGATCGGACGTCCGCCGCCACGTTGTTCAGCCATAGTGGATCTCCTTGTTCAATACCGTCGGTTGCGGGGCGATGGGCTGGACTACTCGGCCGCGGGCTCCACCGGGGCGGCCTCGGCTTCCACGGCCGGGGTGGCTGGAGCGGGCGCTCCAGGAGCTCCCGGGGCGGGTGAACCCGGCGCGGCCGGAGCGGCGGCCATGGGCGCGGCGGGCGGCGGAGCGGCCGGTGGCGGCTTCCGCGCGGCGCGCTTTTCGCGAGCCTTCTTGCGCTTCTCCAGCCACTTCAGCTTCTCGTCCATGCGCACCGTCAGCCACTTCAGCACCAGGTCGGAGACGCGCAAACGGCGTTCCACCTCTTTGATGCCCTCGGCCGTGGTGTGGAACACCAGCAGGACATAGAAGCCTTCGGCGCGCTTTTCCACCTTGTAGGCGAGCTTGCGCACGCCCCACTTGTCCACCTTATCCATCTTGCCGCCGGAGCCCGTGACCACGCTCTCCAACTGGCCCACCAACGCGTCGATGTCTTCCTCGGGCGCATCGTGCTTTGCAATGAACAGTTCTTCGTAGATCCTCATTGATCCTCTTCGTTACTGCCTGGGGCGCGACGATTGAACCTCGTCATGGCCTTTTCGGCGCCTTCGGCGATTATGGACTCCACCGCACCGGACGCGAGGTCCAGCAGTTCATCCAACTCTTTCAACTGTGCCCGCCGGAAAGGGTCGAGCACAAACCGTGCACCATCCGCGACCGGATGGCCGGGATGGATCCCCAGACGCAGCCGGGGAAACTCCTGCGTGCCACAGGCGGCGATCACGCTTTTCACGCCGTTGTGGCCCGCCGCGGAACCGGACGGACGTATCCGCAGGTTCCGCCATGGCAGCGCCAGCTCATCGTAAACCAGCAGCAGCCGTTCGACCGGGATCTCTTCCTTGGCCAGCATGCCTTTTACGGCAGGCCCGCTCAGGTTCATGAACGTTTGCGGTTTCACCAGAATGACCGGCGTTCCCGCCACGCGTCCCGATCCCACCAGAGACATCGCCTCTTTCCTTGTCACCCGGATTCCGTGGCGTTCGGCCAGCCGGTCCACCACGAGAAAGCCGAGATTATGCGGCGTCAGCTCGTATTGCGGTCCGGGATTGCCGAGTCCGGCAATCAGCCAGGGGCCATCGGAAGCCGGGGACATGGTCGAGGACTAGCCGAAGAAGACTACTTCTTCTTGTCGCCGGCCTTCTTGTCGCCAGCGGCCGGAGCCGCCTCTTCCTTCTTACCCTTCTTGGCCACTTCCGGCTCCTTGGCCGCGGCGGCATCGCCTTCGGCGGGCGTCTCGGTCAGCGAATCGCGCAGCGCCACCACGTGGCACACCACCGTGTCCGGCGGGCTCATCAGCTTCATCGAGCCTGTGACAGGCAGATCCTGCGCGCGAATGCTGTCGCCGATCATCATCGCGGCGATCTCCACGGTGATGGACTCGGGAATGTCGTTCGGCAGGCATTCGAACTCGATTTCGCGGAAGACGAACTCGAAGTGTCCGCCCTGCAGCTTCACGCCCTGCGGGTCGCCCGTGGTATGCACCGGCACCTTCACGCGCAGCGGCTTGTTCAGGTCGATGCGCATCAGGTCAATGTGCATCAGGGTGTCCCGGATGGGATGATGCAGCCAGTCGATGACCATGACGGGCGTGGTTTCGCGCCCCGGCACATCGAGGTTGAAAATGGTGTTGTGGCCCGAGCCGGTGTGAAGAATCTTATTCACTTCCTTCGGGCTGACGGTGACTGCGACGCTGTCCTGGCCAGCGCCATACAGCACCGCGGGGATCTTGCCATCCGCGCGCAGACGGCGGGCGGCATTTTTGCCACGCGTTTCGCGGGCGTCCGCGGTAATCGTAATATCCTTACGCATAACTCTCTCTTCCCTGGAGCGTAGCCCTGCCGGCGGCAGGAGCTCTCTGCCTCGGACCACGGTGTCCAGCGGTGGGTTTCATTCCCGCGCGTCCGGGACGCGAATCCTAGACGAACAGGGTGCTGACCGAGCTCTCTTCGTGAATCGACTGGATGGCCCGGGCCAGCAACGGCGCCACCGACATCGTACGAATCCGTCCGCAGGCCGCGGCCGGTTCGCTCAGCGGAATCGAATTGGTGATGACCACCTCTTCAATCCGCGAATTCGTAATGCGCTCCACGGCGGGTCCGGAAAGAACTCCGTGCGTCGCGCAAGCCGAAACTTTCCTGGCCCCATTGGCCAAAAGCGCTTCGGCGCCTTTTACCAGTGTACCAGCAGTGTCGATGATGTCGTCGACCATCAGACAATGCTTCCCCGACACCTCGCCGATGATGTGCATTACCTCGGCCACGTTGACGTCGGTGCGGCGTTTGTCGATGATCGCCAGCGGCGCGTCCATCCGCTTGGCGAAGGCGCGCGCACGCTCCACGCCGCCCGCGTCCGGACTCACCACAACCAGGTCTTCGCCCGCCAGGTGGTTAAAGGCGTCAATCAGCACCGGCGCGGCGAACAGGTGATCGACGGGCACGTCGAAAAACCCCTGAATCGGCGCGGCGTGCAGATCCAGCGCCAGCACGCGGTGGATGCCCGAGGTCTCCATCAGGCTGGCCACCAGCTTGGCCGAAATGGGCACGCGAGGACGGTCCTTGCGGTCCTGCCGCGCATAGCCGTAATAGGGCAGCACGGCCGTGATGCGGTCCGCCGAGGCGCGCTTCAGCGCATCGGCCATCAGCAGCAGTTCAAACAGGTTCTTTTCCACCGGCGTGCAGGTGGGCTGCACGACAAACACATCGGCGCCGCGCACGTTCTCGTGCACCTGCAGGTGGATCTCTCCGTCGGAGAAGGTGCGCACGGTGGCGTCGCCCGTCTGCACCCCCAGGCACTGGCAGATCTCCTGCGTCAGCGCCGCATTGGCATTTCCGGTGAAAATCTTCAGACGGTCGAAACTCATAACGGGACTCAGCGAATCGTACTGCGG
>JADLCT010000020.1 GCA_020847045.1 Bryobacterales bacterium | reverse complement strand
GATTTCGATCAGCAGCAACGGCCATTCGGCCGGCAGGCTGACCTTATCGGCGACGCGCTCCTTCCAAGGCGCTGACGGGGTCAGGAACCGCAGCACTCTTACGCCCTTGGTTAAGACCTGCGATGGCACGATTTGCTCCTTGCGCCCCGATCATAACATCACCGCCGACACTCTTAGTTGGCAGCTCTGGCTCGCGGAGTTGCGGCCACGGTCTCTTTGTCAGGAGGCTTCGCTTTGGCTTGTTTTCGATTCCGGCCACGGGTTGGTGTCGCCTTGGTCGCCTCTTGCTTCCGTAGCTCAGAAGAGTTCAATCCAGGAATCGTCACCTGATCCAGACGATCGTGCACATCGGAATTGGGAACCAGATACCGCATCGTGGTTTCGAGGGACTTGTGGCCCATCCACTCCTGGACTGTACGGACATCAAACCCGGCGCGGAGGGAGCGCGTCGCAAACGTCGAACGAAATGTCTTGAGATCGAACACCTCGGGATCGAGGCCGGCGCGCGCCGCGATCGCCTTGCACCGGTCGAGCATATGGTACTCGCGGTTGCCTGCTGGGGACGGGAATACGAAATTGCTTCCGGGCCGCGGACGGTGTTGCTTGAGGAGGCCAATGAGCTGAACCGGGATCGGCACTGCCCGCTCCTCCCACCGCTTGGGATAGAAGCCGAGCTCAGGTTTTGCGGTCACACTGATTCTCATTCGCTCAAGGTTGATGTCGGGCCAGAATAGGTGGACGGCTTCCATCTCGCGTAATCCCGTCAGCAGGAAGGTACCGAAGAGAATTTGCTCGGCGTCGTAGGCAGCTTGGAAGAATTTCTCCAGGTCCGCCGTCGAGTACTCGCGTGGCAAAGGATCGATGCGGTCGGGCAATTGTAGTTGCCGGGTGATGTTTTCGCGGCCCTGACGTTTGAAGAACTGCGCAACGATGATGGCGTTGTGGCGAATGGTATTGGCTCCGAGCTGCTCGTGCTTTTTGAGCCAGATCACGAAGCGTGTGAGATCCTCTCCGCCGATCTGGTCGATCGAAGGGGCGTTCTGAAAATATTCGAGGAAGCGTTCGAGCACTGCCTTGTACTTGCGGAGCGTATTCGGTTTCTTCAGCGCCTCCGTCTCGTCAAGGTACTTCTCAACAGCGATGTGCAACGGTCCCTGTTTCACTGTCTCCCCAGCCTTTTCGAAGCCGGGTAACCCGAGGGCGCGTCCTTCGAGCGCGTGCTTCTTCTGCCTCTGAGCCTCGAGTGCTTGCGAGGCGGTTACGCCAGCAACCTCCCGGCGGCGCTTGCCTCCGGCGCGCCATTCGATGAGGTATAGTCCCTCCGGAAGAGAATTCCAGTCGTAGGTGCCTTTGGAGGTTCTGGGGATGGCGATCAATTTCCAGACGCCATCGATTTTGATCTTCTTGACGATGTTGACGCGGGCCATGGGTTCCTCTTCACGCTCGAAGTATGCGAGCGTTTTAAGAGGAACCGCCAATGTCTTGACGGGTGCTTTAGGATCGTGAAGAGGGGGTCGGGACGAGAAGCCAAATCTCAGTTTGCGGCCCGCCAAAAGACGGACACCAAACAGGACACCATGCCCTGTAAGTCATTGAAACTAAAGAGGGGGCTTGGGAAGCTGGCATTCTACCACTGAATTACTCCCGCTTCTGAGAGTCACCTCAGTATACCTGAATCCGCCGTGCGTCCTCGGATGGGACCCGCCGCAGTCTACAGTTCGATCCCGAAATCGCTCCACTTCGTCACGGCTTGCCGCGTCATCGCCTCATGGCCCAGGATCGCCGTCAGCGCCGCGGTGGCTCCCACCGTTATGTCCGCAGGCGAGGCCGCCCCCTTTGTGATGCAGTCGTAGAGCGCCGTGATGTGCGCATGACGGTATTCGTCCTGCTTTTCGGCCAGCACCGAGGGGGTCCCCCCGGCTTCCAGCGGGTACATCATCGCGTTGGTCATCAGGTCCACGGCTCCCTTGGTGCCATACACATAAATGTACTGGCCGCCCGAAGGCATATTCCGGGGGTGAAATACATTCTGCGTGAAGGAGAGCTTCACGCCATTGGGATACTCGTAAGTAAGGCTGGAGCAGTCGAAAATCGTCCGTCCGGGCGGGTCATTCTTATAGAGCTGCGTGGCGCCAAATCCACAGGCACGCAAGGGATGCTCCCCAATCGCCCAGTTGCAGGCATCCAAATTGTGCACGGACTGCTCAATCAGATACCCGCCGGACTTGGTCACGTCGAAATACCAGTCGCCCGAGCTGCCATCATGCGCCAGATCGGCCGTCGCGTGGCGTTGCGCCTTTACCCAGATCACGTCGCCGATCGCACCCTCACGGATGCGCTTTACCGCGGCGCCCATCTGGCGGTACGAACGCATCTGCTGCCCAGCCATAAACACACGCTTGCTGGCCTTGGCCACGCGAACGAGATCACGAACCTGCGCGGCCGTCACACCGATCGGCTTTTCGCAGTAGACGTGTTTGCCGGCCTGCAATGCGGCAATGGCCATTTCAGCGTGCAAATACGGCGGCGTGGCCACGAAAACGACTTGAATATCCTTCCGGTCGATCACCTTGCGCCAGTCCGAATAAGTGGCGGGGTTGTCCTTGGCGGCGGCGGTTGCGGCCTTATCTAACCGATCGGGTTTGATGTCGCAAACCGCGGCGACTTTCGCGTTGGGCTGATCGAGCACGCCTGACAACAGGTACGAACCACGGTTCCCGGTGCCGATGACGGCCGTTGTTACGCGTTCCCCCTCTTGCGCCAGCAAGCTCGCGGCCGCCGTCGAGCCTAAAAGAAATGACCTGCGTTTCAGCTCCATGTTGTCCTTTCCCGCACGCGCATACACTCTTGGCGCATACTCCGGATCTCCAGGCACTTTACACGCCATAGCGATGAGATAGATTATATATCGCCGCTTAACTCCGCTGAGAATGTCGCTCCCCCCACGGACACTAGATTGTGGGTGCGCCCACTCCATGAGCGACGAAGTCAGCTATCCCCGCAATCCAGCGGAACAGGGACCAAAAAGCGCCCCCACCTATGGGTTGAAACCCCCATTGTCTGCTGAAATGAAACGGCTGGCGCTCGGTTGCATGGTTACCGCGGTCAATCGCTTTTTCGGCATCGGAACCGCCATTCACCTCGGGAACGGCG
Organism: Bryobacterales bacterium; assembly: GCA_020847045.1. Lineage (GTDB taxonomy): Bacteria > Acidobacteriota > Terriglobia > Bryobacterales > Bryobacteraceae > JAFLBB01. Next base: position 79,501 of record JADLCT010000020.1, on the reverse strand, counting down.
AATCGGTACTGGCGGTTGACGTGATCCCCAGTGGTTCAATGGCCATCGACCGGGCGCTCGGCGTCGGAGGGTTCCCCCGGGGACGCATCTCGGAGGTTTACGGCGCAGATTCGTGCGGAAAGACGACGCTCGCGCTTCATGTCATTGCCGAGGCCCAGCGCCAAGGCGGCCATGCCGTTTTTGTCGATGCCGAGCATTCTCTCGACCTCAGCTACGCACGCCGGACAGGTGTGGATATTGGCACTCTCGTCCTGTCGAAGCCACGCTCCGCGGAGCAGGCCATGGACGTCATGATCGCGTTGATCAATTCGCACGCCGTGGATGTCGTGGTGGTCGATTCGGTCGCCGCGCTGGTTCCCCAAGCTGAACTGGAGACATCACTGAACGAGAATGCGCCGGGAGAGCTGGCCCGAGTGATGTCGAACGGATTGCGCAAACTGGCCGGGGTGGTGGCCCGCTCCAACACATCTCTCCTGTTTCTGAACCAGCTCCGCGACAAGTTTGCCCCCACAGCGGGCAATTCGGAACTCACGGCGGGAGGGCGCTCGCTGCGGTTCTATGCGAGCGTTCGCATGGAGCTTTCCCCCGGGGCTGCGATTCTGCGCGGCCAGCAGACAATTGGCCGGCGCATCCGCGCCCGCGTTTTGAAGAACCGCTGCGCGCAGCCGCACCGGGAGGCGGAATTCGACCTCCTCCACGGGCAGGGCATCTCCCACGAGGGAGAACTGCTCGATCTTGGTATCGAGGCTGGTCTGGTGCGCCGAACTGGCGCCGGCTTAACCTGTGGTTCCACTCTACTGGGCACCGGACGCGAGGAAGCGCGCGGCTGGCTGCGGCAGCACCCGGAACCCGCCCGGCGGCTGGCGTCAGAGCTGCGTGAGCGGTTGGGCTTCGACGCCCTCGATGAAGCGATGCGAACTCGGGGCGAAGAAAGCAAGGCCGCATGCGGCTTCTGATCCCGCCGCAAGGCTATAATAAAGTCTCTCCCCCACATCGAATCCCGGAGGTTCACCCGAATGGATGACAAGGAAAAGGCGCGCGCGCTTGCCGCGGCGCTCGGCAACATTGAGAAGCAGTTCGGCAAGGGCTCCATTCTGCGGCTGGGCTCCCGTGAAGCGGTGATGCCCATCGAGGCCATCTCCACCGGATCCATCTCCGTGGACTACGCGCTCGGCATTGGCGGCTTTCCCCGGGGCCGCATCAGCGAAATCTACGGGCCGGAATCATCAGGTAAGACCACCGTCGCGTTGCAGGCCGTGGCCGAAGCCCAGCGGAATGGTGGCGTGGCGGCCTTTGTCGATGTGGAGCACGCTCTCGATCCGATCTATGCGGCCCGGCTCGGCGTCGACGTGGACAACCTGCTTGTTTCGCAACCCGACTATGCCGAACAGGCTCTGGAGATCACCAGCGCGCTGATCAGTTCGAATTCGGTGGACATTCTGGTGGTCGATTCGGTCGCCGCTCTTGTGCCCAAGGCCGAGCTCGACGGCGAAATGGGCGATAGCTTTGTGGGCGTGCAGGCGCGTCTCATGTCGCAGGCCATGCGCAAACTAACGGGCATTGTCGCGAAATCCAAGGGCTGCCTCATCTTCATCAATCAGATCCGCGAAAAGATCGGCGTCATGTTCGGAAGCCCGGAAACCACGACGGGCGGCCGCGCGCTGAAATTCTATTCGAGCGTCCGCCTGGATATCCGCCGCATTGCCGCCATCAAAGACGGCGAGCAGGTGGTGGGCAACCGCACAAAGATCAAGGTGGTGAAGAACAAATGCGCCCCGCCCTTCCGCGAGGCCGAGTTCGACATCCTCTACGGCCAGGGCATCTCGCGCGAAGGCGACCTGCTCGATCTGGCCACGGCTCATAACATCGTGGAAAAATCCGGGTCCTGGTTCAGCTATAGCGGAGAGCGGATCGGCCAGGGACGCGACAACTCGCGCCAGTTCTTAAAGGACAACCAGGACATTCTGGCCAAGCTCGACCGCGAAGTCCGGTCCAAGCTCGGCTTGGTGACGGCCCCCGAGCAGGCCCCGGCCGCCGTGGCCGATGGCGCCGCCGCGAAACCGGCGGCTGCCTCCAAGAAGTAACGGAGCGTTACGGACGAGTCTTTGGCCGGAACGTGTAGGTCTCGAAGTTGAAATCGTAGTCTTGCCGCTCGGGCGCATTCGGGGCAACGGTCTTCGGCAGTCTGGCCGCAAGCGTGCGCTTCACATCGGCGAAGCGCGCCGCCCCGGCCAGGTTGTGAAATTCGCCCGGGTCCGTTACGCGGTCGTACAACTCCTCGGCGCCATCCGCATAGCGGATGTACCGCCAGCGGTGTGACACGACGGCGTGATTGTCGCCCATCAATGTACTCACGGCCGCTTCCCTGTTCGCGCCGGCGTCGCGCAGCAGCGGCATCAGAGACCGCCCGTCCAGGTCCTGGCGGCCGGGCAAGCCGCACAGCTCCACCAGCGTCGGATAGATGTCCAGCAGCGACACCGGCGCCTGTCTGGACAGTCCCGCCTGTTCGACGCCCGGCCCGGCGAAGATCAGCGGCACATGCGTGGAGCGCTGCCAGAGCGTGGTCTTGTGCCAGTGGCGCTTCTCGCCCAGATGCCAGCCGTTGTCGCTCCAGAAGACGATCACGGTGTTGCTGGCGTACGCGCTCGCCTCCAACGCTTCGATCATGTAGCCGATCATGCGGTCCGCAAAGCTGAGGCAGGCCAGGTATGCCCGCACGGCATCGCGCCATTTGCCCTCCTTGCGGATGCGGTCATACTCTGCGAACCGGGCGGCGGCGAACTTTCGCCCGGCCTCCGGAACATCGTCCAGGTCATCCTCGGGAGCCTCGGGCAGCCGCACGTTCTCCGGCGGATACATCGCGTAGTAGCTGTCCGGAGCATACAAGGGGATGTGCGGGTGCCAAAGTCCCACGGCCAGGAAGAACGGTTTGTCGTGCTCGCGTTCAAGAAACTGCCGCCCATATTGCACGGCGGCCATGTCGCCATAGGCGTCCTCGGCGCGTCCAGGCGGAACACCCCAATCGAACTCACCCTGGAAGCCAGGCAGGTCATTAAACGGATGGCCGGGGGGAGGCGGCACTTTCACATTCCACGGATACCACTCGGGACGCCGGTACCAGGGGTCGTCGAACTTCTGCAGTTGAAACTCGTTCCACTGCGACGGCGGGTTGTGTCCCACGACATGATGGAACACCTTGCCGGCGCCGGCCACATAGTAGCCGTTCTCGCGAAAGTAACCGGGCAGCGTCCTCACGCCAGGCATGTGCGGAGGCCAGGGCTGATCGTTGTTATAGATGCCCGTGCGCCAAGGGGCCTGCCCCGTCAGCAGCGATGTGCGCGAAGGGTTGCAGATGGGCGCCGCGCAGTGCGTGTCGGCGAACAGGGCTCCGCGGCGGGCCAGCGAGTCGATATGGGGCGTCTTCACGCCGGGGTAGCCGCCCAGGCAACCCACCCAGTCGTTCATATCGTCCACGGACAGAAACAGAACGTTGGGCCTGCGGGCGGGACGCTGCGCCACAACCGCGGGGCTGGAAGCAAGCGCGCCGAGGAACGAGCGGCGGTTTATCATCGTCCCCACAGAATATCGCGCCGGGGGACGAGCGGCCCGCCGCCACCGGCCGCGATGCCCGCCGCGCGCTACTCGTTTTGCCGGATCACCTTCTGCAGCCGCCGCAGCTTGTTGCGCAGCTCATCGCTGGCCTCCACCACCTGATTGGTGTCGTAGATGACGCGCGGCGTCATGAAGATGATCAACTCGGAGCGCTCTTTCGAGTAGCTGCGGCTGCCGAACACGGAGCCGACGATCGGCAGCTTGTGCAGTCCCGGAATGCCGGCTGAGCTCGACGTGTTGCTTTCCGTAATGATGCCGCCGATGGCGATCGTATCGCCGTCCTGCACGGTCACCTGCGTCTGCACGTTGCGCCGTGAAAACGACGGCGATTGGATGGCGCCCGCCGCCGGCGCCTGCGGCGCGCTCACCTCCTGGCTGATCGTCATGGTCACCACGCCGCTCGGAGTTACGCGCGCGTTCACGCTCAACTGCACGCCTGCGCTGCGATTGGCGATCTGGTTGGCGAATACGCTCGATCCGCCGCTTTGCACGCCTCCGGCCACGCCTTGTGAACTCAAAGTGGGCACGTCCTGGCCCACCATGATGCTCGCGCCGACGCTATCGGTGGCAATCACGCTGGGCGCTGAAATCACCTTGGTCCGCGACTGGTTCTCGGCCAGTTGCAGGAAGGCCAGCAGTTCCCGGCTCTGCCCCACCAGCATGCCCATGGACAGGTTGGTGACGCCCGCGTTCAGCGTGCCCAGGAGGTTGCGCTCCGAGTTGCTGCGTTTCTGGAAATAGGCGGCGACTCCGCTGGCAAAGGCGCCAGTGAGCGAGACTTCAAAAATTTTCGCATCCACCAGCACCTGGCGCGGCGGAATGTCGAGGTCCTTCAGCAGCTTTTCAATTTGCGACCACTCCTGCGGCGTGCATTGGATTAGCAGCGTGTTGTCGATCTGGTTGGGAATGATGCGCGGAATTCTGCCGCCCATCATGCCCATGCCGGACATGTAGCTGCCGGACTGGTCCGCGCTGGTTTGTCCCACGCCGGCTCCGGATACGGCCGCTCCTCCCTGGTTGAACGCCGACTGTCCGGGTTGCAGGAAACCGGCCACGCCCATGCCGGGAAAGCCGGCCGAGGCTTGCTGGTAGCCGCCCGTGCCCATGGCGTAGTTGCCATAGCCACCACCCATGCCATAGCCGCCCATGCCACCCATCCCGTAGCCGCCGCCACCGCCCATGCCGCCGTAGCCGCCCATGCCATAGCCTCCGCCCATCCCGCCCATGCCATAACCGCCTCCCATACCCATGCCCATCCCGCCGAATCCACCCATGCCGCCCATGCCCCCGAACATCGGGTAACCGCCATACAGCATGGTGATGGACCCCGCCAGGATTTCGGCGCGGCTGTACTTCACCCGGTAGATGTAATTGCCCAGGCCGTTGGAGGACACCTTCACTTCGGTGTCGAGCTTCTCCACCCACTTGTCAATTTCTTCGAAAACGCCGGGGTTCGGCGCCACGGCGATCAGAATGTTCAACCGCTCCACGGGCAGGAAGCGGATGTGCGAGGTCTTCTCACTGAGGGAGATCGACTTCAGAATGCTCTCCAGCTCCTTGCTGACGTCGTCGGGCGACCCGTTCTTCAAGTTGTAGATCTTCACGCGCTGATTGGCGAGCATGTCGCTGTCGAACATGGAGATCAGCTCCATGACGCGCCGCGCGTTCCGCCGCGAATCCATCAGGAAAATCAGATTGGCGGGCTGGTACACCGTCACCGAGGCGCCCGCGCCGATGAAGGGCTCCACCAGTTTGCCCACCTCCGGCGCCGTGGCGTACTTCAGGAAGATCAGGCTCAGCACCGTCGATTCGTCCTCGGTCAGCGTCGAGGGATCCTTGGTCATCGGCAGCGGCAGGCGCAGCGCGTCGGCCATCGGCACAATGCGGTAAATGTCGCCCACCTTCACCATCGTGAAGCCGTTGATGCGCAGGATCATGTTCAGCAGTTCGCGTGCGTCTATGCTGCGCGTCTCGCCGTAGGTGCTTAAGGAAACCGATCCGGTTACCTTCGGATCGATCATGTAGTTGATCTTGAGCTGCCGGCAGAGTACGTCCACCACCTCCACCAGCGAGGCGCGGGTCAGGTTCAGGCTTCCGGTCATCACCGGCGCGGGGGAGGCCGTCTGCGGCGGTGGAGGAGCCTGTTGCGCCGCGGGCGGAGCGGCCGCCGGGGCCTGCGGGAACAGCGTGCCCAGGGCAAACTGCGCGCAAAAGATCGTCGTGGCGATGCGCTTCATTCGCGGTTACTCCTGCGAGTCCTTCTTGCCGCTGGCGGCCTTCTTCAGCGCGGCCAGCTCATTGGCGTCCAACTCGTCCTTCTTCTTGGTCCACTTGGACACGCCGAACGGCGTCTTCCTCTGGAACTCCACCGTGTCGCCTTTGTCGGCCGCCACCAGGCCCGTCAGGGGCTCCTCGGCTGGCAGCGAACCCTCCTGATACCGCGAGAACCCGAAGGGCGTCCGCCGGTAGATCCATGCCTTGCCATCCTTCTCCGTCACGCGCCAGGCGTTGGCTTCGAACTGCACGGCGCCTTCCGGCAGCGGCGGCAGCGTAGGCGTGTACACCTGTGCCGCGGAACCTTCGCCCTGCTTTCCGGGCGCCTTCTCCTGCCCGCTTTTGGCGGCCGGTTTGGCGGCGGCGGGCTTAGCCACCTGTTTCCCAGTAGCCGTCTTCGCCCCGGCGGCCGGCTTTCTGGTTTGTCCCTCGGCGGCCAAGGCCGCGATCAGGCTCAGGGAGAGAACTCCAATCCAGCGGTACGTCATCGTCGGTCTCCTTTCTCACGGACCCACGCGGGTCCAACGGCACATGTTTCCAAACGGTCCCCTGGTGATCACCTTCCGCCAACCGCCGCGCACGGTGCCCGACGGGGAGTCGTCGCCCGCCGCGCACACCAGCATGTCGCCGGCGCCGGTGTCGATACCCGGCAGTCCGGGGGTTGCTTCCTGGGTCTTCTTCACGATTTCGGGACTGGTGATGGCCGCCTTGTTCACGGGGATCGCGGGCGGCGGCGCGGGAGCGGCGTTGGCGGCGGCCTCCTGCCGCGCGGGCGCGGCTTCCTTCGGCGTCAACTCGGCCAGGCGCTTCGTGAAGGTCTTGTCCTCCCAGGCCAGCGTGATCTCATCCTGTGTGATCTTGGTGAGCAGAAACGGACCCACCTTCTCGCCCACGCGATACCCCTTCTGGTCCGCCTTGCCCGGTTCGGCCAGCAGCACGGTTGTATCGCCGAACATCGAGATGACGCCAAAGGCGGCGGGAAACGGCGGCACCGGTTTGGGCGGATCGGGCGGCTTCACGTCGATGATCTCGTCCGGGTTGCGATCCTTGGCAAACAGCAGTTGCTGCGCGGCGGGAAGATAGTTGGCCGGGGGCACGGCCGCCACGGGCTGCGCCGGCACATAGACGGGCACCTGTTGCGGACGGGGCGGCTGCGAAAGAAACGCCTTGGTTTGCTCGGCGGACTTGCGCGTCATCTGCCGCCATTGATATCCCGCGGCGCCCAGAACGGCCACCATCAGAACGTTCAACCAGATGAGCTTGCGGTTCATAGCGAGCCAAATTCCTTACGTTTGGGCACCAACTGGCGTCCCACCACACCCGAAACGGTCAACCGCACGGACATTGTCTTCTGCTTCGGGTCGAGTGCGCGGATGGTGAAGTCGCGCGTGGCCAGAAGCTCGGGCTGCGCGCTGATGTCGCCCAGCAGGTTCAGCAACTGCACGATGCGGCAGGTGAAGTTCACGGTGACAATCGATTCGCCGTAGTCCTTGCCCAGCGGCTCGGCCGGGCCCAGTTCGGTCTGTTGAATCTCGATGGGGGGAGATTGCGCCCGCGCCAGTTTGCGCAGGTGCTGCAGGATGCCGGCGGCGGTCTGCGGAGCGGTTTCTCCCTTATAAATTCCGTTCTCGCGCTGGGCCAACTCCTTCCTCGCCTCATCCAGCACCTTCTGCCGGGCGGGCACGGTGGCGGCCAGGTCCCGCAGGCGCGCCAGCCGCCGTTCGGCCGCCGGAATCGATGTGGCGTCCGGAGTCACCACCTCGGTGGAGGCGTCGTGCGACGGCCAAAAATAGATGGCCAGGAACAGTACGGCGCAGCCGGCCAGCAGCATCAGCGCGCGGCGGTCCCGTTCGGTCATGTTCATTTCGCGGCCTCCGGCGCCGCGGCTTCCCTGCTGGTGCGCAGCGTGAACGCTTCGCCGCCCTGATTCGGTTGCACGGCGGCGAGGTCCGAATTGACGAACAACGGGGACTGGTCGAACTTTTGCAGCAGCGGCGCGGCCTGGTCGATTTCGCCCTGCAGAGTGAGCGTGGTCCGGCTCAGGACCATCTGGTTTGCCCAGGCCGGGGGCGAAATCAGCATGGTCGCCTCGCGCAGAGCCTCCATGTCGGCGAGCGTGCGGCGGCGGAACTGATCGAGCAGAGCGACGCGCGCGCGCGCATCCACGGTTTCCTTGTCGAGTTGCTCGGCCTTGCGGGCCTGCTTTTCCAATTGCGTAATCTGCGTGTTCAGTTCGGCCAGGTAGCGGGCCTGGTCGCGCGAGTCCTGCGTCAGCAGCAGGAATCCGGCCACGGCCAGCAGGGCAAGCAGGACCGCCGTAGGAATGTACTGCAGCTTGGAGCGGGCCTGCCGCTCGGCCTCTGGAATCAGATTGGCTTCGAGAGAGAGCCCTGGAACGGCCGACGTCAACGCGGCCGCATAGGCGAACAGCGATTCCGGCGTGGCCTCCTCCCTGGCGCGGACCGGCGGCGGCGCCAAGCGCTCGGAGGAGCAGGGTTCCGTGGCCGGGTCCAGCCGCAGTTCGCTCAACGCGGCCCGCCGCGCGACCTCGGGCGATGTGTCGAAGAGTGTCGAATACACCGGGCGCGCCGGGCTTTCGCCGTATACCTCGTAGCCGCCGCCGAACGGGATCACCGAGAGAAATCCATTCGGCTCCGGCGTGCGGAAAAGCCGCTGCGCGGTGTAGAGCACCGCCGCCGACACGGTGACCGTCGCCACTGGAATTCCGGCCTCGGCGAACATCGTTCGATAGTGGCTCACGGTCTCCTGCCGCGCGATGGCAACCAGCACGTGCGGCGTCGTTCCCAGGCGCGCCCAGCACCATGCCGCCTCATCCTCCGGGAACGGATGCAGGCCTTCGATCTGGAACGCCACGGCCGCCGGCATATCCTGCTCGCTGACACCGGCCAGCGTCAGGTGGCGGACAATCACCTCCTGCCGGGGCAGCAGCAGCGCCACCGGCACCCGTTCGGCGCCGAACTGGCGGGCGAAGGCATTGAATTCGGCGCCCCACTCGACCGCCGGACGCTCCTGAATGCCTTCGATCACGCGCTGTCCCAGGAACTCGGCGCCGCCGGGGCGTACCCGCACCGCCACGGCGCGCATGCCGCCGGGCCGCAGCTCGACGCCGATGCCCGTACCCACGGCCAGCACCTTGCGCCAGCCCGTGGCGCCCACGGCGAGCGCCAGTCCGGGCGCGAGGCCGCCGGTCAGTCCGGCGCCGAGCAGGCTCAATTCCACTGGGCAACCTCGGAGGAGGAATTGGTATCGAAGCGTAGAATTTCGTAGGGGCGCGTCGAGCGGTAGTCGACAAAAAACTTCACCGTGGCCGAGGCCGTCCGCCGGACATCGCTCAACCCGCCGCCGGGCAGACGCAGGCGCGCCGTCGCCCGTACGGTGTACCGCGTGTAGCCACCGGCGCGCAGTTTTTGGGCCGCCGGTCCAGCCATCATGCGCAGCGCCGCCAGATCCTGCATCCGGAGCGGGCGCATGCGGCGCAGGCGGACAATCTCGTCCACGCCTTGCGGAGGCACGCCGATGCTCAACAGCAGCGCCGGTTCGGCCGTGTTCACGTCGAAGGCGCCCACCGCTCCCTTGGGCGACACGCAGTCGCGGAACCCGCCCAGGCGTACCAGACGGCCCTGCGGGTCACGGCGGTAGGATCCGTAAAAGAGTTCGGGCGTCATGCCGGTCAAGTAGAGCAGTTCCTCGGTCTCCTCTATGGACGCGTGGCGCGGCTGGAAAGACGGAAGGAGGGCGAAATTAACGCGGCCCAGCAGCCCGGCCCCGCCAGGCGCGGCGGGCGTTCGCCAGTCGATGATCCCTGCCGCAATGGCCTGCGCCTGCGCCGGGTTGGCCCCCAGAACCAGCAGCAAGCGCTCAAAGTCGGCAGGCTGCGCCAGATTCAGGTTCAGGCGTGAGGCGTCGCTCACATATTCGGTGACGGCCACCCCGCCGGGAAATTCCATGAACGCGCCCGAGAGCCCCGGCTCGAAAAATCGCGGCGTTCCATCCTCCTTGCGTTGTCCAGGACCCCAGAGAATGTGCAGAATCCCGCGATTCACCGCGCCTTCGGCCAGGTACTGCGCGCGCAGCCCTTCGCTGAAGGTGGAGCTGCGATCCACCTCGCCGCGCACGTTCATCGCGACGGCGAAGGCGATTGCGCCCAGAGCCGCGGTCAGCCAGAGCACGGCCAGAAGCGCGCTTCCGCGGCGGGCGCGGTTATTGTTTCGGCGGCGGCTCATAGTCTTCATACGGCATGTAGGGATCGCGGTTCACGCGCACGGGCAGAGTCATGGTCCGGAACTGGGCGCGCGAGGGGTCCGGGCGCAGCGGCTGCATGTGAATCCGGATGGCAAGGGGAAGCCCGCGCTCGCTCCACGACGGCACCCATTCGCGCCGTGACGTTCCGGGCGCCTCGCGCAAATAGGAAAACGTGCAACCGGCCAGCTTGTCGGCCAGAATGAACGTTCCCGGTCCGGTCTGCGGCGGCGTCAACTGCAGCTTCACGCCTCCGCCGGGCAGCGGTCCTCCTCCCAGGCAGATGGGCGTGAAGGTGGACGGCCCGGCATAGTACAACTCGTTCTGCACCAGGCGCACGCCCTCGCCCTTTTCGCCCGCCACCACCATGAACTCGAGCAGGCGCGGATAGCCCCGCGCCGCCTCCGACAGCGAATAAGTGCTGACCATGCGCATCAGCGCGGGCTCGCCCTGAAAGAACACCGTTTTCGGGCTGCCGGGTCCGCCACAGGTGACCAGCGCCGGGATGATGCCGGCCACCTGGTTGTCGAGAATGCGGTAGACGCCCGCGATGCGGCGGTTCAGGTTCATCCGGTCGCTGGACCGCTCCATGGCGTTCAACCCCACGCGCAGGGCCATCAGGATGCCCACCGACAGCAGGCCCAGCAGCGTCATGGCCACGACCAGTTCGAGCAGCGTGACGCCTCGCGCGCGGGCGCGCCGCTGGCGTTTCATGGCGCTGCTCCCGGTGTGTCCGGCTTTCCGATCCGGAAGCCTTCCAGGAAAGCGCGGCGCGGCGTGTTGCCCGTGCGCCAGGTGATCTCCACCGCCACACGCTCCAGTTGCCGGCTGCCGGGACCGCCCGGACCCGTCTCAAAACGGCTCACCTGGGCGCGCCAGGCGCCTGCGGGCAGACCCACGACGGGCGCAACCACGCCACCCATCTCCGCGCCGGGACGGATCGTCTGATCGACCAGGATCTCGTCGAGCAGACGCTTGGCTTCCAGCGTGGCGCGGTCGCGTTCACCGAGGCGCGAGGCGTTGGCGAGCGAGGTTTGCAGTGAACCGAGAAGCGTACCGATGGCGATGGCCATGATGGTGGCGGCGATCAGCACTTCGAGCAGCGTGAAGCCGCCACGGCGGCGCCGTTTCATCGCGGGGCTCCCAGCGGAAATGCGCCCGGCGGCGGCGTCTCCACGACAGGCGCGCCCGTTATGGGATTGACGCTGACGATGCGCCGCTGCCCTTTCCGGTTGACCAGCAGAACGCCCACCCGCGGCGCGGCGGCTCCGGGAACCAGCAGCACATGCCGCATGGCCTCGCCGCCGATGGGCGAAGGGGGCAGTATGGCGGCGATGGTCACGCCGTCCGGCATGGGAATGCGTTTTTCCACGCCCGGACCCGCGCCGCGGACGTACAGGGCGTTGTCGCGGAGGCTCAGCGTGAGCTCCACCGGGGTCTGCTGGCGGTCGGCGCGCTGCAGGCACTGGTTCAGCACGCTCACGATGGTGTCGCAGGCCTGGCGCATCCGCAGCGAGTCGATGCCGGAGGTGACGGCGGGAAAGCTGATGGCCGCCGCCAGGGCGACCAGCGCCACCACGACGATCATCTCCACCAGCGTCACGCCGCGTTGCCGCGAGCGGGACACCGCGCCGGGCCGTCTATTTCCAACTGACGATATCGGCATTGATCCCATCGCCGCCCGGTTGCCCGTCGGCGCCGAAGCTGACCAGGTCGGGTTCGTCGCCATGCTCGCCGGGATAACGGTAGGCGTAGTCGCGGCCCCAGGGGTCCTTGGGAACCTCCTTGGGCAGATACGGACCCTGCCAGGAGGGGACGTTGGGAGGCGCGGTGCGCAGCGCGGCCAGCCCCATCTCGGTGCTGGGGAAGACGCCGGTGTCGAGCTTATAGGCGCCCAGCGCCGTCATGAAACCGTTGATTTGCGTCTTGGCGGCGGTGACGCGGGCCTTGTCGGCCTGGCCAAGAAAACGCGGCAGCACCAGGGCCGCGAACATGGCGATAATCGTAACCACCACGATCATCTCGATCAGCGTGAGTCCTCGTTGCGAACGGCGGCGGGCGGCGCGCCGCCGGGACGGGGTGAGCATCATGGGTTTCTCCGGAGTTGCCATTGTTCTAAATTGCCACTTCGTTCACCGAGGTGATGGCGAGCATCATGCTGAGGATGAGCGCGCCGACGATGAGTCCCATCACGAGAATCACGATGGGCTCGAACACGCTGGTGAACCGCTTGATGGCGTTGCGCGTATCGGTTTCATAGATGTCCGCCATGCGGGAGAACATGGCGTCCAGGCGGCCGGTTTCCTCGCCCACGGCCAGCAGGTGGGCGGCCAGCGGCGGAAATACGCCCGTCTTGTCGAGCGGCTTCGAGATGCCCTCACCGCGCTTCACGCCGAGCGACACCTGTTCGAGCGCGTTGGCGATGACACGGTTGTTGAGAATCGCACGGGCGATGCCGAGCGACTGCACGAGCGGCACGGAATTGGCGATCAGCGTTGACATGGCGCGGGCGAAGCGCGCCGTTTCGGCCTTGCGCAGAGCATCGCCCAGCAGCGGAAGCCGCAGGCGCAGGTTGTCGAACCAGAGGCGGCCGGGCGTGGTGCGGATGTAGGCCTGCAGGGCGCCCACGCCCAACACCGCCGCCCCGATGAAAAAGACGCCGTAGTTCTGCACGAACGTGCTTACGTCGAGCATGGCCTGTGTCGGCGCGGGAATCTGCAACTGGGACGCCTCGAACGCCTGGGCGAACCGCGGCACCACATAGTACATCAGCAGGAGAATGCTGCTGAGGCCCACCACGCCGAGCAGCGCCGGGTAGATCATCGCGCCGATGATGAAGTTGCGCAGGTCGTCGCGCGTGCGCTCGAACTCGCTTAAACGCTCGAACACGGTGGCCAGCGAACCGGACGCCTCGCCGGCGCGCACCATGTTCACATACAGGTCGCTGAAGAATTTCGGATGGGTGGCCAGAGAGTCGGCGAATGATTTGCCGCCTTTCAGCGTCCGCAGAACGTCCTGAACGACGGGGCGGAAATCCTTCTGCTCGGTCAGCTCGCTTGTGATGAACAGCGCGCGGTCCAGCGGCACGGTCGCGTTCAGTAGTGTGGAGATCTCCTGGGTGAAGAACAGGACGCTGCGGCGCTTCCGGTTGCCGAGGTCGGGCAGTTCGATTGAAAAACCGCTTCGCTGCGCCTGCGCGCCGATGTAGACGGGCGTCAGGCCCTGCCGCCGCAACTCCGAGGCGACATAACGTTCGGTTTCGCCCGCGATGACGCCGGCGCGGAGCTTGCCGTCCGTGGTCATGGCGCGGAAATGAAAGTTGGCGGGCATCGCGGGAAAGACGCTACCCGAGAAGACGCGGCCCGACGGAAAAAAGTCGAAGGCGGAAGAGAAAGTCGCGGCTCTTCGGCCCGGGGGGCAGCCTCAGCCGCTCACCTGCATGCCATTTTCCAGGCGCACCTTCTTACCTTGAAACATAGCCAGGTTCGCCAGGTGGGGCCCGGCGACGGCCGCGGCGGCGATGTCCACGGTGCAGTTCGGCTGCTGGCGGGACTTGAGGCAATCGAGGAAGTTCTGAATGTGCGCCTCCATAGGAACCGGGGCCTTTTCCTCGAAAATGGGAGGATTCGACGCCTTCCACGGCTCGGCGTAGACGCGGTAGCCTTCCTCGTCGAGAATCATCGTGCCTTTGTCGCCCAGGAAGGTGATCGACCAGCCATTGTGATAGGAGTTCGCGTAGTCGAGCGTCCAGTTCACAATCAGGCCCGGGTATTCGAATACGGCGCTGAAAACATCGGGGTGTTCCGAGCCGGTCATTTTAGCCACATATCCCTGGGCCACGGCCGAACGCGGCGCGCCGTTGTTGGTGAACCACTGCACGACGTCCATCAGGTGGGTTCCCTGGTCGGTCATGTTGCCGCCGGCGTAATCGAAGAAGTAGCGCCAGCGGCGGAAGCGCATGGGCTCCAGGGGACGCTGCCGGGCAGTGCCCAGGAATCGTTTCCAGTCGAGTTTGCCGGGCAGCGGCGAGTTGTCCAGGGGCGCCGAGACGTTCCAGTGCCATTGCGGCTTCACCACCGTGATGCGGCCGAGAACGCCGTCATCCACCAGTTTCTTGGCCTTGTGGATCGCCGGGGCGCTGCGCCGCTGCATGCCGACCTGCACGATTTGCCGGGAGGCTTTCACGGCGGCAACCATCTCCTGGCTCTGCTCGAGCGTGTAGGAGAGCGGCTTTTCGGCGTAGGCGTCCTTCTTGGCCTGCAAGGCGGCCTTCAGCATCGGCCAGTGGTGATGATCGGGGCCGGCGAGCACGACGGCGTCGAGATCCTTGTGCGCGGCCAACAGTTCGCCGTAGTCGAGGTAGCGTTTGGCGCCCGGAGCGATTTCGGCGGCCTTATCGAGGTTCGGCTCGTACACGTCGCAGATGGCGGTGCATTCGGCCCCGAGCGCTTTGAACTTGCTCATCAGATAGCGCCCGCGGCCGCCGGTGGCGATGCAGGCATAGTTCACTTTGTCGTTGGCGCCGAACGCCGAATAAGGGATATAGAGCGGGGCGGCGGCCACTGTTTTGAGAAGAGTGCGGCGGGATGCGGCAGCAAGCGAATCAGACATGGACGAGGAACTCCTTCGCGCCTCATTATAGTCCCGCTTCTGTACAATCTGAAGCGATGATGCAGCGGCGCTCCTTCCTCGGCACACTGACGGCGGCGGCTCTTCCCGCGAATGCGCAGGCGCAACCGGCCCGGCGGCCCAACGTGCTGCTGATGATGGCCGACGACATGGGCTTCAGTGACCTGGGCTGTTACGGCAGCGAGATCCGCACGCCGCATCTCGACGCGCTGGCCTCCAATGGCCTGCGGTTCACGCAGTTTTACAATACGGCCCGGTGCTGCCCCACGCGCGCGTCGCTGCTCACCGGGCTCTACCCGCACCAGGCGGGCATTGGCCACATGATGGACGACCGCAAATACCCCGCCTATCGCGGTGACTTGAGCCCAAACGCCGTCACCATTGCCGAAGTGATGGGCGCGGCCGGCTATCACACCTGGATGTCGGGGAAGTGGCACGTCACGCCCGTGAACCAGTCCAAACACAACTGGCCCCGGCAGCGGGGTTTCGACAAGTTTTTCGGCACGATTCACGGCGCGGGCAGTTTCTACGATCCCGTGTCGTTGACTCGCGACAACAACTCCATCCAACCCGAGGGCAAGGACTTCTACTACACCGATGCGATTGGCGCGAACGCCGCGCGCTACATTGAGGAGGCCGCCGCCGCCGGCAAGCCCTTCTTCGGCTACACCGCGTTCACTTCGCCCCACTGGCCGCTGCACGCTCTCGAAGCCGATGTGGAGCGCTACAAAACGCGATACAAGGGCGGTTGGGACGCCTTGCGCGAGGAGCGTCACAAGAAGATGATCCGGCTGGGGCTCGTGGACCGGCGCTGGCCGCTCACGCCACGCGACCCGGATGTGCCGGCCTGGAAGGATGCTCCCCACAAGGAATGGGAGATGCGCCGCATGGCCGTATACGCCGCCATGATTGACCGCATGGACCAGAACGTGGGCCGCATCGTGGAGGCGCTCAAGAAGACGGGGCAGTTCGAGAATACGCTCATCCTGATGCTCGCCGACAATGGCGGCTGCGCCGAGGTGTTGACGGAGAAGGCCACGGGACTGCATATTCCCAAACGGACGCGCGATGGCCGGACGGTCCGCGTGGGCAACAACCCGTCCATCCCGCCAGGACACGACGATGACTATCAAAGCTACGGGATTGGCTGGGCCAACGCCTCGAACACTCCTTTCCGCCGGTACAAACATTGGGTGCACGAAGGCGGCATCTCATCGCCGCTCATCGCGCACTGGCCGGGCGTTGTGCGCGGCAAGGGGCGCCTTACGCATCAACCCGGGCACCTGATCGATCTGATGGCCACGGCGGCCGATGTGGGCGGCGCGGCGTATCCCGCGGCGTTCCAGGGCAGGACGATTACGCCGCTGGAGGGCAAATCGCTACGGCCGGTGTTGGAGGGGCGGCGGCGCGGCGGGCACGGCGAGATCTTCTGGGAACACGAGGGCAACCGGGCTGTCCGCCAAGGGCGCTGGAAACTCGTCTCCCGCTATCCCGGCAACTGGGAACTCTACGACATCGACGCCGGCCGTACCGAGATGAACGACCTGGCGGCGAGCCAGCCGGCGAAGGTGGCCGAGTTGTCGGCGAAGTGGGAGGCCTGGTCGGCGAAGGTGGGCGTTGTGGATTGGGACGTGGTCCGGAAGGCCTGAACGCCGGGCGCGGCGTCAGCGAATCCGCTTCGTCTGAAGCTCGCTCAACATCTTGTTGAACTTTGCGCGCTGCCGTTCGTCGAGAATGGTTTCGATGCGGTCCTTGCCGTGCGAACGCACCTCGTCCATCTGCGCCTGCAGCGTCTGGTAGTACATCATGAAATCGTCGAGGATCACCTCGATTTCAGCCGCCTGCTCGCTGGTCAGGTCGAGTTCCTTCTTGAAGCGCTGCAGCGAGATCTCGCGCTCGCTCTCTTTGTAATAAGGAATCTGCTTCGCCGACACCGTGCGCTGGCTGATGCGCATTCCGACCACGCCGGCCACGGCGCCGCAGACAAACACGGAAAGCAGCAGCAGGACGATCTTCGGATTGCGCCAGGGCGACGGCGAGGCGCTCGATCCTGTCATAGCGTGATGGCCACCCTACTCAGAGTAGACGGTCAGTTGGCGCAACATCACGTCACGCCCTTCCGACTGGCTGACGGAGGTCACCGGCGCCGGTTCCGGAGTGGCCAGAATCATTTCCGGCTCCGAACGCGCCTGCATGGGCGCTTCCTGCTGCGGGTTGGGAGAAAGGAAGGTGAGCCCCAACAGCAGCAGGAGCGAGAAGGTCGCAAACGCAAGGCGGTGAAAAAACCGCGGCTCAACGAACAGGTTCCAGATGGAGGCGGGACGCTGCGCCTCGATCTGCTGCATCACGCGCGCGTAGAAGCCCGGCGCGGGCATGAGGCCGTCCGCTTCCTCGCCGGGAACGCGCAGGTGGCGCAGCATCCGGGACTGCGCGGCCATTGTCTCCACCAGCTCCCGCGTCCCGGCATCGGCCGCGGCCAGATGCCGTTCGAAGTCGCTGTTGTTCGGCTCGGATTGCCGACGGTCGAGACCTTGCAAGAACTGTTCCAGCCGGTCCTGAATATGCCGGTCCATCTCTTCTTCCCTCGAAAATCCCGCACCAGCCTTGGCCAGCGCGACTACGGCTTCCAGATCACGGCGAATTTCCCCGCCCGGAAGCTCAAATGGTAACGGATCTTTCGTCCGTTTACATCCACTATCTTATAACTGCCCCGCCGCGGCGCGCCAACGCTCTGAGACCCGCCACAGCTTCGTCCCTGGCTCCTACAACACAAAGGATCCGGTCCAGCGGGGCATGAGCCGCTGAGCCGCCTTCACGAGCTTCTGGCGAGCCCGGAAGAGCTTTACCTTGATCGTGTTCTCATTCATGCCCGTCATCCGCGCCAACTCCTCCACGGAGTGGCCCTCAACCTCTTTCAACATCAACAATTGCCGGTCCTCTTCCGAAACGCGGTCGAGCAGTTTCACGATGAGGTCGCGGTTGGCCAGTTTTTGGTCGATGGGCACAGAGGCTTCCACGGCGGGCTCGGAACGCTCCATGCGCTGCGCCTCGTCCTCGGAAAAGTCACTCTCGTATACCAGCTTTCGCACTTTTTTCTTCCGCAAATAGTCGTAGCACTCGTTGACGGTGATCTTGTAGATCCACGTCAGGAGCGAGGAGCGAAAGTCAAAGTTGCCGATGGAGAAGTAGATCTTGGCGAACACCTGCTGGGAGATGTCCTCGGCGTCGTTGCGGCTCCGGAGGATTCCGTAAATTATAGAAAATACTTTACTTTGGTAGCGATCTACCAGTTCCCGGAAGGCTAACTCGTCGCCCTTTTGGACGCGCTTGACAAGCAGTGCCTCCTCGGAATTCTGGTAGTCCACGCGTGCTTTCGGTTTCGCTTTGGAACCGGCCACCGGGATGGGAAGAACACCGCTTATGCCCGCCATAACAGCTTGAAGGACGCGCGCCATCCGGTTTGGGTTTCAACTGGATGCGGGGCTTCTCCAACCGTGCTGGTTCGACACGACGATAGCAGATTCGGCGCTTTCGCCGCAGCCCCGCATTCCGTTCCGCGGACAGGCCTCCGGCTAGCGGGACGCGGCGATTTTGATTCCTGACGCGGCCGGAGCCAGCACCCGGACGGCATAGGCCGTGGTGACGGCCGACAGCCACTGGTCATGATTGTGCGGGAAGCCACTTTGGAAGTAGGGCTGGAACTTGGCGGCGCGGCTGCGAACGAACCAGGAACCGTCGGTCATTTGCGTGCGCAGCAGGAATGCCGTTCCCTTTTCATAGGGCCGGCTGGAGGGGGACATGCCCGATTCGCGCAGAGCCTGAATCGCCAGCGCGGTCGCATAGGCATCGGGTTCCATGTAGGCCGTCTGCGCCCAGCCTCCGCTGGAGCGCTGCAGATGCATCACCTGCCGCACGGCCGCGGTTGCCTTGGGCGAGTGCGTCCAGAGGAGGCCCATGGCGAGGTCCGCCGCTTCGTATGACGTGGTGGGTTTGGCCGATTCGAGCCAGGCGCGAGCGCGCGCCATGCGGGCGGCGAACTCGGACCGGCGGGCCGGCCAGCCGTAGTGTTGCAGCACCTTGACCGCGTAGGCGGTCCGGGTGATGTCGGACTCTTCCATGGGCGGGCGGCTGATGCCGTGCAGACTCCAGGAACCATCGGGGTTCTGGCGCGAGGCGATGTAGTGCGCCAGCAGATCGGAGGCCGGGCCGGCTTCGACGCCATTCGCCATGGCGCCCAGCGCCGTGAAGGTGGCCGTGTCGGTAGTACCCCCGATTTCAAACGCCTGGAGCATCTGCGCGCCGAACGGGATGGTGAGGATGGTGCTGAGCTTGGCCTCGCCGGCGGCGGCCTCGCGGTTATAGTCGAGCCCGGCGGAGCGGACGGCCTGCATCGCCATACCCGAGGCGGCCTGGTGGTGGCACGCTACGCAGCCGCCTTCCTTGAAGAAGACCGGGTTGGACCGCTCCATCAGGCGCACGGAACGCTGGATGGCCTCGCGCAGGGAGGCTGGCTCGCCAGGTTGCGGGGCCGGCGGCGGCGCCACGGCCGCTTTCGCGCCCGCCGCTTCCAATAGCCGCAGCAGCGCCGGGTTTGGGCTTTTGCGCGCCCAATCCAGAACGGACTCGCCCTCCTGATCCTTGGCGTTGACATCCGCTCCGGCGGCGAGCAGCAGTTTCACCGACTCGATGGACTGGTGATCGCTGGCCATGGCCAGCATCAAGGCGGACATGCCGCGCGAGTCCCGCATGTTCACGCGGGCGCCCGCGTCGAGCAGAGTCTTGACCGTGGCGGGAGAGCCGTAGGGACTGGCGAGCATGAGCGGCGTCAACTGCTTCAGAGCAATCTCCCCGCGCGGCACGCGTCCGGCGGCGGTGTTGGCGGCGTTCACGTCCGCGCCCTTGTCCAGAAGCAGTTTCACGATGACGGTGTTGTTGGCCCCGGCGGCATTGATCAGCGCGGTCATCCCGTCCCGGTTGGCGTGCCGGACGTTGGCGCCCCGTTCGATGAGCAGACGCATCAGAGGTGTGTTGCCGGCGTTGGCGGCCGTGAGAGGCGTGTCGCCACGGTCGTCGGCGGCGTCCACGGCGGCGCCCTTGTCCAGCAGCATCCGGGCCGTCTCATAGCCCTGCGTCGAAACGGCGGCCACGTGGAGCGCGGTGCGTCCCTGCCGGGAGGATGCGCGCACATCCGCTCCGCCGGCCAGCATCATCCGCACCTTGGCCGCATCCGTGGCAGCATAGATGAGAGGTGTTACGCCGCCCGAGTTCCGAGCGTCCGGAGAGGCTCCGGCATGGAGCAGAATGTGAACCGATTCGGGCGAGCCGTAGAGGGCCGCGTAGTGAAGCGGCTGGTTTCCCAGCTTGTCGGAGAACGAGCCGGGCGAATTGGTTTGCAGCCAGGTTGCCAGTTCGGCCATCCGGTTTTCCCGGATCAGGGCGAACACGTCTGTGGGCTTGGAGGCGGGTTGCGCCACCAGAAGCACCGGAAACAACAGTGCGGCAATGGTGATTTTCATGCGGAAACTTCCTAGCCAACACGCGCGAAACTAGAGGGATCAAGATCAGCCGGACGGGGGCCGCGCAACGCGAGTTGCCACCATGGTGAGGCCAGGATATGGGAAAAGCAACGGTTTTTTACGATGCCGGATGCCGGTTTTGCACGCGCTCCAAGCGGCTGGGCGAGCGTTTGGACTGGCTGGGCCACTTCGAGTGGACGCCGTCTCCGACGCCGCAAGGCGCCATCGTTTTGCTGGATGGGACGAGGGAACATCGAGGCTGGCGGGCCGTGAAGCGCATGGCGGCCTGGACGCCGGCTACCTACCTTGGGCTGGCCGCCGTGGCGGGCTGGCTGATTCTGGCGGGCGCGGCGGCGGCCACCGCGGCAGCGGTTTGCGGACTGGCGCTGGCGGCCGTACTGTCCCCGTTGTCGAATCCTCTGGGAGACGCGGCGTATGCCTGGGTGGCTCGAAACCGCTTACGCATCATGGGCGCCGAGACATGCGAGTGGAAGCCGCCGGGCGAGAGGCCGCGCTAGCGTGCCGGGCTATGTGATTTTGGGCGCGGGTTACACCGGCTCGCGCGTGGCGCGGGCGTTGGAGCGGCGGGGCGAGCGCGTGGTGAGCCTGCGGGCCTCCGCGCCGGACGCGCTCCGGTTCGACGTACTGGATGCCGCGACGTACGGCTCCGTAACGGAAAGCCTGGAAGAGGGCGCGCGCGTGCTGTACTCGCTGCCCGTGCTGCGCACGCCGGAGGGATACCGGGCCACGGCGCCGCTTGTGGCTCCCTTGCTGCGGAAAGCGGCGCGGGTGGTGTATCTTTCCACCACGGGCGTGTATGGCGAGACGCACCTTGTGGACGAGCACACGCCGCCCGCGCCCCGCCACGAGCGCGAGCTTTTACGCGTGGACGAGGAGCGCGTCCTGGGCGAGGGCGCCTGGAGCACGCTGGTGCTCCGGCCGGCGGCCATCTACGGGCCAGGGCGTGGCGTGCATGAGTCGATGCGCCAGGGGCGTTACCGGCTGCCGGGCGACGGAAGCAACGTGATCAGCCGGATTCATGTGGACGACCTGGCCGCCCACTGCCTGGCGGCCCTCGACGCAGGGTTAGCCGGCTGCTTCCCTGTGGCCGACGAGGAACCCTGCCCGGCGGGTGAGATGGCGGCCTTTTGCGCGGAGCTGCTGGGCGTTCCCATGCCGGAGTTCACGGAACGTCTGCCCGGCGACGACACGCGGCGCGCCAACAGGCGTGTGGATGGCTCGGCCATACGGCGGGAGTTGGGTATTCGTCTTCTCTACCGCGGCTACCGCGAGGGGGTTCCCGCGAGCCTTGCCGCCGGGCGGGGAAGCACTGAGCGCCTGCGATAATCAATGGAATGTTCCCCCTGCCGGTGGCCGCGCTGCTCGCCGTGTTCCTGTGCGCCGGGCCGCTGGCCGCGCAGGGCAAGGAAACCCCACCCGCAAAGCCCGCCGCCGAAACACCTGCGCCTCCGGCGCCGCGCCAGGATCTGAACCTGCTCGGCCGCACGAATGCGCAGAACGGCGAGAGCCGCCGGAACGAGAACGTACAGTTCAACCTGATCGACAACAACGCGCTGAAGGAGTTGAATACACGCGCCGGCACCACGGCGACTCCCTTCGCCGAGTTTCGCGCTGGCCGCGGCTATTTTGGCAGCGAGTTCGGCGTCTCTCCCTCGGTGGCGCTTCACGCGGCCGCGGTAAAGGGCGAACCGTGGCACGGCAATCTCGTCTACTGGCACGGCAACAGCGTATTTAATGCGCGCTCCTTCTTCACGGTGGGCGGGTTGAAACCGGCGCACGAGAACCAGTACGGCGGCACGGTTACGCTGCGGCTGGGTGCGGCCACGCACCTGACGTTGGACGGGTCACAAAACCGCATGCGTGGCTTCGTGAACGGCAATGTTCTTGTGCCGCTGGCTTCCGAGCGGACGCCGATGGTGGCCGACCCGGTGAAGCGAGCGTTGATCCGAAAGTTTCTGGACGGCTTTCCGGACGAGTTGCCGAACCGGCGCGACGTGAACGAGCGCGCTCTCAACACCAATGCTCCGCAGGCGATTAACGACGGCAACGCTTTGCTGCGGCTGGACCGCCGTTTAAGCCGGCGCGACGATGTCTACGCGCGCTACCAGTTCACGTCGCAGTTTGTCGACGCCTTCCAACTGGTGGCCGGGCAGAATCCCGACACGACCACCAGGGCGCACACGGGCGTGGTGACCTGGAACCGGCGCTGGGGCGCGTCCACCGTGACGCAGGCCAGCGCGGGCTTTGACCGCGTCACTTCGCTGCTGCTGCCGGAGCCGAACGCGGTTGGGCCTCAGGTGAACTTCTCGAACGTGATCACCACGCTGGGGCCGGGCTCCTCGATTCCCATCGACCGCGCGCAGAACCGCTATCACGTGGCAGCCGGGTTGCAGCAGCCGGGCGGAGGTCACAACTGGTATGCCGGAGGCGGAATGACGCGCCGCCAGGTGAACGGCTTCGAAGCCTCGTCGCACCGCGGCAATCTCTATTTCCGGAACGACTTCGGCCGCGATGTGATGACGAACTTCCTGCTCGGCATACCCAGCCGTTTCAGCGGCGCCACGGGCAACGCCGTGCGTGCGTTCCGAACCTGGGAGCCGTCGCTGTTCGTGGGGGACCAGTGGAGAGCGGCCTCATGGCTGAGCCTGCACGCGGGTTTGCGGTGGGAGATGGCCGGCGCTCCGAGCGAGGCGCACGGATTAACGCCCGTGCCCTACCCGAGCGACCGGAACAACTTCGCGCCGCGTTTCGCTCTGGCGCTCCGGCTGCCCGGCGGAGGCGGAACACTGCGCGCCGCGTATGGACTCCATTACGGCGAGATCTACCCGGTGACATACGGCCAGACGCGCTACAACCCGCCGCTCAATCAGAAGTTTGAAATTCAGGCGCCGGACCTGCTGCTTCCCTTCCAGCAGTTGAATATCCCGGTGACGCCCGGCGCGCGCAGCACGTTTGTCGATGTCGACCGGAACCTGCGAAGCCCCTATGCGCACCAGTACAACCTGCTGTGGGAGCCTTCGCTGGGCCGCCTTTTCCGGCTGCAACTGGCCTATCTGGGCAGCCGTTCGCAGAAACTGCCATTCATGTGGTACACCAACCGCGCGGCGCCCACGCCGGGCCTTCCGCAAACCACGGCCACCATCAACGACCGGCGTCCGGATGCGCGGTACTTCGACCACCGGCGCATCGTGAACGGCTCGCGCGGCTACTTCGATGCGGGCCGGGCCACGCTGGTGATGCCTTCCTGGCGGGGGCTGTCGGTGGATGCCTCCTACTGGTGGAGCAAGGCGATTGACCTGGGTGGCTCCTACACGTCCACGGGCGCGGGCGACGACGGGCGGCAGGGACTGGCGCAGAGCGAATTCTTCGTATGGAGCGATATGCGGGGACCCAGCGTCTTCGATCAGCGCCATGCATTCTTGCTGCGCTGCAACTACGCGACTCCGCGCCTGCCCGCGGCTACGCTGCTGGCGAAAATCGCCGGACGCTGGGACGTTTCGGCGGTGGGCCTGGTGAAGACGGGCACGCCATTCACCGTGTTCACGGGCTCCGACGCGCCCGGCTACGGCAATGTCGATGGCGATCAGGGCGACCGGCCGGACGTGGTGGATCCTTCGGTGCTGGGGCGCGTCATCGGCCATCCGGACACCTCGCGCGCCCTGCTGCCGGCCACCGCATTTTCCTACATAACGCCCACCGGCAGCCGCGGGAATCTCGGCTCGAATACGTTCCGTAAGGCGGGGATCGCCAACGTGAACCTCTCCATGCAACGCGCTTTCGCGCTGCATGGAGACTGGCGGTTGCACCTGCGCGCCGAGGCGGTGAACGCCTTCAACACGCCGCAGTTCGCCGAGCCCTGGCGTGAGTTGTCCAGTCCCAGCTTCGGCTTCATCACGAACACGTTGAACGACGGCCGGGCCTTCCGGTTTCAGTTGAAGCTGGCGTTCTGAACGGGGGGCTGCTCAGCCGCGGACGAACTGAGCAAAGTGGTCCAGCGTGCGCTTCCAGGCAAGCTTGGCCGCCGCCTCGTCGTAGCGAGGCGTGGTGTCGTTGTGGAAGCCGTGATTGGCGCCCTCGTAGATGTACGCCTTGTAGTTGACGTGGTTCGCCTTGAGAGCTTCCTCATAGGCCGGCCAGCCGGCGTTGATCCGCGTGTCCAATCCGGCGAAGTGCAGCAGAAGCGCCGCTTTGATTTTCGGGACGTCGGCCGCCGGCGCCACGCCTCCGTAGAAAGGAACCGCCGCGGCCAGATCGGGGCCGAGCAGCACGGCCATCTTATTCGACATGCCGCCACCAAAGCAGAAGCCCACCACGCCCAGCTTGCCCGTGCTGTCCGGACGAGACTTCAGCCAGCGGGCCGAGGCGGCGAAATCATTGGTCATCTTCGCGCCATCCACTTTGGGAAACAGCGCGCGCGCCTCGTCCTCGTTGCCGGGATAGCCGCCGGCGCTGGTCAGGCCATCCGGAGCAAAGGCAATGTAGTTCTCCGTGGCCAGCCGCCGGGCGACATCTTCGATGTACGGGTTCAGCCCGCGGTTTTCGTGGATGACGAGGATGACGGGCAGCTTTCCAGCGGCCTTCGCGGGGCGCGCCAGGTAGCCCTTGATGCTGCCGTTGCCCTCGGGGGAGGAGACGCTCGCATACTCGGCTTTGATGCGCGGATCATCCTTGGCCACCTGTTGCGCCCAGGCGAAGTTCGGCGTAAGGCTTTCCAGTAGCGCCGCCGCCGTGACACCTCCCACGGCATACTTCTGCGCTCCGTCGAGGAAACCCCGGCGGTCGATGTCGCCGTGTACGAACTTGTCGAACAGATTCAGCAGTTCTTGCGGATACTCGCGTGCGTTCTTGCGTTCCATGGCTGATCGCTCCTTGCTCCGTGGGCGAAGAATAGCACAGGCCGGCGCGGGCATGTGGGGCGGAGATTGTAAAAACAAAACCGGCTCCCCCGCGAAGGAGAGCCGGCCGGTGGAACCCATGGCTGGGTTTACTGAATTCGCCGCTGTTTAGATGTCGTAGTAGAGACTGAATTCGTAGGGGTGCGGGCGGAGCCGCACGGCATCGGCTTCGTTCTTCTTCTTGTAGCCGATGAAGGTTTCGATCAGCTCCTCGGTGAAGACGTCGCCCTTGAGCAGGAAGGCGTGATCCTCTTCCAGGCACACGAGCGCTTCGTCGAGCGAGGCGGGCATGGAGGGGACGGCCTTCATCTCCTCCGGAGACAGGTCGTAGATGTCCTTGTCGAGCGGTTCGCCGGGTTCGATCTTGTTCAGGATGCCGTCGATTCCGGCCATCAGCATGGCGGCGAAGGCGAGGTAGGGGTTCGAGCTCGGGTCCGGCGGACGGAACTCGACGCGCTTGGCTTTCGGACTGGCCGAGTACATCGGGATGCGGCAGGCGGCCGAACGGTTGCGGCGCGAGTAGGCCAGGTTCACGGGGGCTTCATAGCCCGGCACGAGGCGCTTGTAGCTGTTCGTGGTGGGGGCGATGATGGCCGACAGGGCGCGTGCGTGCTTCAGGAGGCCGCCGATGTACCACAGGGCGGTCTGGCTCAAGCCCGCATAGCCGTCGCCGGCGAAGGTCGGCTTGCCGTTGGTCCAGATGGACTGGTGGACGTGCATGCCGCTGCCGTTGTCGCCAAACAGCGGTTTCGGCATGAAAGTGACGCTCTTGCCGTGCTTCTTGGCTACGTTCTTCACGACGTACTTGTACAGCATCATGTTGTCGGCGGACTTGACGAGCGTGTCGAAGCGCTGGTCGATCTCGCACTGGCCGGCGGTGGCCACTTCGTGGTGGTGGCATTCGATGTCAAGGCCCACCTTGATCATCTCTTCCACCATCTCGGCGCGGATGTCCTGCATGTGGTCCATCGGCGGCACGGGGAAGTAGCCTTCCTTGTAGCGCGGGCGATAACCGAGGTTGACGCCCTCGCGGCCCGTGTTCCAGCGGCCCTCGTCGGCGTCGATGTGGTAGTAGCCTTCGTACTGGTTGGAGTCGAACCGGATGCTGTCGAAGATAAAGAATTCGGCTTCGGCGCCGAAAAACGCCGTGTCCCCCAAGCCGGTGGTGCCGAGGTACATCTCCGCCTTCTTGGCGATCCAGCGCGGGTCGCGCTCATAATGCTGGCGCGTAATGGGGTCCACGACCTCGCAGAGCAGCACCAGGGTCGGCACCTGGAAAAACGGGTCCATCACCGCAGTTTCCGGCTGCGGAATCAGGAGCATGTCGCTCTCATTGATGGCGGCCCAGCCGCGGATGGATGAGCCGTCGAAGCCGAAGCCCTCCTCGAAGGAAGACTCGCTCAACTGGCCGATCGGGTAGGAGACATGCTGCTGTACGCCAGGCAGGTCCGTGAAACGCAGATCGAGCTGACGGGCTCCGTTCTTTTTGGCAAACTCTAGTACATCTTTCGGGGTCATGGAACCTCCAGATTGGATTTGGGGGGGAACCGCCTGCGCGGATTAAAGTAGAAGGATAGCAGACGCATGTGGGGGGCGTTTATCGAAAATTTTGATCGGTTGCATCACCCGGGACACACGCTCGCATGGATCAAACCTCACTGGATTTACAGCCCTTCAGACGCCAGTACACCGTCGGCGCGTTGACGCGCGAGATTAAGGAGATCCTCACGACGGCCTACGACGGCATTTGGGTTACAGGTGAGATCTCCGGCTTGAAACTGGCGGCTTCCGGACACGCCTACTTTCAACTGAAAGACGCCGATTCCCAGGTGCGTTGCGTCATCTGGAAAGGCAACATGCGCCTGCAGCGCTTCCGGCCGCAGGAGGGTTTGGCTGTGGAGGCGCGCGGGCGAATTGACGTGTACGAGCCACGTGGCGAATACCAGCTCATCGTGGAAACCCTTGAGCCGCAAGGAGAAGGCGCGCTTCGGATGGCCTTCGAACAGTTGAAGGCCCGCCTGGAGGCGGAGGGCCTCTTCGCCGCGGGACGCAAGCGGCCCCTGCCCCGGTTTCCGCTCCGCATTGGCCTGGTCACCTCGCCCACCGGCGCGGCGATTCAGGACATGTTGCATGTACTGACGCGGCGTTTCCCTGGTTTGCAGATTCGCCTTTACCCCGCCCAGGTGCAAGGGCCTGGCTCGGTGGCGTCAATTGTGGAGGGGATCGAATATTTCTCCTCCTCCGGCTGGCCGGAGCTGTTGATTGTCGGGCGCGGAGGCGGCTCCCTGGAGGATTTGTGGAGTTTCAACGAGGAAGCGGTGGCGCGCGCCATTGCTGCCTGCTCAGTGCCCGTGATCTCCGCGGTGGGGCACGAGACCGACGTCACCATTGCGGACTGGGTAGCCGATCTGCGCGCGCCAACGCCATCGGCGGCGGCGGAACTGGCCGTCCGGGACGCGGCCGCACTGCGGGAAAGCGTGGGGGCGCAGACCGCGCGGCTGGAACGGGCCATTCACTATCGCGTGCTGCGTTCGGCACAGCGCTTCGACGAGACGCAGTTCCGTTTGCGGGATGCGGCCCGCGAGCGTGTGAACCGTTTGCGGCGGTTGATCGAGCAGTGCGCGGCGGTTGTACGGAGCGGCGATCCGCGATTGCGGCTGTCGGGGTTGCGGCAGCGCGTGGCCGATGCGAAGGGGCGGCTGGAAGCCACGCTGCGGCCGCTGCTGATGCGGCAAACGGGACGGCTCGACACGCTGGAGCGGCGGCTGGCGTCCCCGGCGCAGGCGCGTGTGGTGTTGGCGCGGCGGCGTCATGAGGCACTGCACGCCTCGTTGTTACAGTTGAGCCCGCTGGCCGTTCTCGAACGTGGCTACAGCATCGTGCAGGCCGGGGACGGATCCGTGGTGCGTGATTCGGCGGCCACCCGCGCGCGGCAGAGTCTCACCGTGCGCCTGCATAAGGGGGCGCTGAAGGTGAAGGTGTCGAGCGTCGAATGACGAGCGCCGAAGGAGTACGGGTGCGGCTAGGGAGCGGGCGGCTTCCGTCTGGGCCGCGGTGGCCGCACCGGTTTTTCCAGCTCGTCGGCGACGCACTTGTAGCAGTGACGGCTCGCCGCCAGCGCGGCCGCATAGGCCAGAGCCGCCGCGATGTGAGTTAGCGCCAGCCCTGGACGCCGCCGCAAGATCTCCTCGGCGCCGGCTCCCTCCGACAGGTCATCGAGAATGTCCGCCACGGCAATCCGCGTTCCCTTGGCGCAGAGTTGCCCGTCCCGTACGGACGGATCGCTCACCAGGTACTTCTGCCACACCATGTGCGCTGTTTCGTTCCTCCCCTGTCCTTTTCGGCGGAAAGGGCGAAAGTTCCAATGGAAACCGGCCTGAGCCCGAGGGCGACCGCCCGGACAGCGCCTCGGCGGCGAAGAAAGGAAGGCTCACGGGCTCAGCCTTGCCGCTGCGGTCTAGGAGTTTTCCACGCGGTAGTTGGGCGCTTCCTTGGTGATGATGACGTCGTGGACGTGGCCTTCGCGCAACCCGGCGATGGAGACGCGCACGAAGCGGGCGTTTTGCTGCAATTCGGAGATGGTCCGGCAGCCGCAGTATCCCATGCCGGCGCGGACGCCGCCCACCAGTTGGAACACCATCTCGGCGAGCGGTCCTTTGTAAGGCACGCGGCCCTCGATGCCTTCGGGCACCAGTTTGGCCGCGCTCTCCTGCGCATAGCGGTCCGTGGAGGTTCCCGTGGACATCGCCCCGAGCGACCCCATGCCGCGGTAGGTCTTGAAGGTGCGTCCCTGGTAAAGAATCATCTCGCCGGGCGACTCATCGGTTCCGGCAAACAGCGAACCGATCATGACGCAATCGGCCCCGGCGGCCAGCGCTTTGGTGACATCGCCGGAGTACTTGATGCCGCCGTCGGCGATGAGCGGAACGCCCGCGGCGCGCGCGGCCTTGGAGGCTTCGGCGATGGCGGTGATTTGCGGCATTCCCGCGCCGGAGACGACGCGCGTGGTGCAGATGGAGCCCGGACCAATGCCCACCTTGACGCCGTCCACGCCGCGCTCAATCAGGTCCTTCGCGCCCTCAAAGGTTCCGACGTTGCCGGCCACCAATTGGAGTTCGGGCAACAGCCGTTTCACAGCCACCACGGCCTCCAGCACACGGTCGCTGTGGCCGTGGGCCGTGTCGATGATGATCACGTCCACCTTTTTGTCCACCAGCGCCTGGGCCCGTTCGAGGAAGTCGCCGGTGGCCCCGATGGCCGCGCCCACGCGCAGGCGGCCCTTTTCGTCCTTGGCCGCGTTCGGGTACTTCACCTTCTTCTGGATGTCCTTGACGGTGATCAGCCCCTTCAGCAGGTACTGGTCGTCCACCACGAGCAGCTTTTCCACGCGGTGCTGGTGGAGAATATCCTCGGCCTGTTCGAGCGTGGTGCCCACTGGGACGGTGATGAGGTTTTTCTTCGTCATCACCTCTTCCACCGGCAGGTCCGTGCGCGTTTCAAAGCGCAGGTCGCGGTTGGTGAGAATGCCCACCAGCTTGCCGTGGCCGTCGGTGACGGGAACGCCGGAGATGCGGAAGCGCTGCATCACGGCCAGAGCCTCGTGAATCTTCTGGTGCGGCTGCACGGTAACCGGGTCGACGATCATGCCCGCTTCCGAGCGCTTCACGCGGTCCACTTCCTCGGCCTGCGTGCCGACGGGCATGTTGCGGTGGACGATTCCGATGCCGCCTTCCCGCGCCAGGGCGATGGCCATGTGCGATTCGGTGACGGTATCCATCGCCGAACTGGATATGGGTACGTTCAGAGAGATCTTCCGCGTGAACCAGGTTCTGGTTTCGGCCTCGGTGGGCAGGACGTTGCTTCGGGCGGGGGCCAGCAGGACATCATCAAACGTGAGTCCCTCGACAATGTGTTCGGGAATCATACGGGGTTGATTTCTCAGCATAGCAAGCGCGGGCGCGGGAGGCTGCCGCCGCGGGGCCATCCGCCGCGTGGCTGCCCGCCGCGCCCCGGGGCTGCTTCGCTACACTAGTGCCCGTGAGGCTTCCAGTCGCGGCATTACTGGTTCCGTTCCTGCTTGCCGCGCAAGAGAATGCTCCGCCACCGGATTTGGAGAAGCTTCTGCGCCGCGTGGCCGAGGAGGCCGAGGTCTTCTATCAGAAGGCTCCGCGCATTGTCGGCCGCGAAACACTGACGCACAAGGGCTGGCTGGAGCCGCGCCGAAGACTCAGGAGCGCGCCGGGCGAAGCGCCCCGGGTGCGTTTGTTCACGCGCGAGATCACGTCCGAGTATGGCTTTGCCGCGTTGCGCGACAATCCGGAATGGATTCGCGAATTCCGCCAGGTGGTGGCCGTGGACGGACACCAGGTGATGGCGGCAAAGTCGAATCCGCGGCAGACGCTGGCCGAGGGCATGACCAGCGAGGACGACCGCCGGCGCATGACGCTGCTCCGCGAGTTTGAAAAGTATGGCCAGATCGGCGCGGCGACCGACTTCGGGCAATCGATTCTCCTGTTCCGCTCGCGCCAGTTGGCCATGCACGGCTTCCGCTTTCTGCGGCGCGAGTTTTCCGGCGCCGACGAGGCGGTGGTGATCGAATGGCGGCAAAAGGAGGGGTCCGGCGACGCGGCGCGCGTCTACTCCGCGCGGCGTTTGGAGCGCGTCCGCATGGAGGGCACGCTCACCGTGAACGCGGAAAGTGGCGTGCCGCTGCGCATCACGTTGTCCCTGCAAAACACCGAGTATGATTCGCTGGTTACCCACGCCGCCGCCATCGACTATGCGTCATCGCGCTACGGCGTGCCGCTACCGTCCCTGGTGCGCTACCGGAAGCTGGCGCAGCATCTGACGGCGGGGGACAAGAAGCATCCGCCCAGCGCCGGACCGCCCGTGCTCCTCATCGACAACCTGGCGCGCTACGCGGACTGGCAGATGTTCGCCGCCGACGCCAATATCAAGTTCATTCCCATCGAGCCTGAGCCCGCGAAACCGTGACGGGCGCTGCCCCTCTGCTATCGTGGCCATATGCGCATGTCCTTTCGCGCGCGAGCCGTTGCGCTCTTCCCACTCGCCATGTCCATCAGCTTAGCCGCACCGCCAAAGCCCCCCACCGCCAAACGGGTTCCTCATGAGATGAAACTCTTCGGCGACACGCGCCAGGATCCGTATTTCTGGATGCGTGACCGTTCGAACCCGGACGTGATGGCTTACGTGAAGGCCGAAAACGCCTACACGGACGCCGTATTTGCGCCGTTTGAGCCGCTGGTGGCGAAGGTGAACAAGGAGATTCTCAGCCATATCAAGCAGACGGATCTTTCGCCGCCGTATCCCGACGGCGGTTACCTGTACTATTCGCGCACGGTGGAGGGACAGCAGTACCCGATCTTCTGCCGCAAGAAACCAGTGGCGGAGGCCCCCGAGGAGATTCTGTTCGACGTGAACGCCATGGCCAAGGGCCACAAGTTCTACTCGCACAAAGGTCCCGATCCGGCGCCGGACCACAACCTCATCGGCTACGAGGTGGACACCACCGGCTACCGCGAATACAACTTCCATGTGCGCGACCAGTCCACGGGCAAGGACCTGCCCGATGTGATCGAGCGCGTCTCGGGCGTCGAGTGGGCCGAGGATGGCAAGACGGTGATCTATGGCCGGCAGCATCCGCAAACGAAACGGTCGTACCAGGTGTGGCGCCACACGCTGGGAGAGCCCGCCAGCAGCGACGTGCTGATTTATGAGGAGAAGGACGAGCGCTACGATGTCTACCCCGGAAAGACGGAATCGGGGCGGTTCCTCACCATCACGGCCGCCAGCGGCAGCACCTCGGAGGTACGCTACGCCGATGCGCGGAACCCGTCCAGCCCGTTTCGCGTGCTGATTCCCCGCCGCGAGGGCATCACCTATGAGATGACCTCGCACGACGGCCGCCTGTACCTGCTGATCAACGACACCTCGCGGGACTTCCGCGTCGTGTCGATGCCGGAGGACTCGCCCGGCGAGGCGAACTGGAAAGAGGTGATTCCGGCGCGGAAGGGGCTCTACATCGAGACAATGCACGCGTTCCGCCACTTCATGGTGTATGGACTGCGCGTGGAGGGCCTGGACACGCTGCGCGTCACCGATACGCGCACCGGGCGCGAGCACGACATCCAGTTCGAGGAGGCCGCCTATGCCGCGTCGATTGGCGTGAACCGCGTTTACGACACGCCGGTGCTGCGCTTTTCCTACACCTCGATGGTGACGCCGCAGTCGATCTTCGACTACAACATGGAGACTCGCGAGCGGACGCTGGTGAAACGGCAGGAGGTTCCGGGCTACGATCCATCGCTTTATACGGTGGAGCGGGAGCGCGTGCGGAGCCATGACGGGACGATGGTGCCGGTGACGATTCTCTACAGGAAGGGATTTCCGAAAGACGGCACGCGGCCCGTGCACCTGTACGGCTACGGCGCTTATGCGATTCCGATGCAGCCCACGTTCAGCGCCTCGCGGCTGAGCCTGCTGGACAGGGGGTTCGCCTACGCCATTGCCCACATCCGCGGCGGGACGGAGCTGGGCTACTCATGGTACGAGGCGGGCAAGCTGCTGCGAAAGAAGAATACCTTTCAGGACTTCGCCGCCTGCGCCGAATACCTGATCGCGCACAAGTACGCGCATCCGAAAAAGCTGTCCATCGAAGGCGGCAGCGCCGGAGGCCTGCTGATGGGCGCGGTGATGAACATGAAGCCCGGATTGTTCCACGCCGTCATCGCCGCCGTTCCATTTGTCGACGTGGTGAGCACATTACTGGACGACACCATTCCGCTTTCCACAACCGACGCCGAGGAGTTCGGCAGTCCGAAGCGGCAGGAGTTTTATGAGTACATGAAGTCGTACTCGCCCTACGACAACACGGCGCCGGCGCGCTACCCGGACGTCTACATTTTTTCGAGCATGAACGATTCGCAGGTGCCTTATTGGGAGCCCTTGAAGTGGACGGCGAAGCTGCGGGCCGCCAACCAGGGCGATTCAACGATTGTTCTGCGGATGAACGTGGACGCCGGGCACGGCGGCGCATCGGGACGCTACGACCGGATTCTGGAAGTGGCGCAGTCCTATGCCTTCATCCTGCATTCGCTCGGCATCAACGAATAGACGGGAGCACAGCCACGCATCGTGAGTCACTTGATCTATCTTCATGGGTTCGCCTCCAGCCCCAGTTCGCGCAAGGCGCAATTTTTTCGCGACAGCTTTGGCGAGGCGGGCATTACCGTCAGCATCCCGGAGCTGGATGGCGGAGACTTCGAACACCTGACGATTTCCGGCCAGCTTGCCATTCTGGAAGATACGCTGCAAAAGCTGGGGCCTGCGGCGTTGCCCGTGACGCTGATGGGCTCGTCGATGGGCGGCTACCTGGCCACGCTCTACGCCGCCCGCAATCCGGACCGTGTGAAGCGGCTCATTCTGATGGCCCCGGCGTTCGGTTTCGCCCCACGCTGGCGGGCGGAACTGGGCGAGGAGGCCATGGCCGCCTGGCGCGCGTCAAACTCGCTTTCCGTCTTTCACTATGGACTGATGCGCGAAACCAGCCTCGGCTACGCGCTCATGGATGACGCGCTCACCTACGAGGAGTACCCGGACGCCACGCAACCGGCCATCATTTTTCATGGGACCGGGGACGAGGTGGTTCCGCTGGCGTTCGCCGAGGAGTTCGCGCGTCTGCATCCGGAAGCGGAGTTGCACAAGCTGGAGTCCGATCACGAGTTGATCGATTCGCTGGACTATATTCGCAGTCACAGCCTGCGGTTCATGAACCTTTGAGCGCGGAGGGCAACCTACACGGAAGGCCCGTCGAGCCACGCCTGGACGGCGCGCTGCCATTCGGCGCGGGCGACGCGGTGCAGGTTCATGTGTCCCGCGCCGGGAAATTCGACCAGAGACGCTCCGGCGGCTTCCGCCAACTGGCGCGCGTGCGCCAGGGGCACAAAAGGGTCCCGCGCGCCCGCCAGAAGCAGGACGCGTCCGCGCAGCCGAGTGATGGCGTCCAGAGGATCGCATCCGGGGCAGGAGGCTTCGAGACGCCGAAGATAGGCGCGCGCCACGGGATAGCTGGCCCGCGAGAGCCACACGCGCGCGCGGTCCATGACGGCGTCTTCCAGGGCGCGGTAGAGCAGTTCGAGGATGACACGGTCAAAGCGCGCCGCCGACGCCGCCAGAACGCCCGCCGCCGCGCCCAGCGACACACCGCAGAACGAGATGGGCTCACCCGGAAAATGCTTTTCCAGGTAGTCCACAGCCGCATCGACATCGGCGGCCTCGGAACGGCCGAACGCCACGGGGCCCCAGTCGCTTTGTCCGTGCGAGCGGAAGTCCATCAGGCAGACGGAGTGGCCGCGCGCGCGGAACCAGGCGGCCCGGGACGCCATTTGCCAGCGATTCTCACCCAAGCCGTGCGCCAGCAGCCAGACGCCGCGCCCCGGTTCGCCGGGCGCAAGCAGGCAGGAGAGCTTCCGGCTATCGCTTTCCACCGTTACCGGCGACGCGTTGAGGCCGGCGAAGGCCAGCGGATTCCGCGCCGCCGCGCGCATGGCTGCGCGCTTGCGCAGACGCAGGTAGGCCCGCATGGCCGCCTCCACGCCCAGAGCCAGACGATCCGTTACCGCTCGCATCGTTACTGAGATAGAATCTCACTTCCCAGTTTCCACTTCCGGCAAAGGAGATCTCCATGGCGCGCGCAACCGTTTGGCTCTGTTCGTTTGTCCTAGTGCTGGGCTCCCCCGCCCAGGCGCAGGTGAAGAAGATTCTCACGGTCGGCCAGCCGCCCGAGGTGGTTGCCGACTGGCAGTCCGCGTCCAACAAGGTGAAGATCGTGAACGTCACACAGGACCGGGTGATGCAGGAGATCGGCGACGCGGACGCGTTTGTCGGCGTGATCTCACCGGCGCAGGTGCAGGCGGGCAAGCAGTTGAAGTGGGTGCAGATCACCAGCGCCGGCGTGGAGAACGTACTGCACCGCTCCGGCTCCACGGCGCTCCGCGATTCCGGCATCGTCGTCACCAACAACCAGATTGTCCAGGGCCCTGAAATCGCCGACCACGCGCTGGCGATGCTGCTCTACTTCAGCCGCCGTCTGAATGTCTATTCGGCCGACCGGCTGACGGAGAACTGGCGGCGCGGGCGCTTCGAAGGCATCGAACTGCGGGGCAAGAACGCCGTGGTGATCGGACTGGGCGGCATTGGCCAGCAGATCGCCATCCGCGCCTGGGCCTTCGGCATGAACGTGGTGGGCGTGGACCCGGAGGACATTCCGATGTCTCCGTTCTGGCAGAAGGTGGTGAAACCGGACCAGTTGGACGAGGTGCTCCCCGGCGCCGACGCCGTGTTCATCTCCGCTCCGCACACGCCGCTGAGCCACAAGATGATGGGCCCGGCGCAGTTCGAGCTGATGAAGAAGGACTCCTATTTCATCGCGGTTTCGCGGGGCGGCCTGTATGACCTGCCCTCGCTCGTCAAGGCCCTCGACTCTGGCCGGCTGGCCGGCGCGGGCGTGGATGTCACCGATCCGGAGCCCCTGCCGCAGGGCAATTCCCTGTGGAAGTTCTCTAACGTCATCGTGACTCCGCACATCGCCGGGCGGAGCGATCAGGACCGGAGCCGTATGCTGGGAACGGTGAAGGAAAACATCAAGCGGTTCGGCGAGGGTAAGCCGCTGATCAACGTGGTGGACAAACAGAAGGGCTATTAGGGGCCTGGGCGGCCCGTGAGGTCTAGATGATCACTTTGAAAGTGAATGGCGCCGAGCGCGGGTTCGACGGTCCGCCGGAGATGCCGCTGCTGTGGTATCTCCGGGATGTGCTGAAGCTGACGGGCACGAAATTCTCCTGCGGCCAGGGGCTGTGCGGCGCCTGTACGGTTCACATCAATGGCGTGGCCGCGCGCAGTTGCATCACGCCGCTGAAGGCCGCCGCGGGCAAGGAGATCACAACCATCGAGGGATTGCCGGGCAGCGGCGAACATCCGCTGCAGAAAGCCTGGCGAGAGGCCAACGTGCCGCAATGCGGCTACTGCCAGCCGGGCCAGATCATGCAGGCGGCGTCGTTGTTGCGGAAGACCCCCAAGCCCACCGGATCCCAAATCGACGCGGCGATGCGGGGCAACCTCTGCCGCTGCGGCACCTATCAACGCATCCGCACCGCCATACAGATGGCCGCGAAGGTGATGGCATGACGCGCCAGGACCGCATCGGCGCCGTTTCGCGCCGGGGTTTCCTAGAGGAGATTTTCACCGCGGGGGCGCTGATCATTGGCGTAACGCCTGGCGCGCTGCTGGCCTCGGGCGAGGCCTCCCAGTCCGCCTGGCATCCCAGCGTGTATCTGGGATTGGAGAAGGACGGCACGGTGATTCTGGTCGCGCACCGCTCCGAAATGGGTACCGGCATTCGCAGCGTGCTGCCCGTGATCGCCGCCGATGAGATGGAAGCCGACTGGTCGAGAGTGAAGATCGAACAGGCCATTGGCGATGAGAAATACGGCTCGCAGAACACCGACGGGTCGTGCTCGATTCGCGACTTTGCCGAGGCCATGCACACGGCCGGAGCATCGGCGCGCATGGTGCTGGAGCGGGCCGCTGCGAAGCGGTGGGGCGTGGCGGCGGGGCAGTGCAAGGCCTCGAATCATTTTGTGCACGGGCCCGGCGGCAGGAAGGCCGGCTACGGCGAACTGGCCGGGGACGCCGCAAAGCTCCCCTTGCCGAAACCGTCCGAGGTGAAGCGCAAGGCGCCTTCGGCCTACCGCTACATTGGCAAGGACATGCCCACGGTGGACGTGGGCGGCCATGTCACCGGCAAGGCCATCTTCGGCTACGACGCCACGATGCCGGGCATGGTGTATGCGGCCATCGAGCGGCCTCCGGTGATGGGCGCGGAACTCGAATCGGTGGACGACAGCGAAGCGCGAAGGGTAGCTGGCGTTTCGCGCACCGTAAAGCTGGAAGGACTCACGCAGCCCTACCTCTTCCAGGCGCTCGGCGGCGTAGCGGTCATCGCCGGCAACACGTGGGCGGCCTTCGAGGGGCGCAAAAAATTGAAGGCCACTTGGAAGGCTGGGCCTCACGCGGCCTACGACTCGGACCGCTACAAGGCGGAGCTGTTGGATACGGCGCGCAAGCCGCAAAAGGTGGTGCGCAAGGCGGGCGACGTGGATGCCGTCTTTGCCAAGGGCGGCAAGGTGGTGGAGGCGTCCTACTATGTGCCGCTGCTCGCCCATGCGGCCATGGAGCCTCCGGCGGCGGTGGCGTCGTTTGAGAACGGGAAGGTGGTCGCGCACGCCCCCACGCAGAATCCACAGGCCGTTCAGGAGGCGGTTTCGGCCGCGCTGGGGATCAGGAAGACCGACGTCATTTGCCATGTGACTCTGCTGGGCGGGGGCTTCGGCCGCAAATCGAAACCCGACTATGTGGTGGAGGCGGCCAGGCTATCCAAAGCCGTGGGCAAGCCGGTGAAGGTGGTGTGGAACCGCGAGGACGACCTGCGGTTCGATTACTATCACGCCGTGGCTGGCATGTACATGAAAGCCGCGGTGGGCGACGGCGGACAGCCATCGGCGTGGTTGCAGCGCAGCGTCTTTCCCTCCATTGGAAACATGTTCGCCAAGGACTCCAGGTATGGCGCCGATTTCGAGATGGGCATGGGGTGGATCGACAATCCTTTCTCGATCGCCAATTTCCGGGCGGAGAACGGTCCGGCGGAGTGCCACGTGCGAATCGGCTGGATGCGCTCGGTCGCTCATATCTACCATGCCTTCGCGACGCACTCCTTCGTGGACGAACTCGCCGCCTCGGCGGGCACGGACCGCGTGGACTACTATCTGAAGCTGATTGGACCCGGACGCGTGATCGACCAGGACCTCATCAGACAGGGAGCCGTCCACAAGGCGGACCCACGGTTCCCCATCGATACGGCTCGTCTGCGCCGCGTGTTGGAGGTGTGCGCCAGCCGGTCCAACTGGGCCAATAAAAAGCCGGGCGGCGGCAAGGGGTACGGCATCGTGGCGCACCGCAGCTTTTTCTCCTACATCGCGGCGATGGTGGAGGTGGAGGTGGATGCGGCGGGGAAGGTGAAGATTCCTCGCGTCACGTATGTGATCGACCCCGGGCGGGTGATCAACCCGGACCGCGTGAAAGCGCAATTTGAAGGCGCGGCCGTGTTTGGCACAAGCGTCGCCATGCTCGGCGAGGTGACGGCCAAGGCCGGCGTGATTCAGCAGAAGAACTTCGACACCTATCCCGTGGCGCGCATCGACGAGGCGCCGCACGTGGTGGATGTGCACATTCTGCCCTCCACCGCGCCGCCGGCAGGCGTGGGCGAGCCGGGCGTGCCGCCGGTCGCCCCGGCCATTTGCAACGCCATCTTCGCCGCCACGGGCAAGCGCGTGCGGGAGTTGCCCGTGCGCAAGACCAGGCTTGTGTAGCAGCCCAGAGGGAGCCAATCCTGCCCGGTGGCAGGCCCGGTCTTCAAAACCGTTGAACGGTCTCACCGGCCGTTGGTTCGTTCGACTCGAACTGGTTCCCGCCAAACCATATCGAAGACCTGCGCGCCTGCCATCGCGCAAGGCCGTGCTACGTTAGTGCGAGTGGGCCCTTAGCTCAGCGGTGAGAGCAGGGGACTCATAATCCCTTGGTCGTAGGTTCGAATCCTACAGGGCCCACCAAGCAAGGTCACGGTTCCGCCTGTGCTGGCGCGGCGGGGAAATAGCTGCGCAGAAAGTCCTGGAACCGGCGGCCACGCCGGCGGCCGTTGTCATTCTGAATGCACAGGCTTTGGACGAACACCAGGATGCCGAGCACGTCGGCGTCGCGCAACGTGTGCATCCCGGTCTGCTGGCGGATCTCTTCGTCCAGTTTTCCGAACGACTCACGCAAGCGTTCGCAGATGCGCGCCGCGTATGGATTGGCTGGGCGCGTGTCATAGATGAGTCCGCTCTCGCGCGTCCGGTAGGTCTGGATCAGCGCTTCGAGGGCTTCGCGCACGTCCGCGTCGGTGGCATCGGCTTCCAGCGCGGCGGCGGCAAGTGTCCGCGCCGTGAACACCAGAAGGGACTGGTTGCGCCGGACGAACTCCTCGCTCACCTTCACGTCGCGGTGGGGAAACGAGGCGGGATCCACGCCGGGCGGCTTCTCGTGACGGCGCGCCTCGAACAAGTACTCGCAATCCAGGGGGCACAGATACCGTTCCTCCCTGTCCTGGCCGCACTGCTGCGAGGTAATGGATTCGCCGGCGGCTGGACACCAGCGCTTTTTCGCGCTCATCGGTTACCGTCTCAGCTCCACTGGTCGGCCTTGCGGTAGGCCTCGAAGCATTTCTGCATCCCCGCCGGGCCCACGCCGCCGGACAAGCCGTGCTCCATGCCGAGGATGCCCTTGTAGCCCTTGGCGTGAATCGCCTTGAACACGTTGCTCCAGTTCACCTCGCCGGTGCCTGGCTCACGGCGTCCGGGCACGTCGCCCACCTGAAAGTAGCCGATCTTGTCCCAGTGTTTCTGAATGTGGGCAATCAGGTTCCCTTCGGAAATCTGCTGGTGGTACATGTCGAACAGAAGCCGGAAATTCGGGTGGTTCACACGCTCGACAATTTCGGCGCCGTGATCGCTGAAGACGACGAAGTAGCCCGCGTGGTCGACGCGGATGTTCAACGGCTCCAAAACCAGCACCATCTTTGTCTTCTCCACCATCCCGGCCGCGCGGCGGAAGGCCTCCACGCAGTTGGCCGTCTGTTCGGTGAAGCTCAACTGGGGCACGGCCAGTCCGGTGGTGACCGTGGCGCATTCGTTGCCGATCATGTTGTGGATCTCCACGGCGCGTTTCACGTCCTCGAAGAACTTGGCGTGATACTGCTTGTCCACGGTGGCCGAGGCTTTCCAGCCGCCGGAGTTCACCACGAAGACGCCCATGCTCATGCCGAGCTCATCCATTTTTTTCCGGAACGACGCGATCTCCTGGTTGGAGTGCCGCGGCAGACCGTTGTACTCAAAGGCCCGGAAGCCGGCGTCCGCGTAAGCCTGCAACTGGTCCGGCACCGGAGCATTCAGAAAGCCCATGCGCGGCGCGTAGCGCAGATGGTATGTGTAGGGCGCGGCCATGGCGGGCGCCAGTGCTCCGGCCATGGGAACGAGCGCAGAGGCGCGGAGAAAATCACGGCGATGCATGGCCAATATCGTAGCACCGGGCCCGCGGCGCACCATCGCCCGGCCGTTTCAGGCGTAGCTGGTGGCCGAGGCGGCGTTGCGCTCGGCGCGCACGGCCGTGATGCGCTCCAGATAACCACTTTCACGGAAGGCGCGCATGGGATCTTCCGGCAGGCCCTTGCTGCGCGCCCATTCGCGAATGGCCGGGCGAACGTCGGTGGAGAAGGCGTCCTTCAAACAGGTTTCGGCCTCCACCAGGGCGGAGCGCTCCTGGAAGGCTGCCAGCGCCGCATGGTCAACCAGGGCGGCCTTGGCGTACAACTCCTGCGCCGTGGTGACCGTCTGGATCATGGCCTCGATCTTGCCCTTCAGGTTGTGGCTCTGGTCGATCATGTAGGCGATGTCGGGCTGTTTGCCTGTCTCCCAGGCATAGAAAAAGATCTCGTGGAAGATGCGGAACACCTGATAGGGGTCAATGGAGCCGAGCGTGAGGTCGTCGTCGGCATACCTCCTGTCATTGAAGTGGAAGCCGCCCAGCATCTCCAGATCCAGCAGCCAGGCGACAATCTGTTCGATGTTCTGCGCCTGGTAGTGATGTCCGGTGTCCACCAGCACCTTGGCGCGAGGTCCGGCCAGGCGGGCGAGCTCGAGAGCCATGCCCCAGTCGGCGATGTCGGTGTGATAAAAAGCCGGTTCAAACGGTTTGTACTCCACCAGCAGGCGCTGATCTCCGATGAGCCGCGCGTGAGCCGCCGTCAGACCCTCGGCAAACCAGTGTTTCCGGCGGCGCATATTGGCCGTGCCGGGGTAGTTCGATCCGTCGGCGAACCACAGCGACAGATCGCGCGACCCGAGCCCCTGAGCGATGGTGGCGCTGTCAAGCAGGTGGTTCTGCGCCGCGCGGCGCACGGCCGGATCGGGATTTCCCAGCGAACCATGCTTGTAGATCTGGTCCTGGAACACGTTGGGGTTGATGGACCCGGCGCGCACGCCGTGGCGCGCGGCCGCCGCGCTTACATCGTCCACGCTGGCGGCGCCCGCCGGCAGGTCCCACAACACATGGAGCGCCACGGTGGGACACACCCCGGTCAGCGAGTGGATGAAGCCCGCGTCGCTTAGCTTTTCTTCCAGGTTGGTGGCGGCGGCGCTCTGGAGGAACTTACCGAAACGCGTTCCCGTGTTGGCAAAGCCCCAGGAGGGCAGCTCAATCTGAAACCGGTCGAGCGCGGCATGGACGTTCCGGGCGAGTTGATCAGTCACGCCTCTACCGTACAGGAAAACGGGAGATGAGCCAAGCGGGCGAAGGGAGGCGGCTAGGGCTGGGCCATGCCGTGCTGGCGTTACGCGGGGCGGCGGAGCCGGGCGGTGAATTGGACCAGGCTGCCGCCACCGGCGGGGCACTCGGCCCAGATGCGGCCTCCCATGAGACGGATCAGCCGGGCACAGATGGCCAGACCGATGCCGGCGCCTCCGAAGCGCCGTGTCGTGGAGCGGTCGGCCTGATGAAACGGGTCGAAGATGGACTCCACCTCGCCGTCGGGAATCCCCACGCCCGTGTCGCGAACGGAGAAGTTGAGGTCGGTCCATCCGTCGCCAGCCGGCTGGCATCCGGCATTCACGGTGATCGTACCCCTGTCGGTGAACTTGATGGCGTTGGCCACCAGCTTGTTCATCACCTGGCGAAGACGGGGAGCGTCGCCTTCCAGCCGGGGCGGGCACTGTTCCCGCATCAGTCCCGATAATACGAGGCCCTTCCGCGCGGCCTCGAATTGCCCAGCCGTCACGACCTCATCGAAGAGCACGGAGGGAGAAAAGCTGGCCTGCTTGAGGGCGATGCGGTCCGTTTCGAGATGGCTGAAGTCGAGGAGGTCGTTGAGCAGGCCCAATAACTGCTGCGCGGAGCCGTTCGCGGTTTCAATTAGTTCCCGCTGCTCCTTGGTGAGGCTGGTGGACAACGCGAGCGACTGCATGCCAAGAATGCCGTTCATGGGCGTCCGGAACTCGTGGCTCATGTTGGCCAGGAACTCGCTTTTGGCTCGGCTGGCGACTTCGGCGCGTTGCTTGGCCTCGCGCAGTTCCACCTCGACGGATTTGCGCGGCGTGATGTCGCGCATCAGACTCAGCAACATCTGCTGGCCGTCCAGGTGGAGCAGAGAGGTGTTCACCTCCAGCCAGCGCCGCGAACCGTCCCACAGCACATGTTCGCGCTCGAAGATTCGCGCGATGGCGTTCCGCGCCAACTTCTGCCGGAAGCGGGCGAAAATCTGCTCGCGCCGGTGGTCTTCATAGATGACGGCGAAGGGCTGGCCTTCCAACTCATGGCGGGGCTTGTTCACCAGGCGGCAGTAAGCGGAGTTTACCCGCACCGTCACACCCGAGGCATTCATCAGCCGCATGGCGTCGGTGGACTCTTCCCACACCAGCCGGTGCAACGTCTCCGTCCGGCGCCTCTCCGAGACGTCGCGCTTAATGGCCACATACTGGGCGATTCCGCCCCCCGGCAGCGAAAACGGGATGATGCTCATCTCCTCCGCATACACCGAGCCGTTCTTCCTGCGGTTGACCACATAACCCACCCAGGGGCGGCCGTTGGAGATGGTGGACCACATCTCCCGGTAGACGGCCACGGGCGTGAGGTCGGACTTCAACATGCGCGGGTTCCGTCCCAGCACCTCCTCGGGCGAGTACCCGGTGAGCGCGGTGAAGCCGGAGTTCACGCGTACAATGTCTCCCCTCGCATCGGTGACCACCAAGCCAATGGATGCCTCGTCCATGAGGGGTTGGCCAAGATAAGATTCGATACCGTCAAGCTCCATGCTGGGCGCACCTGAGGAATTCGTCGCGGCGTAAAGTAAGCGCTCCACCTGTTCGCTTATCGGCTGACGGGGCGGTAAGCAGTGGGGGCGGACACCGAGATTTTATCGTATGCCAGGCGTCTGGCGGTGGCCGGGTGGGTTAGGGGCGCGTGTTAACGCGTGTGACGGACGAACTCGTAGCGTTCCAGCGTGGCGGCCACGTGGAAAGGCTTTTCCTTCTTGTTACGCTTTTGGCTCGATTCGGTGCGGATAATCGTGCCCATGCAGTGCAAGCGGACGTTGTTGCCTTCCTTACCATTGGTGGGAAGTGTTAGAAAGTATTCGATCGGGTCACCGACGGGCAACTGGCTCTCGCTGTCGAACAGCACGCCCCCGGAACTGACGTTCCGGGTTTCGGTTACGCGGTTAATCGGCTCGTTACCGGTGCGGATCAGCTCAATGT
Organism: Bryobacterales bacterium; assembly: GCA_020847045.1. GTDB lineage: Bacteria > Acidobacteriota > Terriglobia > Bryobacterales > Bryobacteraceae > JAFLBB01. The sequence continues at coordinate 35,878 of JADLCT010000020.1, read as the reverse complement.
GAAGTCGGAGGTCGAACCGCTTGGATTTTCGCTGGTCTGCTTGCATTAACCTAAATCTAAGGGTTTCACCCGGACGGGTCAATAGTTTGACCGAATGCCTTCGGAACCAAGGTTCTAGTACTACAGTCCTATCGAGCCTGCTCGTATTCGCTTGTAAACACAATGCTAAGGGCTTTGTCGTTTACAACTGTGAGAGAGTGGAAGCGGCTGCTCCGGGAGCTGTAAGCCTATGGGTAGACAAAGAAATTTCGAATATTGTACGAATATATTGCGTATATTTTAACTTTTTCCCTGTTCTCTCCAGCGGTTCGTGGTGCACGAGGATCGAAAGCCAACGAGTGCCATTTGAAAGCCTAGCCTATAACCGCTTTTGAATCATTATTTTTGCTGGACGGTGGTCATCGCTGCCGGGCAAAAAGCCGTGCGGCGCGTCAGCGGTGCGTCGATCGGGAATGGCTCGGCATCCTCTGCGAATGCCAGCCGGATTATAAGAATCTTGCATAGGAAAGCGACGGCGCGCGCTGGTGACAGACGGCGTGAGTCTCCGAATCGCCACTGGATTCGGAAACGGTCAGCGCGCGGCGGGAGTCAGAGGATAATGGAGGTGGAGGGTTCCCCCACTTTTCCCTTATGCGTCACGCGCTTCGAATGGCACTCGGCGTTGGTCTGGTCCTTCTGGGGATCGCCGGGCTGCTTCTGCCCATCATGCCGGGCTGGGTGTTCCTGATTCCAGGACTGGTCATTCTGGGCGACTACATTCCGCCGGTTAAGCGGCTGCTCATCTGGGCCAAGGAGAAGGCCGAGAAGTCTGGCGTAATGGGCGGCAAGGAGTCCAGCGGGCCGGCTACCAGCCAGCGCCCTTCGTCCGAGTCCTGATCCGCGTCAGGTACATGTCGGTGGTGATGTACAGTGTGGAGCCATCGTCGCCCCAGGCGCAGTTGGCGGTAGCCTCTCCGGTTTCGATGCGGCCTAGCGTCCTGCCTTCGGGGCTGATGATGTGAATGCCGCCGGGCGCGGTGGCCCAGATATTCCCTGCGCGGTCCACCTTTAGCCCATCGGGCAGGCCCTTCATCTTGCCCACCATGGCGGTAACCTCGGCGAGCACCTTCCCCTGGCCGAGCGTGCCATCGTCTTTCACGGGGAAGGCCATCCAGATCGCTTTTTCAGGATCGGACTGAGCCACATACAGCGTCTTTTCATCGGGCGAGAAGGCCATGCCGTTCGGGCGCGTCATCTCCCGGGTGAGCAGCGTCACCGCCCCGCCGGGCGTGACGCGGAAGACACCCTGAAAGTCCAACTCCTTGCGCGGGTCATTCACGTTGTTGGGCAGTCCGTAGGGCGGGTCGGTAAAGTAGATGGCGCCGGAGGAGTGGCGCGTCAGGTCGTTGGGTGAGTTCAGCCGCTTGCCTTGATAGTTGTCGGCAAGAGTTCTCTTGCCGCCGTCGGGATAGAGGATCGAAATGCGCCGGTCGCCGTGCTCGGCCGATAGGAGGCGGCCTTCAGGGTCCATGAGCAACCCGTTGGAGCCGGGCTCCTTGCCATACGGTACGGCGCCGGTGTAGCCGGAAGGCTTCAGGAAGAGGCTGATGCCCTCACCCTCTTTCCACTTCATCACCGAGTTGCGCGGGATGTCGGAGAACAGGAGGAAGCCACCTTTGCGGTCCCAGGTGGGTCCTTCGGACCAGTCGAAACAGCAGGAGATCACCTCCAGCCGGGCATCCGGAGCCAGCAGCTCATCCAATTTCGGATCGAGCCGCACCACCTTGCCCAGCACGGGAAAGTTCGTCGTATCCTGGGCAAAAATAGCCACGGATAGAGCCGCGGCAAGGACGAGTTTGCGCATAAGAGAAGAGTGTATACCCCGCCTTACCGCACCGCCACGGTGACGCCGGAAGGCGACATCGCTCCGCCCACCTGGAGCGTGATTGGCACGGCATCACCGGCCGGCGTCGCGGCGTCCAACTGGACATTCACTTGCATGACACCCGCCACTAGCCCCGGGGCCGCCCCGGCGTACTGGACGGCGGCCTGTTTCCCGCCGGCAAACACCTTCACCTCCTGATTCGGGCGGGGATATTCGGCGAGCGTGTTGTAGTTGGCCACCGCGCCGTCGGCCGGCCGCGGTGTGGCGTCTCCCTCACCCGTCGCATAGAGGACGAGGATGCCTCCGCGTTCCACCGGCGCCGCCGGGCCGTTCACCGCCCCGGAGACGAGCAAGGCTACCGCCTGTCTGCCATCCAGAGTGAACAGCGCGGGCGCGGCTGCCGCCACGGGAACATTCACCGTGTTCGACTTTGTGTCCTTGTACTCCACCTGGACCGCCGTTGTGCTCCGTCCCGACACACCATACGGCACGATAGCCGACACCTGGCCGCTCTGCGCATACACCATGGGCGCGGCCACGCCATCGAATAACACGCGTGTGCCGCCGAGTATGGTGGCAAAGCGGCCTTGCGGCGTTACTTGGGCTCCGGCCAGCACCGGCGGTCCGGCGTTTTGCACATACACCGTGATGATCTCGCCTGGCGCCACCGCGCCCGCGGCATAACTGGCCGCGTTCAGGATTCCGCTCAGACTGAGCGTGGGCTGGGGCGTGGGTGGTGTAGGCGGGGGCGTGGGCGGTGGCGTGGGTGGAGTGCCCAACTGAAAGATGCCCAGCCAGAAATCACCCTGCCCGCGCGTCTGCGGCTGCGCCGCGGAACTCGTCACGGGCAGCCCGTCGGCGTAGGCCGTGGCCAGCCAGGCGAACTTTCCGCCGCCCAGCGAAGCCACATCGTTGCCGCGCTCCAACCCCGGCCCTCCCAGGAAGGTCGCATGGTCCACTGTCCCGCTTGGGTTCACCACGAAGAGATAGGCGTCGCCCGTGGCCCCGCCGTGAACCGGTTGCAGCGCGTCGGCGGTCACGCGCCAGGGATTCGCCTGCGGAGGACCTTGCAGGTGCCCCGTGACAAAGGCGCGATCATTTTCGTCGATCGAAAGCCCCGGACCGTAGCCAACTTGTACGGGATGCAGATAGGTGGCGTATCCAATGACGCCGCCGGCGTAGTTGATCCGGACCAGGAAATGGTCCTCCGTGTTGGTGAGCGTGCTCTGCCAGGCATTTCCGGTGATGGCCAGATTGGGCCCGGCAAAGCCAGCCACCCAGACGCCCGTTTTTCCAGCGGCCACGCGGTAAGGCCGTCCGGTCAGCGCGGGAATCGAGCGCAAAAACGCGACGGCGCGCCCAGGCAGGTTGATGCTCGCGTAGAACATGCGTCCGGGCGACAGGTTCACCGAGCCGCCGTTGGCGGCGGCCGCGGGCAGATTGGTGGAACTGCTGACGCCGGCCACGCTGAGATTGCCGCCGGGCTCGACGCTGATGTCCCAGATCTCGTCGTTGCCATTGCCGCCGTAATAGGATCGTGAGGTGATGGCGCCGGCCTGTGTGATGGTGAAGAAGAAGGCGTCGTATTCGCCGCCCCCGTAGCTGGCCTGCATGCCATTCACAGGCTCCCGGAAGGTGATGCACTGCCCCGCGGCATAGATGACGCCGCCCGGCGACACCGCCACGGCCCAGATGCGATCCACCTCGCTGAAGCCCTTGGCCCACTTCACCGTGCCGTCTTTACGCAGCGCCAGCAGCAGACCTTGCCCGGTGTCCGACGGCGAAGGCCAGTCGGTGGACATCGTACGCCCAGCCAAGTAGATATTGCCCTCGGCATCCACGGCTAGGTTGTGCAGGAACTCGCGGTTGTTGCCGCCGTAGTAATTCGACCACAGCAGCGTCCCCTGCGGTGAAAACTTCGCCACATACAGGCGGTCGATGCGAGCCGGGCCAACCGGCGTCGAGTTGGTCACCGGCGCCCCGCCGCCCGAGGTGATGCCCGCCACGATCACGTTGCCTTCGGAGTCGGCGCGCACATGTTGGGCCAGGTCCGCCGCCGTTCCTCCGAGGAACGTGCCTGATTCCTGCCGCAGAGGAAGCGCCTCGAGCAACATGGCGCTGAGAAGAAAGAAGACGAGCCGCATACCCCTCCCGCTCTACCTGTAAAAGCTGCTCGGTTCCGGGCCGGAATGCGTCAACATTTCGGCCCGGGTCCGCCGGCCTCTCCAGAATCGTCTGCAAGTGTAGCGCCCGGCGGCCGCACCGTGCTATGTTGGAAAAAGCGCGCTTTGCTCCGCAAGGTGCGCCACCACCCAGTGCGGGGACGTAGTTCAGCTGGTTAGAACGCCGGCCTGTCACGTCGGAGGTCGCGGGTTCGAGCCCCGTCGTCCCCGCCATATTCAGTCAGTCCTTCGAAAATCTCAAGAGCGCAGCCAGTCACGGTATCGCTCGTGCAGCGTCTTGCGGCAGGTTTCAAACACCTCGTCCGGCATGGCCGAGTAGGGCGAAAGCAGGCGCAGCGGAAATTCCGGAGTGGCCAGCCGCACCATCGCCTTATCGTAGGCGCCGTCCATCAGTTGCAACCCCGCCGCGGGCTCCAGCAGGATCTCGTCGATCACCCTGTGGTATTCGGCCAGCATGGGAAACAACTCGCCGAACTGCTTTGTTACGCCCAGCTCAAAAAAGCGCCGTGCTTTTGCCGGGAACGCTTTGCCGGATGAACTCAGCAGCGAGCACTCGCCCGTAAGGCAGCCGGTGGCGAACTGGTCCTCGGCGCCGAAGTGTTGCAAAGCGCCGGCCTTGCGCAGCATCTCGGTGATCCCGCGCGGCGTAAGCCCGGTGTTCTTGGTGGCGACGAGATTCGGAATCTCATCGATCAGCCGGCGGTAGTCACCGGCGGTAAGGACGCGCTTGCTCCGCGCCAGGTTGTAGTGCAGAAACCGCGCGTCCGGAAATGCGCCGCAGACGTCGCGAAAGAAGGTCAGGACCTCCTGATCGGTCAACGCGCCCCAACTGGGCAGTGAGATCTGGAACATGCGAAATCCCGCGTCGTAGGCAATTCGCAGGCGCTCGTGAAACTGGGCGGTGGAAAGCGCAATCACGCCAACCTGCGGCGTAAGCGCGGGGTCCCGTGTCTCCTCAGCGAACACCTGCACAACCTGGCGGAAGCGCCGGGTATCGACGGCGTGCCCCTCGCCGGCGGTGCCAAACACATAGAGGTGACGGAAGCCGTGGCGGATGGCCCGGCGCACCTCGTCTCGAAAGAGATCCTCGATCAGCTCTTCACGGCCGTCCCATGGAATCTCGCAACTCACCAGAATGCCCTGCGGAAAACGCGGTTGATTCATTTACCCTTGCAGTGTACGTCACGCCGTGGCGCGGCCTCCGGTATGATTGTCTTGCCGCTGCGCAACCGGCCCTGCACGCCATTGCGGCGGTGGAAGGATCTGCCATGAAACGACGACTTTTCCTCCGCTCGGCGGCCTTTGCCGCTTCCTCTTTGGCAGCCAGCGCCGCGCCGCGCAACAAGCGGGAGCGGATGATGCAGTGGCTGGCCGGCGCCACCGACCCGCACTACACCCCAGCCGCCTTTTTCCTCCATTTCGGCTCCGGTTACAAGAACGGCTCCGCCGCCGCCCGGCGGCACATGGAGTTCTTCCGGCATACGGACATGGACTTCGTGAAGATCCAGTTCGAGCAGGCGTACGAACGTCAAACCTTTCTTGCGAAGCCTTCCGACTGGTCGAAACTCACGCTGCGCAAGATCGGGTTTTACGAGCCCCTTCTGGTAACCGTGCGCGACCTGGTGCGCGGCGCCAAGAAGGATGCGCTCATACTGATGACGCTCTACTCACCCTATATGTCGGCCGGCCAGTGCGCCACGCCGCCCGTGCTCCGGCAGCATCTGGCCGAGAATCCGGACGCCGTGAAAAAGGGGCTCGATGTCCTCACCGAAAGCCAGATGATCTTCGTGAAGGCCTGCATTCAGGCGGGCGTCGACGGCTTCTATATGTCCACGCAAGGTTCGGAGGCGGGTCTGCTCGCCAACCGGGATCTGTTCACGAAGTATGTGAAGCCGGCCGATCTCGTTGCCATGCGCGAGGCGCAGCGCTCCTGCGCGTTCAACATTCTGCACGTGTGCGATTACAACGCGCCCTACGCGGACTACGATGCCGTGCGCGACTACCCCGGCCATGCCGTCAACTGCAATCCCAAGCTCACCACTCGGCAACTGAGCTGGCAGCAGATCAACAGCCATTTCGGGAGACCGTGCATGGGCGGACTGGACCGTCACGGTATCCTGGCCAAAGGAACCAGCGCGCAGGTGGAGGCCGAGGTAAAGCGGGCCATCCACAGCGCGCCGGGCCAGTTCATTCTTGGCGCCGACTGCACCGTGGATGCCGCCCTCAGCTGGGACCGCCTGCGGGACGCCATCGCCGTGGCGCATCGCACGGGAAAGGGTTGAGCCGCGCGGTCCACCCCCTTCCCCGCGTTTCGTGAAGTTTCGCGCTAGCGCTGAATGCGCGCCGACCCGCCCTTGGCGAACGCCTCCACCTGGTCCACGGTGGCCATCGTCGTGTCGCCGGGGAAGGTGGTCAGCAGGGCGCCGTGCGCCCAGCCCAGGTTCACGGCCTCTTGCGGTTCGCGGCCGGTGAGGATGCCGTAAATGAAGCCCGCCGCGTAGCCGTCGCCGCCACCGACACGGTCCAACACATCCAACTCGGCCGTCGGCGCCTGATAGGTCTTGCCGTCCACCCAGGCCACGGCGCTCCAGGAGTGCCTGTTGGTCGAGTGCACTTCGCGCAGCGTTGTCGCCACGATCTTCACCTTGGGATGCTTCTTCACCACCTGGCCGATCATGCCGAAGAAGGTGCTCGGGTCGAGCTTCGACTTCGCCGCCATCTCCGGGCCCGGAATGCCGAGGCCTTTCTGCAAATCCTCCTCGTTGCCGACGAGAACATCGACGTTGTCGACAATCCGCGCGATCACCTCGACGGCCTTCTGCTCGCCGCCCCAGATGTTCCACAGCTTGGCGCGGAAGTTCAGATCGAAGCTCACGATGGCGCCCGCCGCTTTGGCGGCTTTCATGCCTTCGATGATGACCTCGGAGGTCGTTTCCGAAAGCGCCGCGAAGATGCCGCCGGAGTGGAACCAGCGCACGCCGCCCGCGAACATCGACGCCCAGTCGAAGTCGCCGGGCTTGAGCGCCGCCGCGGCCTCGTTCGAGCGGTTGTAGAACACCACGGGAGCGCGCACGCCCTGCCCCCGGTCCGAGTACACGGTGGCCATGTTCGGGCCGTTCACTCCGTTGTGTTTGAAATGCTTGTAAAAGCCGTGCACGCCCATCGCCCGCACGCGTTCGGCAATCAGATCGCCGATCGGATAATCGACCATCGCCGAAACCACGCCCGTCTTCATGCCGAAGCAGTCGGCCAGGTTGGCGGCGACGTTGAACTCGCCGCCCGAGACGTGGATGTCGCAGTGCGACGCCTTGCGGAAGGGGATGATGCCCGGATCCAACCGGTGGATGAGGGCGCCGACGGCCGCGAAATCCAGGGCGGCCTCCTTGCGGATGTTCAGTCCATAGCTCATGTCATGGTCTCCCAATCAGGTGCGGCGCAACTACACGTTGTAGGTGCCCGAGGCGACGCGGCCGCCGCGGCCGGTCCAGTTCGTGTGGAAGAACTGGCCCCGCGGCTTGTCCAGGCGCTCGTAGGTGTGCGCGCCGAAGTAGTCGCGCTGGGCTTGCAGCAGGTTCGCCGGCAGGCGCTCCGTGCGGTAGCCGTCGAAGAACGAAAGGGCCGTGGTGAAGGCGGGCGTTGGCACGCCGGCTTCGATGGCCTTCACGATGGCGCTTCGCCACGAGTCCTGATACTTCAGCAGAGTCCCGGCGAAGAAGCCGTCCAGCAGCAGGTTGGTCAGCTGCGGATTCTTGTCGAAGGCTTCCTTGATCTTGCCCAGGAAGCGGCTGCGAATAATGCATCCGCCGCGCCACATGAGGGCGATGCCCCCGAAGTTGAGATTCCACTTCATCTCCTTGGCCGCTTCGCGCAGCAGCATGTAGCCCTGCGCGTAGGAGATGATCTTGGAGCAATACAGCGCCCGGCGCACATCCTCGATGAAGGCCTTGCGGTCTCCTGCGGCCTGCTTCGCCGGCCCGCTCAGCACCTTCGACGCCACCACGCGTTCGTCTTTCATGGCCGAGAGGCAGCGGGCATAGACGGCCTCGCCAATCAGCGTCACCGGAACGCCCAGCTCCAGCGACGAGATGCCGGTCCACTTGCCCGTGCCCTTCTGGCCGGCCGTGTCCAGGATCTTGTCCACCACCGGCTGGCCGTCCTCATCCAGCTTCGCGAAAATGTCCGTGGTGATCTCGATCAGGTAGCTGTCCAGTTCGCCCTTGTTCCATTCGCCGAACACCTCGTGCAGCTCGGCGGCGGACAGTCCCAGGGCATCCTTCATCAGGTGGTAGGCCTCGCAGATCAGCTGCATGTCGCCGTACTCGATGCCGTTATGCACCATTTTCACGTAGTGCCCGGCGCCATCCTCGCCCACCCAGTCGCAGCAGGGCGTACCATCGTCCACCTTGGCGGCGATCGCCTGGAAAATCTCCTTCACATGGGGCCAGGCCGCCGGATTTCCACCCGGCATGATCGAGGGGCCATTGCGCGCGCCCTCCTCGCCGCCGGAAACGCCTGTGCCGATGAAGAGGATGCCCTTCTTGGCCAGTTCCTGCGTGCGGCGGTTGGAATCGGTGTAAAGCGAGTTGCCGCCGTCGATGATGATGTCGCCCGGTTCGAGATGCGGCAGAAGCTGCTCGATGTTGTCATCCACCACGCTGCCGGCCTTCACCATCAGCATGACGCGGCGCGGCCGTTTCAGAAGCTGGATCAGCTCCGGGATCGAATGAGCGCCCTCAACCTTCGTCCCCTTGGCCTCGTTCTGAATAAAGTCGTCCACCTTGGAGACTGTCCGGTTGAACACCGCCACCTTATAGCCGTGGTCGTTCATGTTCAGAACCAGGTTCTGGCCCATCACGGCCAGCCCGATCAGGCCGATATCGCAACTTTCCTTTTGCATGAGTTCTCCTGCCCACATCCGCGGCATGCGCAACGCGTCCGGCGAATCGTGACCCTCACGGACCTGGCGCACGCGGATTCCTCCCTAGTTTACGCCCAATCCGTGGCGCGCCTTCACCACCGCCGCGAATTATACTCAACTCTCATGGCGCGGAAAACAGATCCCACAACACCCAAGCTTGTCCACTCCAGCACTCCGCCACATGTAGCCTCCGGGGGGAACATGGAAAGGCTGATGGACCAGGTTCACACGCTCCTTTCGGAACGTAAATTCGAAAGCATCGATGAGATGAACGCCTTTCTGCAGGAGCAATTGAAGGACGGGACGCTCAAGCCATCCCGTCGCGCCCAAGCCGGCTCCACGGACCCTCGCCGCCAGGCGCAGGAGTTGTGCTGGGACGCCATCGACGCTCCCACGGAGGCCGCCGCCAGACGCCTTTACAAGCAGGCGCTTGCGCTTGATCCCGATTGCACGAGCGCCCTGGTTTTCAAGGCGGGAGAAGCAAGGTAAGCCGGACAGGCCATCGCGATTCTGGAGCGTGCCGTGAGCACGGCGGCGGAACGGCTGGGCGGCGCCGCGTTCTTTAGTAAGAACAGGGGCCACTTCTGGATGATCCAGGACACCCGTCCCTATATGCGCGCCAAAGCGGCCCTCGCGGAGGCCTGCGCCGAGGGCGGCCGCATGTTCGACTGTGTATCCCACTATGAGGAGATGCTCGAACTCTGCCCAAACGACAACCAGGGCGTCCGCTATCAGTTGCTGGGCCGCTACCTCCGCATGGGAGAACAGCATCGCGCCGCGCTGTTGTTGGAGAAGTACAAGAATGAGATCTCGGCCATCTTCTTGTACGCCAGGGTCCTTCTGTTGGTGATGTCCCAGAATGAGGCCAAGGCAGGCAAGGTCCTGAAAGACGCGCGCGCCGCGAACCGTTACGTCTTCGAGTACCTGACTGGACTGAGCAAGAATCCGCCCCGGGCCGAGGCGGTGTACAGCGCGGGCGACGAGAGCGAGGCGGCTTTTTGCCTGGAGTGTTTGCACGAGGCCTATATATACAACCCCGTTGCCGTCATGTGGATGATGGAGCAAGGGGGCCGCGGGATACGGCGCGGCCCGTCCCTGGTGGAGTAACGCCGCCCCCGCTGGTACACTACCGGCGTGTCCACAACTGTTGCCGTAATTCAGGCGGGCGCCGCGTTGTACGATCTCGAGGCGGGGCTGCGGAGCGCCGAACGGCTTCTGGCCGAGGCCGCAGCCACCGGCGCGCGGCTCGCCGTCTTCCCCGAGGCGTTTCTCACCGGCTATCCCAAGGGCGCCTCGTTTGGCACGCTGCTCGGCTCACGCACCCAGGAAGGCCGGGAGGAGTTCCGGAGATATTTCGAGAGCGCCATCGACGTGCCCTCGCCAGCCACCGCACGGCTGGGAGAGGCCGCTCGGGCGCATGCGATGTGGCTGGTCATCGGCGTCATCGAACGCGGCGGCGGCACGTTGTATTGCACCGTGCTCTTCTTCGCGCCCGACGGGACGCTCGCCGCCAAGCATCGCAAGCTGATGCCCACCGCGCTCGAACGCCTGGTGTGGGGCTTTGGCGATGGCTCCACGCTGCCGGTGGTCGACACCGGCTTCGGCCGCGCCGGCGCGGTCATCTGCTGGGAAAACTACATGCCTCTGCTCCGCACCACGATGTATGGCAAGGGCATTCAACTCTACTGCGCGCCGACCGTGGACGACCGCGAGGTTTGGCAAAGCTCCATGCGCCACATCGCCACGGAAGGCCGCTGCTACGTGCTCGCCGCGTGCCAGTACGCCCGCCTGGGCGATTCGCCCCGGGAGATCATCCGCGGCGGCAGCGTCATCGTCGGCCCCCTCGGCGAGGTGCTCGCCGGGCCCGTCTATGACCGCGAGTCCATCCTCACCGCCGAAGTGGACACCGCGCGCATCGCCGAAGCCCGGTTCGACCTCGACGTCACCGGCCACTATGCACGGCCCGACATCTTCCGGCTTCATGTGAACGAGCACCCTCAAGAAGCCGTCGTCCGCGGCCGATGGGAATTAGACTGAAATACAGAACGCCCTGTTAGGAAGCAACCATGTCGATGCTGACACTCATGGAGACAAAGTCCTGCTGCTACCTCGCCTATGACGCCAGCAGCGGAGAGCGCTATAAATTTCAAGGCGGCGGCATCTGGGAGGTGATCGACGCCTGGGCCACGATGTTTTCCGGCTTCAAGGCGATCCTGATCCGTCCCGCCAGCACGCCCGGCCGGGCCGTTCTTGCCTTCGCCGGTACCGACTCGGTGCGCGACGTCGTGGCCGATGGCGCGCAAGTGGTGGGTGTCCTGCCCATCCAATACCCGCAGGCGCTCGGCCTGGCCAACCGCTGCAGCCGGCTCTACTCCAGCCTGCAGCTCTGCGGTCATTCACTGGGCGGCGGTCTGGCCGCGTACGCATCGGTGCAAACGCGCATACCCGCCAGCACGATCAACCCGGCCCCGCTTGTCGCGGGCGCGAGTCTTTCGGCCTGGTTCGGCAGCCATCCCCAGATCGTGAACTACATCGCGGGCGGCAGCGAATTCGTCAGCAGCTCCCCTGGCCGCAATCCCGGCACTCAGGTTAACGTCCCCGGCTCAGGCAACTTTTTCACGCGCCACTCGCTGGCGAACACGGCGCCGGGAATCGCGCTGCCCACTCCGGCGTAGGCATTCAGGAGGGCATTGGTGGGCGCGCAGGGACTCGAACCCCGGACCCCCTCGGTGTAAACGAGGTGCTCTAACCAACTGAGCTACGCGCCCGCCTCCCTGAGGGTACCATGCGTCCGCGCGGCGCCTCCCCTTCCACCGCTACCATGGTGGCGATGAGCTTTTGGCGTAAAGAGGTGATCGAGCCGATCCTCGACTCGGGCACGGCCGAAGCGATCAACGAACAGGCGGCCTGGATCGTGCGCGACCCCTCCGACGCCCGCCCCTACTATCACCTGGCTCAGCTCTACCGCACGCAAAACCGTCAGGAGGAAGCGCTCGGACTGCTGCTGGAAGCCGTCCGGCTGAACCCCGGGCACGCCGAAGCCCACGTTTCGCTCGCGGAAATCTACGCGATTCGGGATGACACGGCCGCTGCCTGGCGGCACGCACGCGCCGCGGCCAAGTCCGGAAACACGAACGCCGTAGCGCTGCTGGAACGCCACGGCGTCTTGGATCCTTCCGCCGCGTAGAACCGGGCCGGTTACTGCTGGACGACGGGCAGGTTCTTTTTCGGTACGCCCGCGGGCGCACCCGCTTCCGGAGCGGCTTCCGCATCATTCGGGCCGGGTAATTTGAGTTGCGTGCGGCCTCCCGCATCAGCCGCGCCGGAACGGATGCGCATCTCCCCGCGCCGGGAGTTCAGTGTCAGCGCAGGTCCACTGCCGGTGGCGCCATTCACGCGCTGGCCGCCGCCAACCTCTTCGACACGCCACGGTCCGGGCAGACCCATGTCGATCTCTCCCTTATCCACCTCGGCATGCAAGGTGAACTGCGCCTTCTCCGGCAGGATCAATTCGATGTTTCCGCCGCGCGTGTTCAGGTTCATCATCGACAGCGGCGTGCGTCCCGGACGAACCTCGACATCGCCGCGCTCCACCTGCAGATCCACCACGCCGGTGAAGTTCCGCAGATCCACGTCCTTGGAGTTCGAGCGCAAGGTGAACGGACCTGTGAAGTCCTCGGCCGATAGCTGGCCATCGCCCATCTGCAACGAGCCGCCCAGCTTCTCCAGCCGCAGGTCCGTGCGCGAGCTTTCAAAGCGCACCGGCCGGGCGATCCGGCGGAAGTTCAAATCCCCCGTGAATTCGCCGTTCACCGTCACCGCGCCCTCGACGTTCTCCAACTCCACGTCACCGCCGCGGCCGCGCAACTCCACGTTGCCCTTCACGTTCACCGCCCGCACCACGTCGCTGCGACGCACGTTCACGCGCACCTGCCCGCCCACGTCGGAGATGCGCACGCCGGCGTTGTCGCTGTCAATATCGGTGTCGCCGGCAATGCCCGAAATGTCGAAATCACCGTACCGTCCGCGGCCCCGCACCGTCGCGCCGCGCGGCACGATAATTTCCAGCTCCGATTCCACGCGCTGGTCGCCCGAAGCCTTGTCCTGATTCGTGCGCACGATGATCAAATCGCCCTGCTTCACAATCTCCAACCGGCACTGGCCGTTTGTCTTCTCCGCATCCTTGCGCTCGAAGGCGCGGACCGAATTGCGGCCGGTCACCTTGATCTCCTCGCCATCGGCGCCCACCACACGCGCGTTGCCGCGCAGATTTTCAATCTGGATACGCGGCGTCTTGCCGGCCTGCAACGCGCCGTTTAGCGGAAAGTCGAACTGCTCGCCGAACAGCTCCAGGCCCCGGTACGTGATCCGGCTGCGGTGCAACCGGTTCGCCAGGTCCTTGCCAACAAACAGCGTGGACCCCAGGACGGTAAGCACGATGGCCAGCATCCATTCGCCACCGGAGATGCCTGCAGCGGGCAGCGCCCTTCCCCGCCCGTGCCACGCCAGGATCTCGACGAAGCGAATCAGCCCCCAGGCCACCAGCAGAAAGGGCCACCAGTCGGCCACCAGTTGCAACGCCGGTACGTCCGGCCTCACATTGTTCACAAGGAACAGGCCGCCCAGCAGAATGAGAATGACAGGTCCGATGATGGATCCGCGCGGCATGGCTAGTTCCCTCCCATTGGCGCGCTGGATTTTTCGGGCCCCGTGCCCTGTCCGGCGCGCTCCAGCAGTTTCATGATTCCCATGACAATCAACAGCACGGGCCACGTGCGGCTGAAAGAAAATTGGGTGAAGTGATCGGCCACCAGCATGGCGCCCAGAGTCATCATCATCACCGGTCCGCGTAGCGCGCGAATTAATGGCGGGTTACTGTTCATGGCGCACCTCGTCCTGGTACCCGGCCGCAAGGCCACCTGAAGGGGGCGTTTGCTCTTCCCCGGCGCCGCCCGTCAGGCGCATGAGCAGCATATAAACGCCCAAACCGATCAACAGCAGCGGCCACCAGCGGAACAACTGGCTGAACCGCAACACGCCCAGGTTGTTCAACAGGAACACCACGCCGCTGCCAATCAGCAACACGGGCGCCACCGGAAAACCAATCCGCCGCATCGGCACCAGGCTGGAAAACTCATCCACACTGATTCCCGCCGCTCGCTTCTTGGCCGTGTGATACGCCTCGAAGGCCATGTAGGTGATGAAGGCGGGGATGAGGACAACGAATACCGGCGTTACCTCGCTGCTGCCGGGCGAACCGGCAATGGAGATCAGGAGTCCGAAGATCACCACGTGGATGAGACCCTTGGCATACTGGGCGTTGTAGATCGCGCCCACCCCCGGCAGAATGCCCAGCAGGAAGGCGAGTCCCGGCGAAATGCCCGCGCCGGCCGCGTCTGTCACAGCGGCCCCGGCGGGTGCAATAGGCCGCTGCTGGTGTGCCGCGGCGGGTGTGGCCGCCTGGGAGCGCGCCGCTGCGCACACCGCGCAATAGATCGTCGAGGAGTCAGCCTGCTCTCCCTCTGTAAGCGGCTTGCCGCACTGTCTGCAGAACGCTGCTGCCGTCATTTTGCCTCCCTCCTCTGCCTGCCGGCGCCCGCGTCCGCCGGAACAACGCCGGCGTCGATCGTCGACCGCTGCGACTGCATTCTCCGGTCTTCCTCTTCCTGTGCGCTCCAGTCGCGCAACTGCGTCTGGATCACGTACACCAGCCGCACGTTCTCGTAATACTTCACCGCGCGGTCCCAGACACGATGGAGCTTCCAATCCAGCGTCGCCACCACGCGCGCCGGTTCCAGGTCGGCCATCGTGATCTGCCTCTCCTGCAAGCCCAACACACGCCCGACCATGGAGAACGACAGAATCGTCATCGCCATCCCCATCGCCAGACGCGGCTGCAAAAGAGGGCTGAACCAGCCGCCAAACACGGCCGCCCACTTGCTTCTGGGAACACTCCCGGCCGCCGGTGAGCGTCCGGTGGGGACATGGTAGAGAATCCGGTTTACCAGTTCGTCCGGCGGCTCCACCTCGATCACGCGCGCCAGCCACGGCATCGCCGCGCCACAATCGGCCGCCAGTTCGGCGCACGCCTCGCATACGCCCGCGTGAGCATCCAGGCGCGCCTGATCGGCGGCGGTAATCGCGCCGTCCAGCGAGTCGCTGAGCAGAATTTCAAACTCGGCGCACTTCATAGCGCTACTTTCCACTTCCTGAGAACCCGCGCCAGTTCCGCGCGGCCCCGGTTAATGCGTGATTTTACAGTGCCCTCTGGCACCTTCAAAACCTCCGCGATGTCCCTGTATTCCAGCTCCTCCAGATCGCGCAGAATGACAGCCTCCCGTAATTCCGGCGAAAGCCGTTGCAGCGCCGCCTGAATCCATTCGGAGGCCTCGCGCGAGTGCAGCTGGCTGTCTGTCCTGGAGTAGCCCGGCGACGTCTCCTCGATTCCAGCAAGCTTGTCCTCAAGAGAGTCCGAGGCTCGCCGCATCTTCCCCCGCCGGTAGTTGTCGATCAGCAGGTTCCGCGTCAGCCGCGAAAGCCACACCGAAAAGGAGCCCTCACCCGAGCGGAAGCTTTGCAGACTCTGGAACACCCGCAGGAAGACCTCCTGCGTGATATCCTGCGCCTCGCCATCAGCCCCCGTGAACCGGTAACAGATTGAGTAAACCCGCCGTGTATGCGCGCGCACCAGTTCTTCCCAAGCCGCGTCTTCGCCGCTCAGGCACCGTTCCACCAGAATGGCGTCCTGGTCCAATGTACGTTCCCGTTGACCCCACTCAACCGGCCGCTCGTCCCACTGGGACCGCGTGGCGCTGTCTGGCGTCCGCCGTCCGGCTCCGTATTCAGCCGGAGCCCGCTTCCGCCCAGGACTTCCGATCTGCCATACCGCGGCGGCTGTCGCCATACCAGGCCTCACTTCTCCGTCGTATCATCTGCCGCCCGTTCGGAGGAATGCTGTTGAATTCTTCGCATCCGGTCCGGCCGGCGCCTGCTGCGCCATTCACTCCGGACTACGAGGTCTGGTCCCCGGAAGTTCAACAAAGTTGGTGATTTTGCTGGAGCCGCCCTATATTCTAACTGAGTGCCCCCACGGCGAAGCAGGATTTCGCCTGCCGCCGGAAGGGCGTCCATTGCCGGCCGCAGCCTCAGGAGCCATCCAATTCCCTCCCCCTCCCCTCACGCTCGACGGCTTCCTCGATGGGTGCTCCCCGTCACCTTTCTGGCTTTATTCGCCCTGGCTTTTTTCCTGTTCGACACCTGGCGCGAGGAGTCCTTCGACTGGCGTAAGTTCGCCGCCACGTTCCGGACGTTGAACCCGCTGTGGATGGCGGGCTCCATCCTGTTCGCCCTGAGCACCTACCTGGGCCGCGCCCTGCGATGGAAGGTCCTCATCCACAACCAGAAGCCAGATGCGAGCATCCGAAGACTCTTCGTGGCGACGGCAATTGGCTTTACGGCGATCGTCCTCTTCGGGCGGCCGGGTGAGATGGTTCGGCCCTATCTGATCGCACGGAAGGAAGAACTACCTGTGTCGTCTCAGGTCGGCGCCTGGTTCCTGGAACGGTTGTACGACCTCCTCATGGCGCTGCTGATCTTCGGCGTCGCCCTCGTGCAGGTGAACTCTGCCACAGTGCAAGCCGGCGAGGCGCTCACCTGGGTCCTCCGGCTGGGTGGCCATGCTGCGGGGGCGCTGGCAACTGTTTGCATCGTCATTCTGGCCGTGTTCGGGCTCTTCTCGGGTTGGGCCGAGACACGACTCCGCCAGGCCGCCGGCGCCGTTCCGGCTTCGTTCCAGAAGCGGGTTCAAAGCATGATCAGTTCGTTCATCCAGGGAATCCGGTCCACGTCCAGCCCAGCAGCGGTGGCGCAGGTGATCGGTTATTCAATACTTGAATGGATACTTATTATTGGATGCTATTATTGCCTGTTCCTTGCGATCCCTCAGACGGCGGCGCTTTCTTTGCTGGATGTGTCGATCTTTGTGGGGTTTGTCGCTTTTGGTAGTGTTGTGCAAATTCCCGGGGTGGGCGGTGGTCCACAGATCGTTTCTGTTGTAATTCTCACACAACTCTTCCGCGTCTCGATGGAGGTCGCCAGCGGGGTGGCGCTACTGTTGTGGGTGGTCTCTTTTGTGATCATCGTCCCGTTTGGACTGCTTCTGGCGGTTCATGAGGGTATTCGGTTCAGCCGCCTCACCGGGTTGGGTGAAGAGATGGGACATTTAGAAGCGGTATCCGCCCCTGCGGGGGCAGACTCGACGGGAGCGCGTGTGGAACAAGGAGAGCAAACGTAATGTTGTGTCCATTTTGTGGCCACAAAGAAGACAAAGTCATCGACTCGCGGGAGAGCAAAGAGGCCGATGTCATCCGGCGCCGTCGGGAGTGCCTGGGCTGCTCCCGGCGCTTCACTACCTACGAACGCATCGACGAGGTGCCGTACATGGTGGTTAAAAAGGATGGCCGGCGCGAGAAGTTTGACCGGCAGAAGGTCCTGGCCGGACTGCTGCGCGCCACCGAAAAACGGCCCGTCAGCATGAGCAAACTGGCGCACCTGGTCGATGAGGTGGAGAGTAAGCTGGCCGAGAATCCTGATCGCGAGATTGCTACTACATCTATCGGAGAAATGCTCATGGAGCGGCTGAGGAGCATCGACAAAGTGGCCTATGTGCGTTTCGCGTCGGTGTACCGCGACTTCCAGGATGTAGAGGCTTTCCTGGGCGAGCTGAACGCGCTGATCCGCCAGAAGCGTTCCTAGGCCAGGAATGTGGCGCGCTGAGGGACAAAATCGGCTCCTTGTCATTGTGTGCCTATTTTGAAGCGTTTAGCGAAAGTGAGCCGGTTAGCAGCACCGGGCGGTGTAACCATTGCGCTTTAGATGCATCAGTACTAGAGAGAAGGGCAGACGGACGAAGGCGGAAGGCGACAGTTGGGGGCTTAACTTCGTCGCAACACAATGCTACAATGAGCGACGGTGCCTCATTTGGCGAAGGGGACCGGCATGCTCTGCCGGCCTAGCGAGACATGTGGGTGGCGGTGTCTCGTCCAGCCCAACCCCCTCCGCGTGTTGGTTTCCTTGGGAGAGGTAGGATCTCTGTGGATCAATTTGACGATCAGTATTTAGGCGACCCTCAAGAGCCGCTGAGTATTCCGTTTGATGAAGAAGCAAACTTCTTTCATCCCGAGGAAGTTCACGGCGAAGACGATTTTCAAGTCCAGCAACCACAGGAAGAGTCCATTTACACGGACGACCCGGTTCGCGTCTACCTGCGCGAGATGGGCGCTGTTCCGCTTCTCACTCGCGAAGGGGAAGTCGACTTGGCCCGCAAAATGGAGCGGGGCAAGTTCCGGATGCAGAAGGGCGTTAGCCGCTCCGCATTAGTCCAGTTGATGGTGCTCGAAATCGCCGAGGCGATCAAGAAGGGCGCCGAGCAGGTGGAAAACGTCTCCGATCTCGGTGACGTCGAGGAAGGCACCAACGCCTACGTCAAGCGCCTCAATGAAGTGCGGCAGAAATACGCCGATTTCATCACGCTGCACAAGAAGCAGAACACTCTCGCCGAAAAGTACGCGGAAGCTCCTGCTTCGGTAAAGAAGGGCAAGCGCAAGGCGCTCTACAAGTGGTACCGCTCCTGCATCGAGATCTCCAAGGCGCTTCGTGACCTGCCCTTGCAGAACTTGAAGTGGCGGGAATTTTCTCGTGAGCTGGAACGCGCGGCCGAGGAGATGGGCGTTCTGGAGAGCGAGATCAAGAAGCTCGATGCTCGAGGCGCCACCGCTAACGCCCCCCGCATTAAGGAACTGAAGCGCGAAATCAAGAAAAAGGAACAGTCGGTGGGCGCCACGTTGATGGATTTGCGCCACACGCTGGGCACGATCCGTCTGGGCGAACTCGAGGCTGAGCGCGCCAAGAAAGATCTTGTCGAGGCCAACCTCCGCCTTGTGGTTTCCGTCGCCAAGAAGTATGTGAACCGTGGCCTTCACCTGCTGGACCTGATTCAGGAAGGCAACATCGGTCTGATGCGCGCCGCCGACAAGTTTGAGTACCGGCGCGGATACAAGTTCTCCACCTACGCAACCTGGTGGATCCGCCAGGCGATCACGCGCGCCATTGCCGACCAGTCGCGCACGATCCGCATCCCGGTGCACATGAACGAGTCGATGAACAAGTTCCTGCGCGCCAGCCGCGAGTTGGAGAAGGAACTGGGGCGCGCGCCGACCAACGAAGAGATTTCGCGCCGGATGGATATTCCGGTCGAGAAGGTTCAAAAGCTGAAAACGATCTCACGCGATCCTGTTTCGCTCGAAACGCCGGTGGGCCGCGATGGCGAGTCGGCGCTGGGCGACCTGATCGAGGACCGCTGGGTGGGCTCGCCCGTGGACACCGTGATCGACTCGAACGTCCGCGACGAAACCGCCAATATCCTCAAAACTCTCTCTCCGAAAGAGGAGAAGGTCATCCGGCTGCGTTTTGGCATCGGTTGCGACCGTGAACATACGCTCGAAGAGATCGGCCAGCAGTTCGATGTGACCCGCGAGCGCATCCGGCAGATCGAAGCCAAAGCCCTGCGCCAGCTTCGTTCACCCGAGCGAGCCCGCCACCTGCGCGCTCTACTGGCCGCCCGTTAGCTCCACCTCATACACCTGACGGGGCCGTGCGAGAAATTGCACGGTCCCGTTACTGTTTTCGGTCACAGCGACACTCGCCCCCGCCGCTTGTATGCGCGCCACACGCTGTCCGCCCGGCGGCCGGAGCACCAGCCAGCGATCCTGCCTCACGGTGAAGCGCGCCCGTGCGCCCCGCCCTTGTTGCCACTCCAAATCCACGCCTACGTTGCCGCGGGCCCGCAGTCCGGTGATCGTTCCGCCCGGCCACGCGCGTGGAAGTGCGGGAAACAGGGCGATCTCTCCGGCATGGCTTTGCAGCAACATCTCCGCCATGCCCGCCGTGCCGCCAAAGTTGCCGTCGATCTGAAAGGGCGGGTGGTTGTCGAGCAGATTCGGCAGCGTCGAATGGGCCAGCAACGCCACCACGTTCTCGTGCGCCGTGCCCCCTTCCTCCAGACGCGCCCAGAAATTGATGATCCACGCGCGGCTCCACCCGGTGTGGCCGCTGCCGGCCCGCAGACGCCGCTCCAGCGCCGTTCGAGCCGCGCGCGCCAGCTCAGGAGTTCCGCGCAGCGTGATCTGGTTGCCCGGATGCAATGCGAACAGGTGCGAGATGTGGCGGTGACCGGGTTCGGGCTCCTCATACTCCTCCAGCCACTCCAACAACTGCCCCTGCGACCCCACACGCAGCGGCGGCAGCTCCGTCCGCGCCTTCCGCGCCGCTCTGGCGAACTCCGCGTCCTGGCCGAGGATCTCCGTGGCCTCCGCCACGCGGCCGAGCAGGGCATGGGCAATCTCAACATCCATAGTGGGAGACATGCAGAGCTTGCCCGTCTGGCCATCGGCCGTGCGGTAACGGTTCTCGGGCGAAATGGACGGGCCTGTGAGCAGCCTGCCGCGGGCGTCACGCGTGAATGTGGCCATCAGGAATTCGGCGGCCTCCTTCATCACGGGATAGGCGCGGAGCGCCAGGAAGCTCCGGTCCAGCGTGAACTCGTAGTGGTCCCAGAAATGGAGGCTCAGCCAGGCCGCGCCCATCGGCCAGACGCCCGAGCCCACACCGTCGATCGGGACCGCATGCCCCCAACCGTCGGTGTTGTGGTGCAGGACAAACCCCGGAGCGCCATACATGCGCCGCGCCACACTGCGTCCATCCTCTCGCGCCTTGTCCACCAGATCGAACAGGGGCTCGTGCAGCTCGGAAAGGTTCGTGACCTCGGCCGGCCAGTAGTTCATCTCCGTGTTGATGTTGATCGTGTACTTGCTCTCCCACGGGGGGGCGCGCTTGTCGTTCCAGATGCCTTGCAAATTCGCCGCCATGCTGCCCGGCCGGCTGCTGGCGATCAGCAGATAGCGGCCAAACTGAAAGTACATGGCTTCAAGAGCCGTGTCGCGCCCGCCCGCCGTCACCCGCCGCAAACGTTCATCGGTTGGCAGCGCGGGCTCTTCGCCGGCCAGCGTAAAGCGCACGCGCCGGTATAGCCGCTGGTAGTCCGCGACATGGGCCGCCCGCATCGCCTCGTAACTCCGCGACGGCAGTTTCACGTCCAGCGAACGCATGGACGTGCCTGCGTTCAAGACGAGTGTTGCCGAGCGCGCGCCGCTCACCTCCACGGTGTTGCCGCGCGCGCGTACTCTTCCGCCGTTGGCCTTCACCTCCAGCACGGCGCGGAATTTCACGCCCGCCGCCGGCTCACCCGCCTGCCTGTCGCCGTGGGGCAGAGCCTGGCCCTCCAGGATGACGCGATTGCCGCCTTCCACACGTGCCGCGGCGCCGGTCTCGCGGCTCAAGGCCGCCGTGAAGGACAGCCTGCCGTTTCCCTCCGCCGTCAGGCGCATCACAATGGCCTGATCCGGCGCGCTGGCGAACACCTCGCGCGTGTACTCGACGCCACCGGCGCGATAGTGGACGCGCACGATGGCCTGGTCCAGGTCGAGTTCACGGCGGTACTCGTCCGCGCGCTCGATGCCAGAGAACCGCAGTGTCAGATCCCCCAGCGGCTGGTATTGCGGCATGCGGCGGGGCGTGGCGATCAGGTCGCGGTCGGCCAGTTGCTCCGCCTCGCGGATGAGACCGGACAGTAACAGCCGCCTCACCTCGGGCAGCGCCTGCGCGGCTCGCGGGTTGATGCGGTCCCGCTTGCCGCCGGCCCACACCGAGTCCTCGTTCAGTTGCAGACGCTCCTCGGAGACGCCGCCGAAGACCATCGCGCCGAGACGCCCGTTGCCAATGGGCAGCGCCTCGTTCCACTGTGCGGCGGGCTGCCGGTACCACAGCGTGTATGGCTGCGCCGCCGCGCCGGCCGCCGTGAGGAGAAGAAGAAAAACGCCGCGCATGGACACTAGACTATCCATTGCGCGGCGCGGTTTGAAACTGTCGCGGCCGGAATCTAGAGGTCGGCGGCTATCTTTTCCTGAGTGAACGCCTCGATCACGTCGCCGGGCTTTACATCGTTGTAATGGGCGATGTTGATGCCGCACTCGAAGCCCTGCTTCACTTCGCTGGCGTCGTCTTTGAAACGCCGCAGGCCCTCGATCTTGCCCGTGTGGATCACGATGTTGTCGCGCAGAAGCCGCATATCGGCGCCGCGTTTGATCAGGCCATCCTGCACATAGCAGCCGGCCACCGTGCCCACCTTGGTGATGCGGAAGGTGTCGCGCACCTCGGCGCGGCCCAGGTAAACCTCGCGAATCACTGGCTCAAGCAACCCGGCCATGGCCTTGCGGATCTCCTGCGTCAGATCGTAGATGATCGTGTGCAGGCGGAGATCCACCTTTTCCTGCTCGGCAAGCGCCGCCGCCGAACGCTCCGGACGGACATTGAACCCGATGACGATGCCATCGGAGGCCGCCGCCAGTTGCACGTCATTTTCGCGAATGGCGCCGACGCCGGCGTGGATCACGCGGATCTTCACCTTCTCGGTGGAGAGCTTCTGAAGGGTTTCCGTCAACACTTCGGCCGAGCCGCCCACGTCGGCCTTGATGATGACGTTCAGCTCCTTGGTTTCGCCTTCCCGCAACTGCTGGTGCAGGCTTTCGAGCGTAATGCGGCTCTTGGCCATCATCTGTTCGCGTTCGCGCGTTTCGCGGTAGCCGACAATCTGTTTGGCCTTGGCCGTATCGGTGACCACCTGCAGCGTATCGCCCACTTCCGGCATGTCTTCCAGCCCGAGCACCTCGACGGGCGTGGATGGCTCGGCTTCCCGGACGGGTTCGCCGTGGTCGTCGAACAGCGCGCGCACCTTCCCGAACACGGTGCCGCAAATGAAGAAGTCGCCCACGCGGAGCGTGCCGTTGCGCACGAGCACCGTGGCCACCGGACCGCGCCCGCGGTCCAATTGGGCTTCCAGGACTGTACACAGCGCGGGACGCGCCGGGTTGGCCTTCAGGTTCTGCATCTCGGCCACCAGCAGCACCATTTCCAACAGCAGGTCGAGATTCTGCTTGGTTTTGGCCGAAACCGGCACCATCACCGTATCGCCGCCCCAGTCCTCGGCCAGCAATCCAAGATCGCTGAGCTGCTGTTTGATGCGGTCAATCTGGGCATCCGGTTTGTCGATCTTGTTGATCGCCACGATGAGCGGCGCGCCGGCAGCCTTGGCGTGATCGATCGCCTCGCGGGTTTGCGGCATGACGCCGTCGTCAGCCGCTACCACGAGAATGACGATATCGGTTACCTTGGCGCCGCGTGCGCGCATGCGCGTAAAAGCTTCGTGGCCAGGCGTGTCGATGAAGACGATCTTCTGGCCGTTGTGAATCGCCTGATAGGCGCCGATGTGTTGCGTGATGCCGCCCGCCTCGCGGTCGGCCACGTTGGCCAGCCGGATGGCGTCCAGAAGCGAGGTTTTGCCGTGATCGACGTGGCCCATCACGGTCACCACTGGGGCGCGCCGCACCATGTCGGCGGCCACCTCGGCGAGATCCACATCCTGCGTGGTCTCCTCCTCATAGCTCACCTTGTTCGTCAGCGCGCCGAAGCCTTCGGCGATCTCTTCGGCCAGCTTCGTGTCCAGCGTCTGGTTGATGGTGACGAACATCTTCTTGCGCGTCAGCATGCGCTGAATGACGACGTTCGCCTTCAGCCCCAGCTTCTCGGCCAGTTCCTTGACGGTGATGCCTTCCGAGATCGTGATCTCGGTGTTGGCCGCCTGCACCTCCGCCTCCTGGCGGCGGTACATGGGCTGGTGCTTACCCTCGCGCTCGGCCTCGCGGTCCACGGCCGGCTTGCGGCCAGGCTTGCCCTGATGGCGGCGATCCGGCGTAGCGGCTGTAGGCGGCTCCGGCAGCGGCGCCGTCGGATGCATGCCGCGTCCACGCATGGGACGCGCACCGCCGGGGCCCCCGGGCGAAGGCATGCCCGGCCCTCGCTGCGGCGAAGGCTGGCCAGGCCTGACGGGCCCGCGGAAATCGTAGATGGGGCGTCCGGGAACAGGCGTGGCGCGCGGAGCGCCAGGACGCGGCGCCGGTTGGCCGGGTGCTGCGCTACGCTGCGTCTGCTGCAACTTCGCCACCAGGTCGGGACGAGGAGGAACAACGGGACGCGGCGCGGGCTGGCCGGCCAGTCCGGCTCGAGGTCCGGCGGCTGCGGGGGCCGCTGGGCCGGGAGCACGTTCGGGACGCGGCGCGATGGGCGCGCGCGGAACCAGGGGCGGACGGGGAGCAGCGGGCCGGGCCGGACCGGGCATGGGCGGCGCTGGCTGCCCCAAAGCCGGGCGTGTAGGTTCGCCCGGAGCGGATGTCATGGAAGCCGGCAGCGGCTGGCGCGGGCCGGACAAGATCTGCCCAGGGCGGCGCGTGGTTTCGCTGGCGGGCGGCGCGGTACTTACCGGCGCGGCGGGCGAAGCCGGAGTAGCGGGCGCGCCGGGACGCGCGGTGAGTGGCGGCGTGGGCGGCGCAACAGGCGGCGCCTGCGCTACGGCGCCTGCGGACAGCGGAGGACGGATCGCTTTCGGTAAAACGGCAGGGCGCGGCGGAATCGGGATCGACGGAACACTAGGTTTGCCCGCGGCCAGCGGCGGACGCACGGGCGCGACCGGCGGCCGGACCGGCGCCGGCGCCTCGCGCTCCTTCTCTTCCTGCGGAGGCGGGGCTGTCACAACAGTAGAAACAACGGAGGATGGCGTAGGGGTCTCCTTCGGGGCTGCCTGGGACGGCGGCGGTAGGGGTGGGGCGGCGGCAGCCGGAGCAGGCGGCGCGGCCACGGGCGCGTACGCCACCTCACGCCCGGTGGCGGGCTCCGGGGCCTTTTCCCCGGCATCCGCCTCGCGCGGCCGGCCGGTTCCTTCTCCCTTGCCAACCAGCGCCTGCCGGATCTGAAGCGCGACGTCGTCGTCCAACGAACTGGAGTGAGTTTTCTTATCGCTGACGCCCAGCTCAGGCAGCAGGTCGAGGATCACACCGGGTTTCACCTCGAGTTCCCGCGCTAGTTCGTTAATGCGAATTTTACTCATACCAGTTCGTGTCTTGGGGCCGGCCTCTCGCGGGGTTTCAGAACGCGGACGGAACAACGCGACCGCGTCCTGCCGGGCGCGCGATGCCTTCACTCAGAGAAAGGAGTGTCTCCAATCGCTTATTCCGAATTCTTTATGTTATCAGATTCCACACCAGCTTCGTCCGCAAACGCCTTCTCTTCGTGGGTTTGCGTGTCATCGGCCACGGGCCCAGCGTCCTGCGCCGCCACATGATCGCCCTCCGCCGGGGCCTGTTCGTGCTCTATGGGAGCGGGCGGCGCGGCACCCAGCGGCGGCTGGATGGGCATCCCCTCCACGAACTCCTGCGGCGGCGGGGGAGCCTGCTGCGCGTCGAACTGCTGGTAGTAGGAGATCACGCTCGTCTGGATCAATTCGACGCTTTCCGCCTCAATGCCTTCGATGGCCGCCAGGTCCTCCGGCGTCATGGAGCCCAGCTTTTCGACGGTGGCGATCCCCGCCCCGATCAACGCTTCGGCCAGTTTCTCCGGCAAGCCATAGTCGATCAGAATCGACACGGGAGCCCCCGGCGCCATCACGGCGGCCATCTGCGACTCCACCTCCTGCCGCTTCTCTTCCTCGCTCTTGATGTCGATGTGCCAGCCCAGCAGTTTCGCCGCCAACCGCACGTTCTGGCCCTTCTTGCCGATGGCCAGGGAAAGCTGCGTATCGTCCACGATCACTTCCATGTGCCGCTCATTGGAATCGACAATGGCCACGCGGGTGATGCGCGCCGGACTCAAGGCGTGCGTGGCGAACACGGAGATGTCTTCGGAGAACTCGATAATGTCGATCTTCTCACCGCGCAGCTCGCGAATGATCGACTGTACACGCATGCCTTTCATGCCCACACAGGCGCCCACGCTGTCTACGTCGCGGTCGCGGCTGTGCACGGCGATCTTCGTCCGCTCGCCCGCCTCGCGCGCGCAGCCTTTGATCTGCACCGTGCCGTCGTAGATTTCGGGCACCTCCTGCTCAAACAGCCGCTGCACCAGGTCGGGCGCCGCGCGGCTCACCATGACGCCGGCGTTCTTGCCCGCCTTCTCGACGCTCTTGATGACGACGCGCACCCGGTCGCCGATGCTGAAATTCTCCAGCCTCGACTGTTCTTTCTTGGGCAGGCGGGCCTCGGTTTTGCCCAGGTCCACCACCATGTCCTGGCCTTCAATGCGCTTAATGGTGCAGTGCAGCAGATCGCCCACGCGGCCGGAGAACTCGGAGAAAATATTCTCGCGCTCGGCCTCGCGCACCTTTTGCAGAATCACCTGCTTGGCCGTCTGCGCCGCGATGCGCCCCAGCGCCTCGGCGCTCTTTGGAATCCGCACCAGTCCGCCCGGTTCGGCCTTCGGGTCCAGCTTGCGCGCCTGTTCGAGCGTCAACTCGTTCAGCTTGTCGGCCACTTCGTCCACGACGTTCTTCACGATGAACAGCAGAATCGCCCCGGTCTTCGGGTCGAAGTCCACCGCCATGTTCTCTTCCGTGCGGAAATGCTTGCGCGCGGCCACGATCAGCGCGTCCTTCACGGCGTCCAGAATCACATGCGCGTCAACGCCCTTTTCCTTGCTCAGGATTTCGATGGATTGATAGATCGATGCCAAGGGTATCTAGCCTCTGTCTCGGGGTTGCCGGAATTTACCAGTCGAACTTCAGATTGGCGCGCGCCACCTGGGCCAGCGGGATGCGGAGCGGCTCATCGCCAGCCGTGTCCAACAGAATGTCGCCGGCGGAGAATCCCGCCAGCACACCCTCCCACACTTTGCGCTCTCCCACCGGCTCGGTGAGAACCAGCTTCGCCTTCTGCCCGGCGAAGCGCTCGAAGTCACGCGGACGGCTTAGCTTGCGTTCCACGCCCGGAGAGCTCACCTCCAGCGTGTACCGGCCTCCTGGAATTACCTCTTCCATGTCGAGAACCGTGCCCACATATTCGGAGATATTCTGGCAGTCGGCGTGGGTGACACCCGCCGGCTTGTCGATGAATATGCGGAGCACACGGGCGTTGCCGGAGCCCTTCAGCTCCACCTCGACGGCTTCAATGCCGTCGCCGCGCCCGGCGCGCTCCACGATTTCGGCCACCTTTTCGATGATCTCGCTCTTCATCCGGCTTCTCTGCAACCAATAAAAAAGTGGGCTCTCGCCCACCCGAAGCAAGCCAAACTTCCATTTAGATTATACATGGTGTCCCAAATCCCGCCGGCGGCCCGCTCGCGCCTGCTTCCGGCGCCCTTTGGTACTCTGAAAGGTACTTCACACGAGAGAAGGAGCGCTTTTCATGTCTGAAACCGTGTCCAGACGGAGCCTGGTGAGGCGCGCCGCCGTGGCGGCCGCCCCCGCATTCGTTCCGAACCTTCTGGCCCAAAGCAAGAAGATGACCGTCGGCTTCATCGGTACCGGAGGCCGCGGGAACTACCTGATGGACCGCCTGTATGCCGGCAGCGCCGCGCGCATCACCGTTCTCGGCGTCTGCGATACCTACGCCGGCAACCTGAACCGCGCCAAGGATAAGGTGTCCACGGTCGAGAACAAACCGGCCAAGGCGTATGTGGATTTCCAGCAGCTTCTTGCCGATCCGGAGATCCAGGTGGTGGTGATCGCCACGCCCGAACACCTGCATCATGAAATGACGCTGGCCGCGTTGAAAGCGGGCAAACACGTCTACATCGAAAAGCCGCTCGCCCAGACCATCGAAAAGGGCGAGGAGTTGATCAAGGCCGTCCACGCCTCCGGCAAGAAAGTTCAGGTGGGCACGCAGAACCGCTCCAACTCTCTTTACATCATGGCCAAAACCATGGTGTCCCAAGGGCTGATCGGCGAATGCCACTATGTACGCGCCTTCTGGTACCGCGCCGCGCTCACCAACGGCGCACCGGCGTGGCGTTATAACATCCCCACCGACGCCACACCGGAGAACACCGACTACGGCCGTTTCCTGGGGCCGGCCCCCAAAACGCCCTTCAACAAGAACCGCTACTTCCAGTGGCGCCTGTACTGGGACTACTCCGGCGGCATCTCCACCGACCTTCTGGTGCACCAGACCGACATCTCCAACTTCGTCATGGGCAAGACGGTGCCCAAGACCTGTGTCGCCTCCGGCGGCGTCTACCGCTGGACTGACAACGACGACCGCGACGTGCCCGACACGCTCAGCGCCCTCTACGAGTACCCCGACAAGTTCCACATCAACTACTCCTGCTACTTCGGCAACGATGAGTTCGGCTACGGCGAGCAGTTCTGCGGCAACGAAGGCACCTTGCAGGTGCTGAACCGCCAGACGCTGCTGTTCACGCCGCAGAAGTTCGCCGGCAAGCCTCCGGCGCACGTCGCGGCGCGCAGCGAGGTGAAACTCGACCTGCGGGGCAACGACAACCCGGCCGTCGAGGCCCACCTGCGTAATCTGCTGGACGCCATCGAAGGCAAGGCCCAACTAGTGGCGCCGGTGGAAGTGGGCCAGATGGCGGCCATCAGCGGCCATATGGCGACTCTGGCTTACCGCAACAACAAGATGGTTGTTTGGGACGACAAGGCCCGCAAGTACAGCTTCGTCTAGCCCCAATCCACCCGTTCGCGGCATCTGCTACGATTGAGGACCGCTCTGGCTCACGCCCGGGCGGTCCTTTTTGCTTGCACAACTTGCGCTCGCGCCCCTGCCGGACGCGACACCCTTAGGAGACCGACATGCTGATCCTCGCCGCCGTACTCGCCATCTTCGTCTACGGCCTCATCGCCGCCATGCTGGGCACCATCCTGCCCGACCTTTCGCAACGCTATTCGCTGACGCCCAAACAAAATGGCAACATCGCCATGGCTCAGGGCATCGGCCTTATGATCGGCTCCTTCTTCATCGGCCCGCTCATCGACACCCAGGGCAAGAAGCCCGGCACGCTGCTCGCGCTCGCCCTCATCGCGCTGGCGCTCTCCGGATTGCGCAGCGCCAAGGGATATGGCCTCATCGCCGGATCCATGCTGCTGCTCGGCATCGGCGGCGGCTCGCTGGTGACGGCGGCGTTTGCGCTGGCCGGCGACATCCACATTCCCTCGCTCAGCACGGCCAGCGTCTTCAACCTGCTCAACCTCTTCTTCGGCCTCGGCGGACTGCTGACGCCCCTGCTTGCCGCGCGCATTTTCAACAACAACTCCGGCCGGCTGACCGTGTTCGCCGCCGCGCTGGCGGCCATCACGCTGGTGATCCACGTTCTGACACCGATGGCGGCGCCGAGCGGCCAGGTGGCGTTCCAGGCCTCGCAGGTGGGTGAACTGCTCGCCTCGCCGGAACTGCTCCTGCTGGCGGGCTTCCTCTTCCTTTATGTCTCGGCCGAAGTGGGCGTCTGGAACTGGCTCGCGCGCCACCTGATCGCGCAGGGCGTGCCGGAAAAGAACGCCATTACGATTCTTTCGCTCGGGTTCGCGCTGGGCATCCTGCTTGGCCGCGTCGCCATCGCGCCCGTGCTGGTCAACGTCTCGCCCGAACGCGTCCTTACAGGGGCCGCCGTCCTCATGGCCATCACCACCTACGCCATGCTGCAAACCGGCTCGCCCGGCGTGGCCTGGGCCGCCGTCTTCCTGGCCGGTCTCTCCATGGCGCCGGTGTTTCCGACCACGCTCGCCGTGGTGGGCAGCAAGTTTCCAGCCACCGCGGCCACGGCCACCGGCATCGCCACCACGGCCGGCTGGCTCGGTCTTGTCGTCAGCTCGCCCATCATCGGCGGCGTCGCCGGCGACGACCCCCGCCGCCTGAAGACGGCCCTGCTGCTTCTGCCCGCCTTCTCGCTGCTGATGGCGGGCATCTCCGTGATGCTTTAACGCCCTCCGTCCGGCTTGGGCAAGAGATGCTTCTGCACCTTGCCCAACGCCGTACGCGGCAGCGCCGCCACGGGCACGAAGGCTCGCGGCACCTTGAAGGACGCGAGTTTCTCCCGGCACGTCTCTTCCAACCGCCCGGCCTCGCAGCCCTCACGCAAAACCACATAGGCCACGGGAACCTCGCCCCTCCTCTCGTCCGCCACGCCCACCACGGCCGCCTCGGCCACCTCCTCCTGCTCCAGAAGCAACTCCTCGATCTCACGCGGATAGATGTTAAACCCTCCGCTGATAATCAGGTCGCTCTTCCGCCCCGTCAAGGCCAGGTAGCCATCCTCGCTCAGCGAGCCCATGTCGCCCGTCTTGAACCATCCGTCTTCGAACGCCTTCGCCGTCGCCTCCGGATTCCGCCAGTACCCCGCGAAAATATTCGGACCACGCAACTGCACCTCTCCGTTCGCCAGCCGCAGGCTCACTCCCGGCAGCGGCGCTCCGACGGTGCCGGCGCGCCGTTCGCCCGCGTACGGGTTGCTTGTGTTCATCATGGTTTCGCTCATGCCGTAGCGTTCCAGAATCGTGTGTCCGAACCGCTCGCGGAACTGCTCCAACACCGCCGCCGGAAGCGGGGCCGATCCGCTCACAAACAGGCGCATGCTCGCGGCGATCTCCGCCGGCGCCTCCAGCAGACGCACATAAATCGTCGGCACGCCGAAGAACAGCGTGGGCCGGAAGGACTGAAACTCCCCGGCCGCCTTCTGATGTTCAAACCGCTCCAGCAGCCGCATCCGGCAGCCCGAGGCGAGCCAGGAATGAATTCCGTTGCCCAGGCCATGCACATGAAACAGCGGCAGCGCCAGCAGGAACCGGTCCGCCGCCGTGATCTCCCAGCACGTCACGATGTTCGCCGTGTTGGCCAGCATGTTGTTGTGCGTGATCACGGCGCCCTTGCTGGCGCCGGTGGTTCCCGAGGTGTAGACGATCATCGCGGGCGCATCGCCATCCACGCGGGCGCGGATGCGGTCCGGGGTTGGGTCCGCGGTGGCGCCGTGCAACTCATCGAGCACCGCCTGGTCCACGAACAGCTTCGGTTCGGCGTCGCGCCGGATGTGCTCCAACTCCCGCTCACGGTACAAAATATTCACCGGAACATAGATCGCGCCCAGCTTCTGGCAGGCCAGAAACAGAGCGATCACACCGGGACTGTTCGGAAGGTAAACGCAGACGCGATCCCCTGGCGTCACGCCGCGCCTGGCCAGCGCCACGGCGAATCCGTGCGACATCCTGTCCAACTCGCCGAAGGTGAATGTCGCGCCGCCAAATTCTAGACCCTCCTGGCGCGCCCGCGCCACCAGGGAGTGGTCGAACAGATCCATGAGTTGCATCGGGAATAGAATGGTAACACCTTGCTCCGCACTCTTACGATCAGTGTCTTCGCGCTCGCGCCCCTGGCCGCACAGGAAAATTTCACGCGCGACGTCTGGCCGTGGCTCGACAAGGCGGGCTGCGCCGGCTGCCACAACACCGATGGCGTCGCCTCCACCACGCGGCTCCAGTTTCCGGAAGCCGCCGCCAACGCTCAGGAGCGCGAATTCTTTGGCGACTCCCTGCGCCGCTTCGTCGATACCGCCGATCCGGCGCAGTCCACGCTCGTCATGAAGCCCACCAACCGGATCCGCCACGCCGGAGGCCGCCGCATCCAGCCGGGCAGCGAGGCCGAAACCGTTCTGATCCACTGGGCCCGCCGCCTGGCCGCTTCGAAGCCCATGGCGCGCGTCGAGACCGCCCCCGCCGCCAAGGCCATCACCAAGCCCGTCCTGCGGCGGTTGACGCACTCGCAGTACGACAACACCGTGCGCGATCTGCTCGGCGACATCAGCCGGCCCTCGCGCCAATTTCCGCCCGAAGACTTCATCGACGGCTTCAAGAATCAATACGAAGGCCAGTCCATCTCACCGCTGCTCGCCGAAGCGTATGGCGAGGCCGCCGCCCGTCTGGCCGAAAAGGTGAAGCCCGGCGATCTGTCGAATTTTGTCGCATCGTTCGGCAAGCGCGCCTTCCGGCGCCCGCTCACCGCGCGTGAAACGGCGCGTTACCAGGCGCTCATGAAGGCTGCCGGTCCGGAGGCCGTCGTCGAGGCGATGCTGCAATCTCCCTCCTTCCTGTACCGCCCGGAAACCGCCACCCGTCCCGAGGATGTCCCCTATGTCCGCGCCTCGCGCCTCTCCTATCTGCTATGGGACACCATGCCGGATGAGGCTCTTGTGGCCGCCGCCGAAAAGGGCGGGTTGAACACCCCGGATGGCTTTGAGGCACAGGCCCGCCGCATGCTGGCCGACCCGCGCGCCGCCGCCGCGCTCGACGAGTTCACCTCGCAGTGGCTGCGTTTCGACCGCGTCGTGACGATGGTGAAGGACCGCCGTTCCCACCCCAGCTTTACGCGCGAAACCGCGGTCTCCATGACCGAGGAGACCCGCCGCTTCGTAGCCGATCTCGTCTGGAGCAACCGCAATTTCCTGGAGTTCTACACCTCCCCTTCCACCTTCATTAATGGCGACATGGCTTCCCTGTACGGCATGAAGGCGCCATCGGACGATTTCTCGCGCGTCGCCTATCCCGAGGGTTCGGGCCGCGCGGGCATCATCAGCCACGCCACCTTTCTTGCGCTCACCAGCAAGCCGTCGGAGACCTCGCCCACCGCCCGTGGCCTCTTCGTCCGCGAACAATTTTTGTGCCAGAGCGTGCCACAACCGCCGCCTGGCGTGAACACCAATCTGCCGCCGCAAAGCGAGGAGAAGCCGATGACCAACCGCGAGCGGCTGCAACTCCATCTGAACAACCCCTCCTGTGCGAGTTGCCATAACCTGATCGACCCTATCGGTCTCGGTTTGGAAAAGTACGATGGCGTGGGCTCCTACCGCAAGGACCTCACGATGCGCATTCCCAGCTTTGACCGCAAGCAGGCGCCGCGCAGCGTCAGCGTCCCCATCGACAGCCGTGGCTGGGTGGCCGGCATCGAAGGTTCCGAGTTTGAAACCCCGGCCCAACTGGGCGCCGCGCTGGCCCGTACGCCGCAGTGCCAGGAATGTCTGGTGAAGCTGTATTTCCGCTACGCCATGGGCCGGCGGGAGACCGTTTCGGACCGCCCGGTGATTGCGCGCGCGCTTGACGATTTCCGCCAGTCGCAATTCCACTTCCAGCAGCTTATGATTGCTATAGCGAAGTGGACCGAATTCGGCATCCACGACTCTGGGAGGAACTAACCGTATGAGAGGATCCCTGTCCCGCCGCACCCTTCTCAAGGGCCTGACATGGGCCGGCTCGCGCGCCTGGCTCCCGTTGCCGCCGCTGGCGGCAATGTTCAACTCCTCGGGTACGGCCTATGCCGCCGGCGCGCCCGCGCGCGACACACGCTTCGTGCTCTGGTTCAATGGCAACGGCATTGTCGAAAAATACTGGATTCCCAACGAAACCGGCCGCGGCTACACGATGACCCCCTGTCTGGCGCCGCTTGCCTCATTCCGCGAGCAGATGCACGTTGTGACCGGTCTGGATAACCCCGCCGCCCGGATGCCCGGTCCCGGCAATGACCATCACCGTTCCATGAGCGCGCTGATGACGGGCACGCAGTTCACCGGACGAGGAGCCGGCGGCGCATCCATCGACCAGGCCATCGCGGCGAAGATCGGCGGCGAGTCCCGCTTCCGCTCATTGCAAATCGGCGTCTCCCAGGAGAGCTTCGGCGAGAGCGTGCAGCGGAACATGAGCTGGGCCGCCTACGACCGTCCCTTGCCTCCCGAGATGCTGCCGCACAAGCTCTTCGACCGCCTCTTCGGCCAGCGGGAGATCGGCTGGGTGAACCGCAAACGCAGCGTGCTGGACGCCATCCGGGCCGATGCGGATGCTCTACAGGGGAATCTCGGCGCGGAAGATCAGAGCCGCCTCACGGAGCATCTGGACTCCATCCGCGATGTCGAGCGATCCATTGCCAGCATGCCGCCGCAATATTACAAGGTGGACGAGCCCGAGTACGACGGCGATATGAAGGACTGGCCGCGCATCGCGAAGCTGCAAAGCGATCTGCTGGCGCACGCCTTCGCCACGCGGCAGACGCGCGTGGCCAGCTACATGCTCACCAAGTGCCAGGGACTTACGCGTTTCCCCTGGCTGGGCCACACCGCCGCGCGGCATCATGACTACACACACCGCGATGGCAAGGCGCCAGGCCTGGATACGCTCGACGGCCAGCGCATCATGCGCGACATCTGCCGCTGGCACGTAGAGGAGTTCGCCTATCTTCTGGGCAAGCTCCGTTCCATACCGGAAGGCGATGGCACGCTGTTGGACCGCACCTCGCTGCTCTTCGTACACGAACACGCCGAGGCGAACGATCACAAGAACAACGGTCTCTCGGTGATCCTTGCCGGCTTCCACGGCAACCTGGCCACCGGACTGCATACGCGCACGACCGGCACGGTGGCCGACCTCTATCTCACGGTAGCCGACGATGTGATGGGCGCGGGCATCGGAAAGTTCCCCACGGCGGAGCGGAAGTTGAGCGACCTCGTCCGCCGGCAGGCATCACCCGAAAGCGCCTGACAAGAATTCCGGCACAAACACCAAGGGCCCACTCCTGAGCAGTTCTCAGAAATGGGCCCTTTGCCTTTGGTGTGTGTACTGCTTGCGTTAGAAGTTCAGCTTCAGGCCCACCTGCATCTGGCGCATGTTGGTGCGCGTGCCGGTGATTCGTCCGAAGCCGCCGGAGCTGACGTTGGCATCCGGGTTGCCCCAGTTGGGATGGTTCGGGAAGTTGAACCATTCGAAGCGAAGCTGGAGGTAGCGTTTTTCGCTGGCCAGGTGGAAGTTCTTCAGCATGGAGAAGTCCCAGCCCATGATGCCCGGCGAAGTGAGCGTGTTGCGGCCGACGTTGCCGAACTGGCCGCGGTTGTTCACGACATAGGCGGACGTGTTGAAGAAGCGGTCGGGACTCTGCTGCCCGCGCGGCAGCGCGGGATCCTGGCCGGTGGCGTTGGGACGGTCGAAGAAGCCGCCGACGTTCGAGGTGTCGAGGCTGTTGGTGACGGTGAGCGGGAAGCCGGTTTGGAGCGTCAGGATGGTGGACATCTGCCAGCCGCCTGCGACGGCGTTGGCCACCGGGTTCTCAATGCTCTTCTGGCGTCCTTTGCCAAAGGGAAGGTCCCAGATGGCCGAGGTCACCATGCGGTGGCGCGTGTCGTGGCTGGAGAGCGCGCGTTCGCAGGCGCGGCAGTAGCTGTTCTGCGGGAACAGCGTGTCGCCGCCGAGGTTGCGGATGGACGTGGCGTTGTCGATGGACTTCGACCAGGTGTAGCTGACCAAATAGGTGAGTCCGGCCGAGTAGCGTTTGGTGAACTTGGCGCCGAGGGAGTGGTAGTTGCCCGAGCCGCCGTTGTCGACCAACTGGATGCGTCCGAAGTTGGGGAAGGGCGAGCGTTCGGGCACCGAGCGGCGGTCCACGGTGGGATCGGCGGGCAGCGCTTCGTTGACGGCGCGCAGGGACTCCAGGCGGTGGCTGACGCTGCCGAGGTAGCCCACCTCGAACACCGAGTTGCCGGGCAGTTCCCGCTGCACGTTGGTCATGAATTGAATCGTGTACGGCGTGCGCCGGTCGTACGGGTTGGCGAAGGTGTAGGGGCGGAAGACGTTGGCCACGCCGCCGGCGATGGAGGCGAGCGAGTTATCCCAGGTGAGATTGGGCAGGTCGGCGCGGGAGTTGTCGCGGAGACGTCCGGCGAGGTTGCGGGCCATGTCAAAACGTGGGTTGCCGGTGTCCTGCGAGTAGAAGGCGCCGGCGCCCATGCGGATCACCCATTTCGCGCTGGGCGAGTAGGAGAGGCCGAAGCGCGGCGCGAAGTCGTTCTTGTCGATGCCGACCAGGCGGTTGCCGAGCGAGCCGTCGCAGCGCGTGCGGATGTCGGGCCAGCGGAGATTGATCCCTTCATAGCAGTTGGAGCGCGAGGCGCCCTGGCGCATGAAGAAGGGATAGAGGTTCTGGTCGGAGACGTTGGCGT
>JADLCT010000019.1 GCA_020847045.1 Bryobacterales bacterium | reverse complement strand
TCACATCGGCGTCCAGCGGGCCGAGGATCGAGTCGTACTTCAGCATGTGCGCCAGGGTTTTCGTGTCGCTAAGATCGTTGGTGGCCACGAACTCCACGTTCGGGTCGTGCAGAGCCGCACGGAACACGTTGCGCCCGATGCGGCCAAAGCCGTTAATGCCAACTTTAATTGCCATGAATTGTGTGAATCTCCTTGGGGATGTCACTTTCAGTTTAGCAATCCGCATTCCATCCTTACGGGTGCGGGTGCTTCTCCTACTATTCGTCCTGGCTCATCCCACACTTTCTCAAAATCAGTTTCCCTACTCCAAGCCCGGCGGCCAGACGCTCCTCCTCGACTCCTACCAGCCAACTGCGCGGAGCCCGCACCCGGCCGTTATTCTGATTCACGATGGCGATTTCACGGATGGAGACAAGCGCTCGCCGCTGATGCTGCACCTGGCCGGTCGCCTTCGGGCCGCCGGATTTGCCGTATTTTCCATCAACTACCGTCTCGCCCCCGCTCATCCGTACCCCGCCGCCGTGGACGATGTGGCCACCGCCGCCCAATGGGTGCGTGCCCACACCCGCCCATTTCGCATCGATCCCCGAAGAATCATCCTGGCCGGCGTGGGAGCAGGCGGCTATCTGGCAACCTTGGCCGCCGCCGGTGGGGCCGAGGTGGCGGGCGTCGTCTCCTTCGCCGCATGGTCCGACTTTCGCAACCAGACGCTCCCCGCCGGTCCGCGGAGCTTTCTGGGAGAGGCGAGGGTGGATGAGGCCTCGCCGGCCCTGCGCCTGCATGAGCGCCTGCCGCCCTTCCTGCTGCTGCACGGCGATGAGGACAGCGTAGTGCCTGCCAGCCAGAGCGTGCATTTGCAGGCGGCGCTGCACGCCTGGGGCGTGTCCTGTTCATTGATTCTGCTGGAGGGGGCAGACCATGATCCGCTTGCCTGGGGAGGTGCTGCCGCGCGGAGGGACTGGGAGCGCGAGCTGCTTGTCTGGCTGGAACGCACCCTGGCGCTTTAACGCCGCATCCGCCCGGCCCAGCGCGTGAAGCGAAGCAGCTCGGCGGCGTGATCCCGCACGAACCGGAGAAAGCTGGCCTTGCCAATTTCGCCGGCGTGGAGTCCCCAATAGGTTTCGATGCGCCAGCGCAAGTAAGGGCTGGCCCAGGGACGAAGCCGGTAGCCGCGCGTGGAGCGCCACAGGAAGGGAATCGCGCGGACCAGTTGCATGCGGGGCTAAGGTTTGGCCGGGGCCACCAGCGAGTTCGAGGCGGCCGGGGCGGCCCCCGCCGGCGGCGCCTGATCCTTCGTGGCGAAGTAGCCCGAGCGCGTGCGCGCCACGGGACGCCCTGGACCCTTCACTTGCACCTTGATCTGACGGAACGTGCCGTCCAGCGCCTGCTCGGCCGGAGAGTAGGCGAGCGTGTACTGGTTGCGGATTTCATGCGCCACCTGCGTGGCGATCTCGTCCACCGCGGCCACTTCCTTCGGGAAATAGGAGATGCCCCCGGAAGCCGCCGTCAAGCCCTTCAGCGCCCGTTCGGCCCGCTTGGCGGCGCGCTTGTCTTCTTCGTTCAGCAGCCCGATCGTGTAGATCAGCACCTCGGTCTGCTGCGCCTTGGCGATCAGCTTTTCGATGGTGTTATTCGGCGAACTGCCCGTGTCGTCGCCATCGCTCACCACCAGAAGGACCTTCTTGTCCTTCTTGCCCTTCTCCTTCAGATAGTCCATCGACATGGTCACGGCGTCGCGCATGGCCGTTCCCCCTCGCGAGTCGATCCGCGACAGCCCCTCTTCCAGCTTGCGGACATCGTTGGTGAAGGTGACGTCCAGAAAGGCGTCATCGTTGAAGTTCACGATGAACATCTCGTCCTGCGGATTCGAGGCTTTCACGAGCGCCAGCGCGGCCTGCGCCACTCGCTGCCGCTTATTCCGCATACTGCCCGAATTGTCGATGATCAGGCCCATGGACACGGGCACATCCTCGCGCCGGAACAGCCGCAACTGCTGCGGCGCGCCGTTTTCGAACACGGTGAAGGCATCTCGCCCCAGGTTGGTCACCAGGTGGCCGTCCTTGTCGAGCACGGTGGCGTGCAACACCACCAGACGCGTGTCGCTGCGGAACACCGGGTCCTGCCCGCGCAGCGCGGCGGGCCACAACGCGCCCGCCGCCGTCAGAATCGCTTCCCGCCTATTGAACCGGTGCATAGTACCCCGTCCTGTAGTAGGCCCGCAGCGGCGGCAGTCCACGGGGCTGCACCAGCTTCACCTCCACGCGCCTGTATTTGCCGTCGTGCTCCAGGTTCGATGGCGAGTAGCCGATGATGTACTGGCTGCGCAACTCCACTCCAATCTTGGCGGCGATGTCGGGCAGGTCGTTCAGGTTCTCCACCGGGAAGTGCCTGCCCCCGGTCTGCTCGGCCAGCTCATTCAACATACCCGGCCCGCTCAACTCCTCGGCCGTCCTGCCGCGCGAGCCAACGGGCTCGAAGATACCGATGGCATAAATCTGGACGTCGCTTTCCCGCACCAGGTTGCGAATCTCGCTTTCGGTGTACCGGCTGGAGTTGTCGCCGCCATCGGACAGCACCAGGATCGCCTTCCGCGGATTCCGCGCCTTTTTCATCTGGGCCATCGCCAGGTACACGCCATCCAGCAGCGCCGTGCGGCCCTTGGCGTTGGTGAAGGCCAGCCGGTTCTGGATCTCCTCGGTGTTGTGCGTGATGGGCACGGTGAGTTCGGGCCGTTCGTTGAACGTCACCAGGAAAAATTCGTCCTCGGGATTCGAGGTGCGGAAAAATTGCGCCGCCGCCTGTCGCGACTTGTGCAGCTTGTTGCCCATGGATCCGCTCATGTCGAACACCAGGCCCACGCTCAATGGGGCCTCTTCCGAGGTGAAGCTCGCGATCTTCTGCTCCACCTTGTCCTCAAAGATCCGGAAGTGCTCCTTCTCCATCGCGGTCACCACCTGCCCGAGCGGCGTGGTGACGGTGACGTTGATCTGCACCAGGTTCGTGTCGATGCGGATGTTGGGGGTACGCCGTTCTTCCTTGGCTCCCGCCGCCGGTTTGGGGGCCCGGGGCGTGATGGCTACGCGCGCATCCTGGGCCGCGGGTTTTTCCTCGCCGGCCTGGCCGTGAAGCGTCAACGCGCCCGCCGCCAGACACACGGCCGGCAGCGCCATCCAGCGGAAAAACTGGCTCTGCGCCGGGAACCTCATCTCTCCATCTCCCCCCGCGTTTCGAGGCGCTTGCGCCCCGGCCCTCCGCAACGGAGCGTGTTGTGCACACTCGCGCGAACATGCGGGGAATAGCCCATTTTCCGCCTGTTTCGCGCCTTCCTTCGCGTTCCGCCCACAGTATAGCATGCACACTTTTTGTGGTAAGATCGAGCGTGCCTAGCAAGGTTCTGGGTGTTATTCCAGCCCGCTTTGCCTCCAGCCGGTTCCCCGGAAAAGCCCTCGCCACCCTGGCCGGACGTCCCATTCTGCAGCATGTCCACGAACGCGCCGTTCAGTCGCGCTACCTCTCCAAAGTCATCATCGCCACCGACGACGAACGCATCCGCGACGCCGCGCTCTCCTTCGGCGCCGCCGTTCGCATGACCCGCCCGGACCACCTCTCCGGCACCGACCGCGTGGCCGAAGCCGCCTCGTCGGAAGAGTGCTCCCTGGTGGTGAATATTCAAGGCGACGAGCCGCTCATCGACCCGGCCGCGATCGACGCCGCGACGCTTTCCCTGTTGGACGATCAAACCGTGCCCATGGGCACGCTGATGAAGAGAATCGAGCATCCCGAAGAGATTCACAGCCCCCACGTCGTCAAGGTGGTGCGCAATCGCGAGGGAAACGCCATCTATTTTTCGCGCTGTCCCATTCCCCATACGCGCGAGGCGCGGGTGGATGGCGCGGACACGGCTTATTACAAGCACATCGGCCTCTATGTCTACCGGCGGGACTTTCTGTTGAGCTATTCGTCGCTTCCGGTTGGCCCCCTGGAACTGGCCGAACGCCTGGAGCAGTTGCGCGCATTGGAAAACGGCTACCCGATCCGGGTGGTCGAAACCGAGTATGAATCCCTGGGCGTGGATACGCCCGAAGATTTGGCGAAAGTCGCGGCTCTGTTCGCGCATACCCATCTCCCCATTTGACGCACGAGGAACTGGAAACGGATGGCGAAGTTCATTTTTGTGACTGGCGGTGTAGTGAGCTCTCTCGGCAAGGGCATTGGCGCGGCCTCGATTGGCTGCCTGCTGGAAAGCCGCGGTCTGCGCGTCACGCTGCAGAAGTTCGACCCCTATCTGAACGTCGATCCCGGCACCATGAGCCCGTTCCAGCACGGCGAAGTTTTTGTCACCGACGACGGCGCGGAAACCGACCTGGACCTGGGCCACTACGAGCGCTTCACGCACGCTCCGCTCACGCAGGTGAACAACCTCACCTCGGGCCGCATTTACGAGACGATCATCTCGCGTGAACGCCGGGGCGACTATCTCGGCAAGACCGTGCAGGTGATTCCGCACGTCACCAATGAAATCAAGGCCGCCGC
Source organism: Bryobacterales bacterium (assembly GCA_020847045.1). GTDB lineage: Bacteria > Acidobacteriota > Terriglobia > Bryobacterales > Bryobacteraceae > JAFLBB01. The sequence continues at coordinate 48,664 of JADLCT010000019.1, read as the reverse complement.
GCGCAAGGTGTCGGCCGGCGTCGATGTGGCCATCGTCGAGATCGGCGGCACGGTGGGCGACATCGAATCGCTGCCGTTTCTGGAAGCCATCCGCCAGTTGCGCCACGAGGTGGGCCGTGAGAACGCTCTGTTCGTGCATGTGACCCTGGTGCCGTGGATCGCCGCCGCGCAGGAGTTGAAGACCAAGCCGACGCAGCACAGCGTGAAGGAGCTGCGCGCCATCGGTATTCAGCCCGATGTGCTGCTGTGCCGCTCCGAGCGTCCGCTGCCGGACGATTTGAAGGAAAAGATCGCCCTGTTTTGCGATGTGGACGCCAAGGCGGTGATCTCGGCCCTCGACGTGCCTTCGGTGTACGAGGTGCCGCTCGAGTTCGCCAACCAGGGCGTGGATGAATACATTCTGAAGGCTTTGAAGCTGGAAACGCCGGCGCGCGACATGGGCCGCTGGAGCGACATGGTGCGCCGCCTGAAGAACCCCTCGGGCCTGGTGGAGATCGGGCTGGTGGGCAAGTACGTCGAGTACGAAGACTCCTACAAGAGCCTGAAGGAGTCGCTGCTGCACGGCGGCCTGGCGCACGATGTCCGAGTGAACATCACCTGGATCGAGGCCGAGGAGTTGGAGTGGCCTGGCTGCGCCGAACGCCTGTCCCGCTACGATGGCATTCTGGTTCCCGGCGGCTTCGGCAAGCGCGGCATCGACGGCATGCTGCACGCCATCCGGTACGCGCGGGAGAACAAGGTGCCCTACTTCGGCATCTGTCTGGGCATGCAGACGCTGGTGATCGAGTTCGCTCGTAATGTCTGCGGCCTTGCCGGGGCCGATTCGACGGAGTTCGACCAGAATCCACAACATCGCGTCATTTACAAATTGCGCGAGCTGAAAGGCGTGGACGAACTGGGCGGCACCATGCGCCTGGGCGCGTATCCCTGCCGGCTGTCGCCTGGCAGCTTTGCCCATGCCGCCTATGGCGAGGATCTGATCAGCGAGCGCCACCGCCACCGCTACGAGTTCAACCGCGAATTCGAGCCCATCCTCACGAAGCATGGCCTGAAGCTCACAGGACAGACGCCGGACGGCGTCTATGTGGAGATTTGCGAACTGGCCGACCACCCCTGGTATCTCGGCTGCCAGTTCCATCCCGAGTTCAAGTCGAAGCCGCTGGAGCCCCATCCGCTCTTCCGTTCCTTCATTGGGGCCGCCTTAGACCAGCGCCGCCGCCGCGCCCAGGACGGCTGGAACGCGGACCGCCTGCCGGCCAGCCGCGAACCGGTCGCGCCCGTCACCCATGGCGACTGAGCCGCGCGCCGCGTTCCTCTTCCTTGCCGGGCCTTGCGTGATCGAAAGCGAGCAGCACGTTCACGCCCTGGCTCCGGCCATTGCCGCCATTGTGGCCGAAGCCGCTCCCGGCGCGCACTACTATTTCAAGGCCTCCTTCGATAAGGCGAACCGCACCTCGGTCCACTCCTACCGCGGCCCCGGGCTCAAGGAGGGGCTGCGGATTCTGGCCGGCGTGCGCGCGCAAGGCTACCGCGTGCTCACCGATATCCACGAACCATCGCAGGCCGAACCCGCCGCCGAAGCGGCGGACGTGCTGCAGATTCCGGCTTTCCTTTGCCGCCAGACCGACCTGCTGTTGGCGGCCGGACGCACGGGCCGCATCGTGAACATCAAGAAGGGCCAGTTTGTTTCGCCGGAGGGCATTCTCCACGCCGCCGATAAGGTGGCCTCCACAGGAAACACGCGCATCTGGCTCACCGAGCGCGGAACTTCGTTCGGTTACAACAACCTTGTTGTGGATATGCGCGGACTGCCCATCATGCGGGCCTCGGGATATCCGGTGATCTTCGACGCCACGCATTCGGTGCAGTTGCCCGGCGCGGCGGGCGCAGCCTCAGGCGGCGAGCCACGCTTCATCGAGCCGCTCGCCCGCGCGGCCCTCGCCACAGGCATCGACGGACTGTTCACTGAGGTGCACGAGGACCCGCCGCGGGCGCTCTCCGACGGCGCCAACGCGCTTGCCCTCGCGCAGCTTGGGCCTTTATTGCGTCGGCTTTCGGCCTTTCATCAACTGGCGCACGCCATTCCCTCCTAAACTCCCCCTAAACGCCCGCCCTGGCCCGCGCGTCATATAGTGAAGGAAGAACTATGTTGCCACCTGTCCGCCGAACCACACGCCGCCGCACCGGCTTCTCGCTGATGGAGCTGCTCATCGTAGTGGCGATTCTGATGATTATCGCCGCGATTGCCGCGCCCAAGGTCGGGGCCGCGCTGATGAACGCGCGTGAGATGGCCGCCGTGCGGCACATCTCAACCCTGCACAACGCCGAGTTGCAGTACCAGTCGCAGTTCGGGCGCTATGCCGCGTCGTTGACCGAGCTGGGCCCGCCGGCCAGTGGCGCCGCCGGTCCTTCGGCGGCCGATCTGATTCCCGGCGAACTGGCGCAGGGCGTGAAGGGCGGCTACCAGTTCACGCTTACCGGTACGCCCACAGGCTATACCATCAACGCCAACCCGACCGCATTTGGCAACTCCGGCCGCCGCACCTTCTTCTCCGACCAGACACTGGTGATCCGCGAGAACTGGGGCCAGGAGCCGGCCAACGTCTCCAGCAAGGAACTCAAAAACTAATCGTGAATTCGCCGGTGAGGTTGATCCACCGGTCCTTTGTGCGAATGGCCGGCAGCGTACCGAAGCTGTCGCCGTCGGTGGTGGCGCGGAACACACGCGCCGATCCGCCCAGACGGAACATGCCGCCGCGGTCCAGCGCCACGCTGCCGCCCGCCATGCCGTAGCTGCCCCAACCGCTGCGCGTGCGGCACACCGGGCAGTCGATCCGGTAGCCATAGTTGGCAAAGGGTTGCCGGATGCGTTCGGAGTACTTCAACCATGCGCCGCCTCCGCCCGCGTAGAGATGCACGCGCTCCTCGGCGATCGGGATCACCACGCGCCCGCCGATGGGCAGCATGTACTGGTAGTCGCGGATGCGCAGCTCTCCGAATTGAGAGTCGTAGTAGTCGCGGATGCGCGCCGCCCCGAAGCCAACATCCAGCCCGGTGTCCACCTGAAACAGACGGTGAAAACGGTAACCATAGCCCACGCGGAAGGCCGGTGAGTTGCGGAAGTACTGATTTACTTCGCCCCCCGGCATGGCCGCGCCACCGCCCAGCGTGAAGTTATGTTTCCGGAACGGCGCCTGCGCCCACAGCGGAGCGCCCAGAAGTAGAAACCAGATTCCCCATTTCATGTTGTTGTGCCAGACGAACCACCATGGTCGCAGGTTTCACCGTGTGCGCGCCGGCGCCGTCTACCGCAGCGCCACCACCTCGGTTGACCAGTCGGTGTAGGTGCGGTATTCGCCGCGGTACCAGAGCACGAATGCGCCTTCGGGATTGCGCGCCTTGGGGTGTCCAGCCGGAACGATGGGGCGCAGGTTGTCCACCTTGGCGCCGGGCGTCAGGTTGCGGTAGCTCCACTTCCCGCCGGCGCGCGCCCCCTTCCACAGCTCATAGTGGCCTGAAGCGTTCTCCGCGCCCGTCACAGGATGCACGCTTGCGCTGAGGTACACCGTGTCGAGGTGATCGGGGTCCAGCGCGATGCCGCCGGCGTAGTATTCCTGCGTTGGATAGAGGCGCCGGCCCGCGCGGGCGATCTCACCGTCTTCCCACGCCGAGCCGTTCCAGCGGGCATAGCGGTAGCGGATGTCCTGTGGGCTCACATGGCTCGTGTATGCAATCACGGGATGCCCCGTGGCGTCCAAATGCATGTCCCATACCCAGGCTTCCCCGGTGGGTGAAGTAGTTCCGTCGTAGATGCGCGTGCCCTCGGCCACCTGCAGCGGCCCTTCTTCCAACCGCCTGATTGCCGTTCCATCGCTGCGGTAGAGCACCCCTCCGCGCAGGTAGGCATGGTAGAGACTATTGCGAAAACCAGACCGGTCCGGATGGCCGTCGGTATAGGCGAAGTGAATCGTGTCGCGGCCGTTGGAGGCGTACTTCACATAGGGCCGTTCACCCTTCTTGTAGAAAATGTGGTTCGCCGCCCGGCTCCAGGTGCGGCCATTGTCGTCCGAGCGGCTCCAGGTGGGGTTGTAATTGAGTGAGCGCCAAAAGAAGTAGATGCGTCCTCCTTCGGCCGGAAGTTGGAACGGGTTGGCGTAGCTGAAGCCGTGCGGGCTGCCGAAATCGAGGGTCTGCGCAGGTTCCCAGGCCGTGGTGTCGTGCGGCTTCGTGGTGACGCGCACGAACATGCGCGGCGCCGAGGCCTGGCCGCTGTGCGTCGTCCAGAACGCCATCAGGTGGCCGTCCGAGCGCAGCAGCAGCGCCGGCACGTTGTGGTCGTCCACCTGAAAATGGTCCGCCAGGGTGAACTCGCGCACGGCTCCGGTGGCCAGGTTCCAGGTGTTCACCTGCACATCCCCCTTCGAGGAGATCGAGGTGACATACAACTGCCGGCCATCCACCAGTACGCGCTCATCCTGAAACCAGCACCATGCGCCATCGCGGTTCAACACAACAGGCTCGGCGGCGGAGAGAACGGAAGCGGCGAACAGAAGGGGCAGGACGCGCATACCATCTACATATCACGCCGTAGGGCGTGGCGCACCCGTTCAGGACGTGCGCTCAGAACGTGCGCGTGCCCGCCGCCAGCGTGGGCACATGGTACACGGACTTGCGCGCGGTGATGTAGAGTCCGCGGAAGCCCTCGCCAAAGCAGCAATTGCTGGGGGCTTCGGGAGGCGTAATCGCTCCCAGTTCACGGCCCGATGCGGCGTAGACCGCGATGGCCGTTCGCGTGGCCATCCACACGTTGCCCGCTTCGTCTGTCTTCAGACCGTCCACCCGCAGCGGAGCGAAGTCGCGGCCGTTCACCAGCAACCCGGCCGGGTCCAGGTCGAAGCGCCGCACCATCTCCGTCTTCACGTCGGCGACATACAACTGCTGCTGGTTTGGCGAAAGCGCCACGCCGTTGGGGGCTGGCGTTTCCCACACCAACCGCACTTCACCTTTCGGCGGAGCGCCACCCACGCCGGCGCGCGCACGCGTGATCTGGTACACCCGCCCGCCCGCGAGATCGGTGAAATAGACGCTGCCATCGATGGCATAGACGAGATCGTTCGGAGCTTTTAGGCCCTCCGCGGCAAGCACGGTGACCGCTCCGTTCTTCTCTGTTCGCGTGACGCGCCCGCCGCCCTCGGCCACGAGCAACCTACCCTGATGGTCGAACGTGAGGCCGTTCGCCTTGTTGCTGTTCTCGCGGAAGAGGCTCAACTGGCCGCGCTCCCACTTGTGAATGCGCTGGTTCGGAATGTCGCTGAACAGGAGGAACCCGCGCCGGCTGGCCACGGGGCCCTCCGTGAACCCGAAGCCGGTCACCACCTGCTTCACCTCCGCATCGCGCGGCACGAGTTTCCAGAATGCATCCGACTTTGCTTCGATCATCGTCTAGGACCCCTCACCCGCGGCGTACCACGACCGCACCGGGGCCTTGTACGCAAGGCCCAACTCGGGCGTCTCGATTCGCTTGCCATTCTGATAGCCCGATTCCATCAGCGCCGCCAGCGCGCCGGTCACCAGCAGCGTGCGCTCCACCGGGTAGGGAGGCTGGCCGGTCGAAATCATCCGCGTAATGCCATGGACCAAGTTGGAAAAATTGTTTGAGTTCTCGATGGGGATATAGCAGAGGGCCGCCTCCGCCGGTTTGCCCCTGGGCTTCATGGCGGCGATGTACTCGGAGAGTTCGTCCAGCGCCAGCACGGCTGCCGTGAACCCGTCGCGGTATTCCACCAGTCCCAGCACGGCGCGCATGTCTTCGGGCTTATGAACCGGCGCCGGCTTCACGGAACGCGCCAGGGCGGCGTCCAGCAATTCACGCCGCCACAGTCCTTCGCGCGCCGCCTTCCAGACATCGCCGTCCTTCAGAAGCCGCACGGCTTTCACGCCCGTTTCACCGCCTTTGCGGCGCTCGGTGAAGGCTTGCAGCGTTTCGAGAATGTGGAAGATGCCGCCATCGGCCACCCATCCTCCCCCCACGCACAACGCCGACTCCATGGCCGTGCCCAGAGCGGGATCATATTCGGGCCGCCGGAACGTCACCGGGACGCTGGACCCGGCCATCAGGGGAAATTTCAGCTCGCGCGACCAGCCGTACATCTGGCGCGCCTTCCGCCAGTCGTAAGAGAGTTGCTTGTCGTTAAACACCGGACACGCCCGGCCCGAGTTGCGGAACACGCGCACCACCTGCTCGAAATATTCGTAGCGCGGATAGAGTTGCTGGTTCTTTTCGTTGTGTGGGAACTCCCCGTGTTCGCACACCAGCACGACGCCGTCCACGGCCAGCTTACCGGAGCCCAGCGTCAGGGCCTCGGCAATGGAGCCGCACTGTCTCACGCCATAGGCGCGCGCCAGGCGCTGCCCGACATCGGCCGGATGGATCTGGTCGATCCACAGCGAGGCGACTTCGAAGGGAGGCTCATAGTAGCGGTCTCCCACCCAATACCCCTCCAGAAAGCGCGTGATGAAGTTGTCCGAATGCGAACGGACAAAGTATGTCGAGGACAGGCAGGCGATCCGCTTCTTCGCCCCCGTCTGCGCTCCCAGCAGCGCGCCCGGCAGCGCAGCGGCGCCGGCCCCGGCCACAAACTCTCTGCGTTTCATTGCTTCGCGGCAACCTCCTCGGCCCGCCTCATCACACGAACCAGGTTCAGACCCATGATGCTCCGGATATCGGTGTCCGAATATCCCATGTCCATCAGTCCCTTCACGAGAACCGGATAGTGCGACACGTCCTCCATGCCTTCCGGGACCATGCCGGAGATGCCGTCGAAGTCCGAGCCGAACCCCACATGCGCCGGACCCACCAGCTTGGCCACGTGATCCACATGGCGCAGCAGCAAACGGTAGTTGGTTTTTGGCATTTTGGCGAAATACTTCCTTTGTATGGCGCGCACCATCTCCCAGCGCGCGGGATCGTTCTCATGCCGGGAGAGGACCTCCTTGATCTCGCGATCACGCGCCGGACGGTTCGCGTAGTAGACCTTGTAGGCCGCCTCGTCCAGATATCCGGCGTGGAAGTTGATGCAGACCACGCCTCCCTTGGAAGCGATGGCGCGGATCACCTTATCCGGCATGTTCCGCACGATGGGTGCGATGGCCTTGACCGAGGAGTGAGAGGCGATCACCGGCGCCCGGCTTTCCGCGACGGCGTCGAGTACGGCCTTGTCCGAGATATGCGAGACATCCACGAGCATACCAAGGCGGTTCATCTCGCGAACCAGAGCGCGTCCGCTCGGCGAAAGGCCGTTGTGCACCGGGTCACCCGTCATGGAATCGGCGAAGCCGTTCGTGGCGAAGTGGGCCAGGGTCATGTAGCGCACGCCCAACTGGTGGAACATGCGTAGTACGCCAAGACTGCCTGCGATCAGGTGGCCGCCTTCGAGGCTGGCCAGAGCGGCCCGGCGTCCAGAGGCGTGTATGCGCTCCACATCGGCGGCCGTGGTGGCGAATTCGATCTGGTCCTGGTTGGCGGCCACCTCGCGCCGCAGCGCGTCCAGCACCTCCAGCGCGCGCGGCAGCCACGACTGCGGAGGATAATCCTGCGGCTGCGCGTAGATGCCGAAAAAGACCGCGCCGAGATGACCTTTCTTCATCCGGGGCAGGTCGAGTTCGTAGTAACTATGCTCGGCAGCCAGCCGGTAACCTTCGTCCAGGAAGTATCGCGGCGTGTCGATGTGCGCGTCGAAGATGAGCAGGTCGCGCATAAGGCGCTGGTAGCGGTCCTGCTGAGCCGGCAGAAGACAGGCGGCCAGCAGGAGAAGTGCGAAGACACGCATGAGAGGGCAGTATATCCAACGATGGCAGCCCCGCGATTCAGCATCATGAAACAGAAAGCCGGCATGCTGGCATGGCGGCGTTTCCTGGACCCGCGTGACGAAGCCGGTGCGGTAGAACTGCTCAAAGTCGAGGAACGCGGCATGATCCTCGGGGTAGCGCACCCTCCATCTCGAGAAGTTTGCGCTTTCGCTCCACCCCCCACCGGTAGCCTGAGAGCGCGCCATCGTTCTTAACGGCCCGGTGGCAAGGGATCACCACGGCGAGACAGTTTGCGGCGCAGGCTCCCGCAACGGCGCGAACCGCATTCGGCGCATCGAGCGCCATCGCCAGCTCGGTGTAGCTGGCCGTCGTCCCGGCGGGAATCCGTCGGAGTTGATTCCAGATCTTGCGCTGGAACTCCGTGCCGCGCACATCCAGCTTTCCATCAAACCTTCCTTTGGGCAGGCCGATATAAGAGGCCACAGCTTCCACAGTCTCTTTCAACGCATCGTCATTCTTCTCGATGACAGCCCCTGGAAACCGCACTTTCAGGTCCGCCGTGAGCGCCTTGGCGGAGTCGCCCAGCAGGATGGCGCAAATCCCTTTGCCACTTACAGCGGCCATCGTGAGGCCGAGGCTGGATTCTCGTATCGTGTATTGAATCGTCTCCTTCATGGCATATTTTCCTTTCTTCTCCAACGTAAGGCGGCTCGCCGGATAATACTGGCGGTTTTCGGACACGGCAATGGAGGGAATTATCATGTCCGAAAATGGCTTGTTCCAACGGGAAAACACTTTATAGTGAAGGCATGGAACCTAGCCCGGAGCTTTACTATCAGGCCTATGTCTCCCGCGATCCCCGCTTCGATGGCGTGTTCTATATTGGCGTGACTTCGACCGGGATCTATTGCCGTCCGGTTTGTCCCGCACGCACACCCAAAGCGTCCAATTGCCGTTTCTACGGCAGTGCGGAAGCCGCCGAGAAGGACTCATTCCGGCCCTGCCTGCGTTGCAGGCCGGAACTGGCTCCCGGCAGCGCGCCCGTCGATGATGCGCGGCGAATCGCGCAACTGCTTATGCAACGGATCGGCAATGGCCTGATCGATAGCGGCGCGGGACTGGAGGTGATCGCCGGACAGTTCGAATTAAGCTCCCGGCAGATCCGGCGCATCGTGCAAAAGGAGCTGGGTGTTTCGCCGATTGAGCTGATTCAGACCCGGCGCTTGTTGCTTGCCAAGCAACTGCTGGCCGAAACGGCCTTGCCGGTGACGGAGATCGCCTTTGCCAGCGGCTTCGCCAGCTTGCGCCGGTTTAACGATGCCTTCCAGACCCGCTATGGCATGGCTCCTTCACGTCTGCGAAAGGAAGCCGCCGAGGGCGGCGTGATTGCTGCCGCATACGATACGTCGGTTTTGCAGATTTCCTACCGCCCCCCCTACGACTGGAAGGGCATCCTGAATTTCCTGGCCAAGCGCACGGTCAAAAGCGTCGAATGGGTAACCGAAGAATCTTACGCGCGCACCGTCCGGTTGGGGCAGCGTACCGGTTGGATACGCCTAACCCATGCACCTGGAAAGAATGCACTCATGATGGAGTTTACGCATAGCTTGACGCCGGTTCTCCCGGCGTTGATGAGCCGGGTTCGTCATCTGTTCGACCTGAACGCCAGGCCAGATGTAATTTCCGCGCATTTGCAAAAGGACAGCTTTCTGAAGGATGCCGTGTTGCGTAATCCCGGCCTGCGCGTTCCGGGCGCGTTTGATGGCTTCGAGCTTGCGGCCCGCGCGATTCTCGGCCAGCAGGTGACGGTCAAAGCGGCAACCACGCTCGCCTGCCGGCTGATGGAGGCTTACGGCGATCCGATTGAGACGCCGTTCGCGGAACTAAGCCGCCTGTCGCCCTTGCCGGAGAAGTTGGCGAAACTCGGTGTTGGTGAGATTGCCAGGTATGGCATCGTCAGCGCCAGAGCGAAAAGCGTCATTGCACTTGCGCAAGTCTGCGCGAGCGCAGTGTTGACTCTGGAGCCCGGCGTGCACCCGGAGAAAGCCGTCGCTCAACTCGACGCGCTTCCCGGCATCGGTCCCTGGACAGCCCACTACATCGCCATGCGCGCCTTGCGCTGGCCGGATGGTTTCCCGAAAGAGGACATCGCGATCCGCAACAATCTCGGCGGTGTGAGCGCGAAGGAAGCAGACGCCATGTCACAGGCCTGGCGTCCCTGGCGAAGCTATGCGGTCCTTCACATTTGGAACGGACTGTGAGCGTAGCGCGGCCAGGCCGCACGCAGGACATCCTCCACCAGAACGGCGACGGCGATGCGCACCCTACTTGTGGATAATTCTGGAACGCGCGCGATAAGGGGTATCGCGAGAACGGACTCAAAGGCGGCCGATGCCATAATGGGTCCAGGTTTCTTGCCCGGGTGGCGAAACCGGCAGACGCAACGGACTTAAAATCCGTTTTCTCGCAAGAGGAGTGCGGGTTCAAGTCCCGCCCCGGGCACCAGCTTTATACGCTTGTCGCGAATGAGTCCAAGCCGGGGAGCACTGTGAGCCGGCGGTTACGGCTGCTTGCAGGAACACTCAGGACCGCACTTGCAGTTGTCCCCACACGCGCAGCGTGGAGCTTGGTTCTTCGCCTGAACGTTCTGGCAGCCACAGGTGCACGCGGCGCCGGGGCAGGATGAGCAATGGCATGGTTGCGAGTTAGTCGTCATTTGGAATCTCCTTGCAGTTTGATTGGTTGCTGTCAACAACCGAAGTTTCGCATCGAACCAGCCTGCCGGGATTGAACAAAGCGGCTATTGTTCAGGTATGGACCGGCTATCGTGTGGCGGTCCGCCCGGAACGCGCGCCGAAGGGCGGCGGAAGCTCCGCGAACTCACCGCGCATCAGTACGGACGGCGCCATGCCCACCATCCGGTAGAAAGTCCGCGTCAGGTGCGCGGCATCGGCGAAACCGGCGGCGTAGGCGGCTGCCGAGATCGTTCGTTCCGACGCGATCGCCACCATGGCCCGGGTAAGCTTGCGCCACAGCATGTACCGGCTGAATGGCAGGCCGACTTGTTCTTTGAACAGGTGGGCAAACCGGCTTGGCGAGAGGAACGCCCTTTCCGCCGCGCTCTGCAACGAAATGTGGAGGCCGTCGTGATGGCGGATCGTGTCGAGCACGGCCGTCACTCTCGGGTCCAGACGCCGTGACGGCGGCGCGCCAGGGCTCAAAGCCTGAACACAATGGCGGATGAGCGCGCCCATCTCCATGCCTTCGAAGGGCTGCTCAACGAACTTGCGAAGCTCTTGCGCCGATGAGGCCAATCGCGGGCCGGACACCATCGTGATGTCCCGCTGGAGCGAACTTCGCAGCCAGACGCCTTCGGCCGACTCGGGATCGACGAACAACATCGCTCCTAACGCGCCATTGCAGTTGAACGAATGGACGGCATCCGGCCGTACAATGACGCCCGCCCCTTTGCGCCACTCATCTTCTTTTCCGCGGATGGCCACTTCGCCGTCCATCGCGACGACGATCTGAATCGCATGGTGGGCATGGGCCGGCACAACGCCTTCCGCTCGGGCGATGAGAAGGAATCCACCATCCCATAGGTACCAGTGTGGTTCGCTCAACCAGCGGTAGGAGCCGTTGTCCGGCGTGTGCACCAAGGCAATCCTCGCTCTTCACTGTAGCTGCTTTGTTCAAGATCTTCAGTGGGAGCGTGCAAGCGTGATGCCGGAGAGACCAGCTACTCTGGGGCCTATGGAATATCTTGTGGCGGTGATCCTGGGAGTGGCCGTGGCTGGCTTTGCCGCTGCGAGCGGCTTCGACCGCGACCGCGCGTTTTACCCCACGGTCCTCATCGTCATTGCGTCCTACTACTCCCTGTTTGCTGTGATGGGGGCGGCGCGCCACCCGGCTCTGACGATTGAGATCGCCGTGGGGCTGGTGTTTTCCGTCTTCGCGGTACTCGGCTTCAGGAGGACCATGTGGCTGACAGCGGCTGGGATCGCCGGACATGGATTCTTTGATTTCTTTCTCCATCACCCGCTCGTCTCGAATCCGGGCATGCCCGTGTGGTGGCCGGGTTTCTGCGGCACAATCGACATCGTGCTCGGCGGGTGGCTGGCGATCCGCCTCTGGAGGAGGCTGGAACCTACCGTCCACGGGGGAGCGGCCGGATCGCAATAGAAACTGTCAGGCTCCTGTTCGGCGAAGGTTTAGTTTTCGTATTCCAGGATGTCGCCCGGCTGGCAATCCAGTGCTTTGCAGATCGCTTCCAGCGTCGAGAAGCGCACGGCTTTTGCCTTACCATTCTTCAGAACGGAAATATTTGCCAGCGTGATGCCGACTTTGGAGGCAAGCTCGGTGACGCTCATCTTCCGCTTTGCCAACATGACGTCGATGTTGATGATGATTGCCATGCTGGACTCGTTAGACCGTTAAATCGTTCTCGGATTTTATGTCCACGGCGTTTTGCAATATTCTTTCAAACACCGCGGCGGCTGTGGCGATCACGATCGAACTGAAGGTAAGGATGAGGCCCATGAACGCCACCGGTGGCCGGCCGTCTTTTTCTCCGAACGCAAAGAGGAAGGCCACTCCTCCCACGACACAACCAATGATCGCCAGGGCACAATGTTTGATCGTCCGCAAGCCTTTCACGGCCGCTGGCGAGAATGCTTGATTCGTCCCGATGTAACCCAACACTTTGTATGCATGGTAGAGCGCTACGAAGAAGAGCACGGACGCCGCATACACGTACGCCAGAAATGGATCCTGGAAATAGATTTCGAAGAGTGTGGCGTGCGCGTTCCTGCCTTCGAGGTGAGGCTCCCACAGCAGGACGGCAAGGGCGCCAATCCCGATGAGCACTATGACGACCTGGAGGAATCCTGTCGACCGTGGTTTCATGGCTGACTTCACGGTAGATCAGAAAGTATCGTTTGTCAATAAATATTTATTGTAAAAGAACATTGGAATAGTGTTCTTTCGCGTCTCACATGGACACGCGGCGCCGCTGAACGCTATCGTCCTTCCCTCTCCTCCGAAGCGTTGGCCACGGAGAGCACAACACGGTTGGCTCGGGGCTGAATTTCAGTGCGAAGGTTCCAATACATGCCGCCGCGCCGTACCGGCTGGCGCACGCGGTAGAAGCGTCCAAACAGGTAGTAAGTTCCTTGCGGAAGATTCGTGAACACGGCCCGCGCGTTCGCGTCCGTAGTCACGGACCCTACGCTGTGGGCGCGGATCGATCTCATGGCGCAATCGAAGTCGCCACGCGCGCCGCTGGCAATCTCCTTCGCCATGCCCTCGTGGCCGAACAAGGCCGCGACTTCGTTCAGCATCGGAAAGTTCTCGACCTGCGTTCCGCCGTCATAGAACGAAAGCATCCCAATGCGAGAGCCCATGAGTCCCGGTTCCACGCCCGAACGCTGCAAAATCCGTTCGGCATCATCGTCGAGGAGGAACAGCTCCATGTCCGCGAAGTTGCCGTGCTCCGTGCCGGAACCTGTCACCTCCCCGGTCTTCTTGTTCGTCGTGGACCATGAGTAGACGTATCCCGCGCCCGTGATGGCGAGGGTGTTTGTCCCGCGAGGCGGCGGCTGGGCGGGCATATCGACCTTGCAGGTTGCAGCGCTTTCACGCGTGGCAGAGGGCCGTGCAGGCGCCGCGGGAGGCTGGCGCACCGGAACGGCGGCGCCCACCGCGTTTCCGTTCGCGTCCTTGCAAGCCTGCGATTTCAGTAGCGAATTCGCACCCGCCACCGACATCGACATGTAGGGCTTCAGTTGCCCTGGTGGGCCCAGTTCAACGTCGCAGAGTCTTTCGCAGCGTGTGATGCGAATCTGGGTGTTGTCGTTGCAGTTGTAAACAACGCCGGTCTTGGGCGTCTGTGCCGGCAGAACTGTGACCAGTGCAAGGAGCAAGCCACCAATCCATATTCCGCCGTGCGTCATCCCTCGCGCCCCCTCCCGGTCAGGGTTTAGAGTTTCGGTTTGACCTGATTCGCCTTTTCCTGTTGCTTATTGACGTTGGCCGCCTCCGCCTGGCGGAGGAACTTTTCGCTCGCTTCGTAATGCGCACGATACAGGTTCATGTTCACCGCCTTCACCACCAGCTCCAATACGAGCCCGGGAGGGCCGGTGACGCCAGGCGCCGTCGCACTGCCAGCCCAGGGCCGTACTTTTCGCGCAGCGCGGCAATCAGGTTGGCGGCACGAACCGCCACGGCGGCCTGTTGTGGCGCCATGCCGAGCCGGATGCCGGCGATATCCGCCGAAAAGCCGGCCGCCGGAGAGGAACCCGGTGGCTGTTTCGCCAGGCACGGCATCGAGAAAACTGCTGCGATCGCCGTTGCAAACAGGGGGACACTGACTCTCAACGCATTCATATAACCCGCTTGGCTCGGACTATAGCATGGCCGTTCGAAGAGCGCACGCGGAGGGGAAAGGAGGTGGTGCCGGAGGTGGGACTTGAACCCACACAAGGTAAAACCTTGGCAGATTTTGAGTCTGCTGCGTCTGCCATTCCGCCACTCCGGCTCAAGGGGGCAGGACCGCTTTCGATTGTAGCAGAGCAAGCCGCGCCCTCTTGACGAAGGGTGTATCATTCAGCCAAGGGACGGATGTATAAGCCAGCTCTGAGCGCCACCGGGAGCCTGCCTTTGCCCGCGCACGCGGCAAGGCCGTTGCAGTGTCCAAGGTGTCTGTCGGGGAAGGTTCACCGCTCCACTGTAAAGTCGCTTTTGGATGTGTTGCTTGCGATGGCCGGCTGGCGCCCGTTGCGCTGCCACAGTTGCTACCATCGCTGGCGGAGATGGTTGGGCAGAACCTGGTCCGAACAGACCGGAGGAGACTCGTGAGGAGGAAGCCGTGCGCACGGTAGCCAACTATCCGGTGGGCATCCGGCCCTCCACTCTCGATTCACGACTCGGGATCCGCTGTCCGAAGTGCCGCTCCGGACAGGTGCGATGTTCGACATCCACAACGCTGACGGAGAGGCTGTTCGGCAAGCTGGGCCGCATCGCGGTGCGCTGCGACAGCTGCTATCACCGCTGGGCTCACTGGATCGCGAAGTAAGCAGGCTTCATCGCTTGGCTTTCCTTACGGGTGGGGCCTCTTTGGGCGTCACCTGAATTTCGAATACCGCAGGCCACAACTTGCCGGTGACGAAGAGCCGCTTGCCCGCGGCGTCGTAGGCGATGCCGTTCAACACATCGATTTCTCCGGTGCGGAAGATAGGACTCAACAGACCACTCAGGTCGATCCAGCCGATCACCTTTCCCGTGGCGGGCGAGATGCGGGCGATGCGGTTCGACTGCCACACGTTGGCGTAGAGCTCCCCGTTCACCATTTCCAGTTCATTCAACTGAGCCACGGGCGCCGCGCCGTCCGCAACGCGGAAACGCCGCGCAACGGTGAGCGTCTTCGGATGCAGCACACGGATGGTGGAGGAGCCATCGCTGAGAAAAACCTCCCGCCCATTGTTGGCGAGCCCCCATCCTTCCCCTTCATAGTGGAACTGGCGGCGCAGCTTGAAGTCCGACGCGCCATAGACGAACCCGACGTGCGACTGCCAGGTGAGTTGCAGAATTTCGCCGGCCAGCAGAGTGATGCCCTCGCCAAAGTGCTCATAGGGGAGCGCAACCTGCCGCACCACGCGGCCCGACGTCAACTCCACCTTCCGCAGCCACGAACGGCCGTTCAAGCCGGTGCCCTCATAGAGGTAGCCGTCGTGATACTCAAGACCCTGCGTGAACGCCGAGCGGTCGTGCGGATACGATCGGACCACGCGGAAGCCCGCCACGGGGGCCTCCGCGAACAGAGTGCACGCGCACAGCAGGGCGGCGAGATGCTTCATGCCTTCAGCCACCGGTCAAACCACGACCAGGCTTCCTTCTGCATGTCGAGATCGAATTTGTGCAGGCCCGGGTAAAAGCTGGCCCGGTAGCGGTCAGCGGCGCCGGCTTTGGCATAGACGGCTTTCAGAATCTCATCGGCGCGCTTCATTTCAGGAAGCGTGAACAGTTGATCCTCGTTGTTGTTCAGCACCAGGACGGGCTTGGGTGCGTTGAGGCCGATGATTTCCGGATAGTCGAGATCACGCGGCAGCGAGGGGATGTAACACATCCAGGTATGGGTGTGGCACTTGTTGAGAAGGTAGTCGCGCCAGGTGGTCATCATTCCGGCGGGCACGGCGCACTGAATCCTCGCATCGGCGCCGGTCAGGAAGATGGTGCGGAGACCGCCACCGGAGAGGCCGCAGCAGCCGGCACGGGCGGGGTCCACGTCGTCGCGGCTCAACAGCACGTCGAGCGCGCGCTGATCCTCCCACACGAATACGCCGGGCCAGGTGAGCCCCGCGCAAAAAAGACTCTTGGCGACCAGGTTCTCATGCCCTGCCGCGAAGGAGTTGAACCGTTTGATCTCGGCCGAGTCCTCCGGGTTGCTTTCCACCATGTTGTTCCGGATGTTGCCGGGCAGATCAGCGAGGTGGACGCGTCGGCTGGCGAACATGAAGGTGTCGTGAACCAGGACGGCATAGCCACGTTTGGCGATTTCGTTGGCCCAGGCGGCGCCGCCGTAGTAGTGGTCCTGGTGATAGACCATGTCGGGGTGGATGCTGTCGGAGGTGCGTGTGATTTTACGCGCGCCGAAGTACTTGTTGCCGCCATGATCGTGCAGGCCGAGGATGGCCGGCAGTTTGCCGCGCGCATGGGCGGGCTTCAGGAAGATGGCGCGGGTGGGCGGGCCATAAGGAAGCTGCCATTCGAGGTGTTCGATATGAAGGCCATCATGATCGGCGCGGCGGAGCAGCCGCGGCTGAGGCGGAGGAGCGGGCGGGGGCTGCAGAAGGTTAGCGATGTAGCGGGCGCGTGCCTCCGTGCGCCAGGCGTCCAGGTGCGTATAGTGCGCGTTGCGGAATGAGAGCCGGGGCGGGTCCGAGGCGGACTGCGCCGCCCAGTCGCCGTAGGCGCCAAGCATGTTGGGTTTGGTGGACATGGCTGCCAGCCATTGTATCGAGCGGCGGCGGCGGTTACGCCGGACGGCGGTAGAGAATGCGCCAGCGGCGGTCCGGCGGCTGCGTGCTCACCTGAATCTCGGAGACTGATTCGGCGAGATATCCGGCGGGCGGAACCAGTTCCTCGCGCGTGAGCGGCCAGGGAGGGCCCTCGGCTGGTTCGGAGGCATCGCGCGCGCGCGCCACCAGCAGGAGCGCGCCTCCAGTCTTGAGGAGCTGAAAGGCGCAGGGGAAGGCGGCGGCGCGCAAGCCGGCCGGTAGGGCCTGGAGGGTGTTCGCTTCAAAGACAAAGTCGAACCGTCCGGTAAGCGTAGCGGGAAGCTGGGTGAGGTCGGCCGCCACCCATTCCACCTCCGCCTGTGGATGACGTTCCCGCGCAAGCGAGAGAGCGGTGGGAGCGATGTCGAACGCCACGGTGCGCCAGCCGCGCGAGGCAAGATAGGCGGCATCGTTGCCAAGACCGCAGCCAATGACACAGGCCTCTCCGCCGGGCGGGGCGGCCTGGGACTCCACCCACGCCACCAGTTCCGGATTGGGTGCTTCGCGGAGCCAGGGGACCACCTCCTCGCCATCCCGGTGGAGCCGGTAGAGATCCTCGAACCAGCCGAGCGGTTCGCTGGTGTTTTCGCGCTGGGCTTGCAGTTCGCGGTAGCGAGCGTTGGAGTCTTCTTTCGACATGTTTACACCGTGGGAGGACGGACCAGAGAATTCCTGGCGCGTTGGGCCTCGTGGGTAATTTGCGAGATGGCGGCGCGCACCTCGGCCACCATCAGAGCGCTGCCGGCCACCAGGCTGCACACACCGAGCAGTCCGGTGATCAGGCCAAGGGTGGCCAATACACGGAAGCCGAGCGTGAAATGGTAGAAGGCCATTGCGGAGCCAATTATGGAGATCAGCGCGGAGGCGACGAAACAGCCTAGCGAAATGTAGAACAGGCGCAGGGAACGGAACAGATACTGCGCGCGCTCTTCGAGCAGCGACAACTGCACGACCAGTTCGCGGTAGTGGCCGGAGTCGTGCGGCAGCGATTCCAGTTCGCGGTATACCACGCGCGTACGGTCCACGACGCGGGCAATGCGGTTCGATGTTCCGAGCGAAAGCACGGAACAGGCGTTTGTCAGAATGGCGGGGGCCACGATGGCGGTGAGTACGGCGAAGGGATTGTCGGCGAAGTTGAGATCGGCCATGCGTCGCTACGGCTTCTGGCTAGTTTAATTCAAGAACGTAAACCTGGGGATGGCCGCCGGGGTTGCGCTCATTTGTGCGATCACTTGTGAACACGACACGGCGCTCGTCGGGTGAGAACGAAGGGTGGGGGTGGGTCCACTGCGGACCGTACACGGTGTCGGTGGAGACCTCCATCCAACTCAGCGCGCCGGCCTGCGCCGCGTTGCGGGCGCGGGCGAAGTCCTCGGCGAGGGCGTAGCGGGAGGTTTTCCATTGTGAGCCCCCGCTAGAGGCTCCGCTCTCGCCAATGAGTGTCCACTCACCATTTTTGACGTCAATGAGATGGAGCCCGCGATCGGGATGGTTCGTGTCGCACAAAACCAGTGAGCCGGAACGGCTGGGGGTGATGTGCCAGGCGTTGCCGTCAGCGATTTTGGTGCGTTCGCGCGTCTGCCAGTTCATCCGCCACAGGGCGTGGGGCCAGACGGTATACACCAGGTCGCCGGTGCGTCCGAGGAAGGTTTCGTGCACGACAAATTCTTCGTTGTCATGCTGATACAGGCACTCCACGCCTGTGCCGTCACGTCGGATGCGGTGCATTCGGGGCGCGGGGTCCGCGGCGAACTCGATCCATTCTGGTTCCAATGGATGAAATTGCGGGTGAATAACGGTGCGGGGGAAGTCCAGGAAGCGCCAACTGGAGCCATCCGTGCGTCCGGTGACAATTCCGCTCTGTGAGCCCCGTTTGGCTGCGGCAACCAGCCATTGGCCACCATCACCAATCGAGATTTCGCCCAGTTGAACCCCCGGCATATCGACAATGCACCGTTCCGACAGGGATCGTCGGTCAAGTTCCCACACGCCGCCACCACGCACAAAGAGAATGTGCGAACCATCGGCGGTGTAGGCCGGGGAGAAGGCATGGACTGCGGCGCCATCTGTGAGTTGACGCATTTGCCCATCAGGAAATGGTGTTATTTCATAGAATTGGGCCGATCCTGAGCGATAGCTCACAATAAGTAGCGACTGGCCATCAGGCGAAAATGAGCTTTGCAAAAAGTAGGTGGCGTGCTGGATGCAGGGGGCGCCGGTCATTTGATGGACGCGCGCGCCCGTCGAACTGTCGAAAAGTGTCGAATGCTCGCTCGGGTAAATTGTGCCTTTACTCATTTTCCTGAAGTCCTCTGACGGAAGAACATCATGTGTTGCCAGGGAAGATCCGGCAGCACCTTTTCGAGCACCAGGCCGTCGGCCTCGAGTTCGGCTTTGGCTTCGGCAACACTCATTTTATGCTCTTCCCGGATAGGAACCGCCGGATCTTCCTTGCGAAACTCGAACAGGACGAGGCGGCCATCGGGCTTCAAAGAGCGGCGCAGCTCGGCGATCATTTTTTGCGGTTCGGCGAATTCATGATACACATCCACGAGAATCATCAGGTCAATCGAGGCCGTGGGTAGTCCCGTGGTGGTTGGGGTGGAGAGGACCGGTTCGACGTTGCGCACACCTTCACGGGCGAGGTTGGCGCGGAGGCGTTCGATCATGCCGGGCTGAATGTCGGTGGCATAGACCTTGCCGGAAGCGCCGACTGCGGAGGCCAGTTTCAGGCTGTAGTAGCCGACGCCGGCGCCGATGTCGGCGACGATCATACCGGGCTTCAACTCCAACATGCGGATGGCCTTTTCCGGGTTCTCTTCGGCGACGCGCTCGGGCCGGACGAGCCAATTGGCTCCGGCAACCCCCATGACGCCGGCGATACGGCGTCCGGAGACCGGATGCACGCCTTGGGCTGAGGCGGGAAGGCTCAAGAGTGCGAGCAGGGCCAGTGCCGCCGCCGCACGCCGGCCGAAGGGCGTGATTGCCTCACACGCCTGGCGTGGCGTGATTGCCTCACACGCCTGGCGTGTCATAGCATCACAGTTAGGCGTTTTGGTAAATCTACTGGAGGATCGCATCATGTCTCTACTCACAGCGGGCCGCACCCGCCGGGTGGCGTCCGGCATCGGATTGGGGCTGGCCATGCTGCTGGCCGGCTGTGGCGCGGGAGGTTCAGCCAACCAGACCGCCGTGTATCAGATGGGAGAACGCGTGCAGGTGGGCCCGCTGATCTACACGATTCTGGAGGCCGACTGGTTGAACGAACTGCCCGGCGAGGCTTCGCCCCGCATTCCGCAGAACAAGTTTCTCACGATCCGCGCCACCGTTACCAACTCGGGCAACCGGGAGGTGAACCTGCCGTTGCTGAACCTGGTGGATGCGGGAAACCGGCAGATCCTGGAGGTGGAGGACGGCAAGGGTGTGGAGGAGTGGTTCGGCCTGTATCGCGCCATCAAACCGGCGGACACGCTGCCGGGGCGGTTTGTGTTCGATGTGAAACCGGGCAATTATAAATTGCTGCTGACCGACGGCGGCGACCTGGAAAAGGAGGCGACGGCGCTGGTTTCCATTCCGTTGCGTCTGAAGGAGAATGACAAGTTCGAGCCCGGCACGGAGACGAAGGAAGGCCACTAGGGCGGCCCTGACAGGCGCGCTGCTCTGCCTGCCCTTGTGGGCTCAGCCCAAGGCGGAGACGCCGGGGCTGTCGATTGTCGAGGCCGTGGTGAGCCAGTACGAGGACGCTCCCCCGCCCGGACCCTCGTATCGCCACTATCCGGGCGAGACCATCTATCTGGCCTTCCGGATTCAAGGCTACCAGCGCGAGGAGAAGCAGGACGAGCGCAGCTTCGTGAAGCTGAGTTGGCGAGTGGAGCTGCGGGATGGGGCAGACCGTCTGGTGGTGGCGCCGGGCGCCGGCAAAGTGGAAGGCGAGCTGGCCGAGCAGGATAAAGAGTGGAAGCCTAAACAGCACTGGCAGGCGCTGCTGCCCCCGCTGATGCCCTCGGGCGGCTACAAGCTGACGATCACGCTCACCGACGAGTACGCCAGACGGGAGACCTCGCGCACGCTCTCCGTTCCCGTCTCGGGCTACGACGTGGAGCCCAGTCCCGAGCTGACCGTGCGGAACATCCGTTATTACCGCTCCGAGCCCAACGCGCAGACGCCGCCGCTGGAGAAGGCCGTGTACCGCCGCGGCGATGTGCTGTGGGCGCTGTTCGACATCACCGGCTACCGTTTTGGCGCGAATAACCGGTTCGAGGTGACCTACGGGATAGAAGTGCTGCGGGCCGATGGCAGCCGCGTGTTCCAACAGGAAGAGGCGGCCCGGCTGGCCGAGGCGAACTTTTATCCCAAGCGCGCGGTGCCGGGCACGTTCAGCCTGACGGTGTCGCCGGATGTCGCGCCGGGGACCTATACAGTGGTGTTACGGGTGCGTGACGTGGTGGGAAATCAGAGCTTCGAATCCCGCTCGGCGTTCGTGGTCGAGTAGAGCGCACGCGCCTAGGAGTGAGAGCAACTGGCGGCTGCGCACACCCCCCGTTAGTAGTGGCTCTCTTTCGCACCTCCAGCGCCGCTCTGCACGGCATACAAGCCCGCCTGATCGATGTCGAGGTGGATATGTACCCCTCCGGCTCCGGCCGCGACTTCGTTACGGTGGGGATGCCGGACACGGCGGTGCGGGAGAGCCGGGAGCGAATCAAGAGCGCGCTGCTGAACTCGGGCTTCGGTTATCCCAACAAAAGCGTGACGATCAACCTGGCGCCGGCCCATGTGCGCAAGGAAGGGGCGGGGTTCGACCTGCCTATGGCGCTGGGCATTCTGGGCGCGATGGGAATTGTGCAGCCGTCCTCGGATACGCTGTTCGCCGGGGAATTGTCCCTGGATGGCACGCTGCGTCCGGTGCGCGGCGCTCTTTCGATGGCTGTGTGCGCGCGAGCGAGGGGCTTGCGGCGTCTGATTGTTCCCACGGACAACGCGGCCGAGGCGGCGGTGGTGGACGGTGTGCAAGTTTTGGGCCTCTCTCATCTGTCCGAGGTGGTGGGCGTGCTGAGTGGGCGGTGTCCGGCCGAGCCGGCGCGTCCGGTGGCGGCGCATGCTACCGCCGCAGGCGAGGAGACGCCGGATTTTCAGGACGTCCGCGGGCAGACCTCGGCCAAGCGCGCTTTGGAAGTGGCGGCGGCCGGCGCTCACAACGTGCTGATGATCGGGCCTCCGGGTTCGGGCAAGACCATGCTGGCCAGGCGGATTCCCGGCATTCTGCCGCCCCTGACATTTGAGGAGGCGCTCGAAGCCACGCAGGTACACTCCATCGCCGGCGTGCTGCCAGCCGGCGTAGGGTTCCTGAAAGAGCGGCCATTCCGGTCGCCACACCATGCGGTTTCCGACGCGGGTCTGCTGGGAGGCGGCTCGGGCACGCCGCGCCCCGGCGAGGCAAGCCTGGCGCACCATGGCGTCCTGTTCCTGGATGAGCTGCCCGAGTTTGCCCGTAACGTCCTGGAACAACTGCGCCAGCCCTTGGAAGAAGGCTGCGTGAACCTATCGCGATCCCAGATGTCACTGAGCTTTCCCGCCCGGTTCATGCTGGTGGCCGCAATGAATCCATGTCCATGCGGCTTTCATGGCGATCAGACGAGGGAGTGCCGGTGCACGGGCGCCATCATCCAACGCTACCTGGGCAAGATCAGCGGCCCTTTGCTGGACCGGATCGACCTGCATGTGGCTGTTGCCGCGGTGCCGTACCAGGAGTTGCGGGGGAAGGCCGGCGGGCAGAACTCGACCATCATGCGGGAAAGGGTCTTGGCAGCAAGGGAGCGGCAACTTGCGCGCGGCTTTTATAACGCCCACATCCCTCCTGGTGAGATCCGCTCCCTGTGCGCGCTCGATGCCCCAGGGGAGCAGACACTGGAAATGGCGGTGCGGCGCATGAGTTTGAGCGCACGGGCGCATGATCGCATCTTAAAGGTGGCGCGGACGATTGCAGACCTGTCCGGGACGCCGCAAATTGCGGCAAAGCACCTAGCCGAGTCAGTGCAATACCGGAGTTTGGATCGCAGTTATTGGTCTTAGACTCGGACGTGGCGAACAAATAGCAAAATATAGTACTACTACTTTTTTAGCTCCAGTACATTGTTGTAAATTTCTGCACTTCAGGTGTTCCTTGAGTGTCACTTATGGTTTTCCCTTAAAATAAAACGAACGAAAGACGATATTTTTCCATTGCACCCTCTAAACTCCTGGCCTACACTAGACGATAAGGTGGAGGTACCGCCTAGTACTTAGAACGTGGAGTGTCTAGCTAGGTGATTTCACCAGGGACTTTTGGAGGATAGTCAGAATCATGTTTATGAATTGTGTGAGGGCTTGCACCGCTCTCCTATTGGCGCTTCCTGCCTTCTCCGCGGTGCTTGTAGACTTTAGCAGCTTCACCGTGGGGAGCTACGGGGCGTTTCCGGGGAATGCGAATTCGGGGAGCGCGGACCCGGCGTTCGACGGCCAGTTGATGACGCTCGGAATCGACATTACTGGCGATGAGAACACGTCGCGTTTGGAAGTGATCACCGGCGAACCGGGCGAGGTGCTGCCGATCGGCGGCAACTACCTGGCCATTAACACGGCCGGCACCGATCCGGGCAACCCGGCTACGGTCACCATCGACTTTCAGAGAAATGGCGCGAGTTGGTATGCGCAGGGCAACACGATTTCGCTGGACGTGTGGGACACGAACCCCACGCCTTCCCCGCGTGTCATTTTGACGGCGTTCGACGACCTGGGCAACGTGGCCGAAGTGATTAATTTTGTCCCGGGCAGCGGCGACAGTGGAACGGTGACGTTCACGACGACGAGCCTGATCAGCCGGATCGAGCTGCTGGACAACGGCGGCGACGGCCATGTGATCGACAACCTGCAGTACCAGTTGCAGAACACAGGTGTGCCGGAGCCTGGCTCGGTCGCGCTAGTTGGCGGCGGTTTGCTGCTGGCGGGCCTGCTCCGCCGGCGCAAGTAAGCTTTCAACCGGAAATTACATCATGAAGGGCGGTGTCCTCCGGGACGCCGCCCTTTTGCTTTGGCCCGCTGGCCATGAAAAAGCCGGCCCCCTGGATGGGGACCGGCGGGAGCCAGGTTGAAATGGGAGCGGGTTCGGCGGCGCGGCTTAACTGCAGCCGCTGGTGCCACCGCAGTTTTCGCACTTGAAACAGGCGCCGTTGGGCACCATGATGGAGCCGCACTCGGCGCACAGCGGGGCGTCCGAGCTGCCTTGGTCGAACGGAAGCGACTGCTGCGGCTCCGGCTCGGTGGGCTTCAGCATCGTTTCGCCCCCCACTTCCGTGGTTTTGTATTCCGGTCCGAGGAAGTAGGAGCCCAGCCAGCGGAAGATGTAGTCCATGATCGACTTGGCGTAGGGAATTTGTTTGTTCCCGGTCCAGCCGCTCGGTTCGAACCGGACATGGCTGAACTTGTCCACATAGAACTTCAAAGGCACGCCGTATTGGAGTCCGAAACTGATGGCGGTGGCGAAGCTGTCCATGAGTCCGGAGATGGTGGAACCCTCCTTCGCCATGCGGACAAAGAGTTCGCCCGGCAGGCCGTCATCGAAGAGGCCAACCGTGATGTAGCCTTCGTGTCCGGCGATGGAGAATTTGTGCGTAACCGAGTTGCGCACCTCGGGCAGGCGGCGGCGCATGGGCCTGTAGACGATCTTCTCGACAATCTGGCTGGTGACGGTGATCCCCTCGCCCTTCTTCTCGCCTTTGCCCGAGCCTGAGCTGAGGGGCTGAACGCGCTTGGAGCCGTCGCGGTAGATGGCCACGGCTTTCAGGCCGAGCCGCCAGCTTTCGACGTAGGCATCCATGATGTCGTCGACGGAGGACTCCTCGGGCATGTTGATCGTTTTCGAGATGGCGCCGGAGATGAACGGTTGCGTCGCCGCCATCATGCGAACGTGGCCCATGTGATGGATGAAGCGCGTGCCGTTTTGCGGGCGGAAGCTGGTGTCAAAGACGGGCAGGTGATCGTCCTTGATCCCCGGAGCGGCTTCAATCGTACCGGTGGCGTCGATGTGCGAGACGATTTTCTCCACCTGCCCGGCGTTGTAGCCCAGCTTGAACAGCGCCGACGGGACGGTGTTGTTGACGAGCTTGATGCCGCCGCCGCCCACGAGCTTCTTGAATTTGATCAGCGCCAACTCGGGCTCGATGCCGGTGGTGTCGCAATCCATCATGAAACCGATGGTGCCCGTGGGGGCGATGACGGTGGTCTGCGAGTTGCGGAAGCCGACGAGACGGCCTTTTTCATAGGCGTCGTGCCAGCACTGGCGGGAGGCCTCAAAGAGAGTGGCGGGCAGTTTACGGGAGTCGATGCTGGGAACCGAATCGCGGTGCATGCGAATCACCTCGAGGAAGCTCGACTCGTTGGGCGCGTACTCGGGAAATGGACCGGTGCACTCGGCGATGCGGGCGCTGGTGAGATAAGCCTGTCCGCACATGACGGCGGTCAGTCCGGCGGCCCAGGCGCGGCCTTCGTCGGAGTCGTAGGCGATGCCCTGTGACATGAGCAGGGCGCCGAGATTGGCGTAGCCGAGGCCGAGAGGGCGGAAATTGCGCGAATTCTGGGCGATGCGGCCGGTGGGGTAGCTGGCGTTTTCGACGATGATCTCCATGGCCGTGATCATCGTGTCAACGGCGTGGCGGTAGGCCTCGACGTTGAACTGGCCATCGGGACCGACAAACTTCACCAGGTTGAACGAGGCCAGGTTGCAGGCCGAATCGTCCAGGAACATGTACTCCGAGCAAGGGTTGGAGGCGTTGATGCGGCCGCTGGCCTTCGATGTGTGCCACCGGTTGACGGTGGAATCAAACTGCATCCCGGGATCGCCGCACTGCCAGGTGGCCTCGGCGATCTGCTTCATCATGTCGCGCGCGCGATAGCGCTTCACGGGAGCGCCGCTGCTGACGGATTTGGTCCACCAATCGGCGTCAGACACCACGGCGTGCATGAACTCATCGCTGACGCGCACGCTGTTGTTGGCGTTCTGGAAGAAGACGCTCGAATAGGCTTCGCCGTCGAGCGAGGAGTCATACCCGCTGTCGATCAGCGTGTGGGCCTTCTTCTCTTCCTTGGCCTTGCACCAGATGAACTTCTCCACGTCGGGGTGCTCGGCGTTGAGAATCACCATTTTCGCCGCGCGGCGCGTCTTGCCGCCGCTTTTGATGACGCCGGCGAAGGCGTCAAAGCCCTTCATGAAACTGAGCGGTCCCGAGGCGCGGCCGCCTCCCGACAGGATGGCGTCCTCTTCGCGAAGGGCCGACAGGTTGGTGCCGGTGCCGGAGCCGTACTTGAACAACATGCCCTCGGTCTTGGCCAGCTCCAGAATGGATTCCAGCGAGTCCGTCACGGAGTTGATGAAGCAGGCCGAGCACTGCGGACGGTGCAGCCCCTCTTCCACGCGGTGGACCGTTTGCGTCCGTTCGTCGTGATACCAGCCGAAGCCGCGCGCTTCGCTCTTCACGCCGACGTTGAACCAGACGGGCGAATTGAAACAAGCCTTCTGGGTGAGCATGAGGTGGGCGAGCTCATTGCGGAAATTCTCGCCATCCTCCTGCGTGCGGAAATAGCGGCCGGCGATGCCCCAGTCGGCGATGGTGTCCACCACGCGGTGAACCAGTTGTGACAGCGAGCGTTCCCGCTCGGGAGAGCCCATCTTCCCGTGGAAGTACTTGCTGGCGACGATATTGGTGGCCGTTTGAGACCAGTCGGCCGGCATCTCGATGTCGCGCTGCTCAAATATGATGGCGCCCTTGTCGTTGCCGATGGTGGCGGTGCGCAACTCCCAACTGATTTCGTCGTAGGGCGTTTTCCCGGCAGCCAACCCAGCCGTGAAATACCGGGGAAAAGCAATTCCCGTGCGTTGCTCAACCGGCAAGGACCGTTTCAGCTCGCCCAGCCGCGAACCAAGGTCAACCGTCAACTGTCCCATAGCAAATCCTCCGTCGTCAGACACTTAGCCGATTCCCTGAGAAACCTATTAGAAAGTTGGTCGAGAAATCGGCAGGCGCTTGCCAGTTTCCCCCTATAGCTAGTGGGCTGTCAAGGAAAATATCTATATGTTGTGCTATGGGTTACAGGCTCATGAAAACCGAAAACAACACTTGTATAACAACGCTTTGTGTGCCACCGCAGGCGCGGCGGCGTCAAACAAAACGTAAGTCAAATGTTTTGGCGGTTTTCCGGCGATTCGAGAACTCCGCCGGCCTTCAGGCCTGCGGTTCGGCTGGCTGCCCGGCAGGCGGTTGGGCCTTGGCCGGCTTGTCCTTATCTTTGTTTGCCGGCGCCGTCTTCACGGGGCTGATGATGACGTGGGCATTGCGGCCTTCCTGTTTGGGCTGGCCTTCCACGGCGCCGATGCCGGCAAGATCCTTGGCGAAGCGCTGCAGCAGTTTGTGGCCGAGGTCGGTGTGCGCGATTTCACGGCCGCGGAACTGCACGACGGCTTTCACGCGGTTGCCTTCCTTGAGGAAACGGATGGCGTTGTTCTTTTTGAACTCGTAATCGTGGTCGTCGGTGTTGGGGCGGAACTTCACCTCTTTCACCAGGATCACATGCTGCTTCTTCCGGGCGTCATGAGCCTTTTTCTTGGTCTCATACTGCCACTGGCCATAGTCCATGGCCTTGGCCACCGGCGGATCGGCGGTGGGCGACACGACGATCAGGTCGAGGCCCATGTCCTTGGCGCGTTTGACAGCCTCGGGAGTGGGCAAGACGACCACTTCACTATCCGGGAAGATGGCGCGCACCTGGGGCGCCCGGATGGCTTCGTTTACGTTTTCACGGACTCTCGGACGGCGGGGAGGAAAATTTCTCGGTGGATACATTCGTTAGAAAAGGAAGGTTGACGGCTGTTGCGCACACGACGCCTGCAGTGGGACGGGGATAGCCCTGGCCCGCAATAGAAACTCGGCTTGCAGGTCGCCCCCCCGGTAGACGAGGGGTAGAACTAACATATCGTTGATCCTAGCAGATTTTGGAGTACTAGAACAGAACCGGGGCAAGTGTGGGTGCAATCAGGCCTCCGCAAGGAGCAGATCGAGGCCGGCGGGCGCTTCGGCGGCGCAGGCCCGAGCCATTTGGGCGGACTTGATGTAGCCGCGAACCAGTGCGCCCGGCTCCATCATCAGACGGCCGGCGCAAGTGACCTGAACCGGCGATCCCTGGCGAAACCCGCGCACTCCGGTGCGAAGACGTAGCGTGAGCTCAGCGCGCAGGTCGCCGGCGAAATAGGACCCGGCGCCGAGAGTCAGGTTGCCCTTTGCCGTAAGGTGTCCATGGACCATCGATCCCGTGCCAATGGTGATATCGCCCCCCGCTTTGACATCGTCATCGAGCAGGCTGCCGGCGGCGCAACGGAACGAGCCCCGCACCACGAGCTTGGTGCGGAGAAGCACGGGCGAGGTGAACTGAAGACTGCCGTCGTACAACCAGGTGTCGGCCCCGAGAGCGGTCAATTTCGCTGGCTTGAATCCGTAGGCCAGCCCCCCCGCCAGCTCTTCCGGGTGGGGATTCTTGTGTGGCGGCTCCCAGGCCACCAGTTTCGTTCCGGCCACCTCCAGCGGGGTGGCGGTTTGCGGGGAGCCCGACACGATGCCGGGGGCAAACAGGGCCGCCGCACCGGCGCCCTCTCCTAACTGGATAGAGGTGCGCGAAGCCAGCGCGCCACCGATGCTCACGCCGGGGCGGGCGTCCACGGCGCCCTCGGCGTCCGCCCAATCGCTTACCTGCACACCTGTTCCCAGCACAAGCCGTTGGCCGGCGGCGAGCGCCATCAGCCGGCTCTGCTTTCCGATTTCACAGATGCCACCGGCAAACACGGGCCCGGAGAAATGGCTGCGAGCGCCACAACGCAGGTCACCGCGCACCACCAGAACATCGCCCAGCGTAAACCCCTCGGGACAGTCCAACTCATCGGCGACGACGATTCGCGAGCGGCCCGTGGCGAACACGCGCACACGCTCCCCAGGGCGCGCCGGGGGCATCTGGCCGAGCCAGCGCGAAACCTGCTCGCGAAAAGGCAGACTGAAGTCGCAGGAGACTTCCACGGGGAATTCATCGTCGCTCTCGGGTAAGAACTTTAGGCCGCGCCACCACCCGCCAACCTTTGCGCCGGGGCGCGCGTACCGTACAATTGGGATCGCTGGGGGCGGGCGGGTTGAGAGCCGCCGCTTGGCCGCCGCATGGAGGATACGCTCATGGAGCCGCTGGTGATCGCCTGGTGGATGTGGGTGCTGGCTGGCGTCATTCTGCTTGGCATCGAGATGCTGACGCCGGGCGGATTCTTTACCCTCTTTTTCGGCATCGGGGCGCTCGCCGTGGGCGTGTTGAGCCTGGCGGGCTGGCAGCCGGGCGCGCCGGCGCAGGGTCTGGTGTTTCTGGCGCTCTCCGTGGCGGCGTTGCTGCTGTTCCGCAAACCTTTGCTCGAGTATTTCAAGCACACCATGCCGCAGACGCAGGTGGATTCCCTGGTGGGCGAGACGGCGGTGGCGCTGGAGGAGATTCCGGCCGGTGGAGTGGGGAAGGCCGAGCTGCGGGGCTCGTCGTGGAGCGCGCGCAACCTGGGCGAGTCTCCCATTCAGTTGAACCAGCGGGTGCGCGTGGAGCGCATCGACGGGCTGACGCTCGATGTCCGCGCCTGATAAGCTGATCGCTCACAACATCCAACGGAGGGACCCTTCATGGAATCGGGCATTCTGGTTGTCGCCGCACTGATCCTGCTGTTCGTCATCATCGTCGCCAAGACCGCCGTGGTGGTGCCGCAGCAGAACGCCTACGTGGTGGAGCGCCTGGGGCGGTACGCGGGCACGCTGGACGCGGGCTTTCACATTCTGGTGCCGTTCGTCGACGTGATCCGCTACAAGCATGTGCTGAAGGAGATGGCTGTCGACATTCCCGAGCAGGTTTGCATCACGCGGGACAACGTGCAGGTGGGCGTGGACGGCGTGCTCTACCTGCGCGTGCTCAATCCCGAACGGGCCTCGTATGGGATTTCCGACTACCGGTTCGCGATCTCGCAACTGGCGCAGACGACGCTGCGCTCCGAGGTGGGCAAGATCGACCTGGACAAGACCTTCGAGGAGCGCACCAACATCAACACGCAGGTGGTGACCGAAGTGGACAAAGCCACCGAGCCGTGGGGCGTCAAGGTGATGCGCTATGAGATCAAGAACATCACGCCACCGCACGACGTGCTGAGCGCGATGGAGAAGCAGATGCGGGCCGAGCGCGAGAAGCGGGCCGTGATTCTCACCTCGGAAGGCCAGCGTGACGCGGCGATCAACAACGCCGAGGGTGAGAAGCAGAAGATCATCAAGGCGTCCGAGGCGCGGCGGCAGCAGCAGATCAACGAGGCCGAGGGCCAGGCGTCGGCGATCCGGGCGATTGCAAACGCCACGGCCGAGGGCCTGCGTTCGGTTGCTTCGGCGATTCACGAGCCGGGCGGGCGGGACGCCGTGCAATTGCGCGTGGCCGAGCAGTACATTGGACAGTTCGGCAACCTGGCCAAGAGCGGCAATACGTTGATCATTCCGACGAACCTGGCCGATATCAGCAGTATCATCGCCACGGCGATGAACGTGGTGAAGCAGCAGGGCTAGGCGCCGGCCGCGCCGGGACGCGCTATTCGCTCTCGCGCAGGTCTTCCCGCATCTCGTTGCGGGCGCCGCCACGGGGGGCGCGCCTGTCTTTCATGGCGCCGGATTTCTGGTTCTTCGCCAGAGCGGCGGTTAGGTTGCGCTTCCGGGGCACGGGACTGGGCTTTTTCTTGGCCATCGCGGCTACACGCGGCGGACCTTGACGCCGGCCTCCTCGAACAGCGTTTCCGAGTTGCCGAAGTGCTCGTCGTAGTAGGCGCTGGAGTATTGCGCCATGCGCTTCCGGCTGACCACCACCTCGCGGATGCCCGCCTGGACGATGGCGCGCGCGCAGTCCATGCAGGGCATGATCTCCACATAAATCGTGCAATGGTCGGTGGAGGTGCCCGAGCGGGCGGCGTTGCAGATGGCGTTGCGCTCGGCGTGCTCGATCCAAAGATATTTGGTGGGACGCACGGAGCGTTCCGGGACATCGTCGCGAATGCCGCGGGGGAAGGAGTTGTATCCGGTGGAGCGGATTTCGCGCGCCGGTCCCGCGATGACGCAGCCGATCTGCGTGTTGGGATCCTTGCTGCGCCGGGCGACCACTTCGCAGATGCTCAGATAGTATTCGTCCCAATCGGGAATCTCGTGGGGTTCCAAGGCAAATCCATTATAGGGGGCGGCTTTACGGGCCGGACCGGGGTTCACGGCCAGGAAGGCGTTTTTTGAGCCGTGTTTTCAGGGGGATCGTTGAGCGCCGGGGCGGCGCGCGAAGGGGTTGGTCATCAGAATTGCTGCAGGAGGCGGGCGCGGAGCCGTCGATGGCAGAGATGGAATATCCACAAATTGAGGTTAAGACCCATGAGTCGGACGCCGAGGCGCAGGCGGAGTTGCAGC
This sequence comes from Bryobacterales bacterium, assembly GCA_020847045.1. Lineage (GTDB taxonomy): Bacteria > Acidobacteriota > Terriglobia > Bryobacterales > Bryobacteraceae > JAFLBB01. The sequence continues at coordinate 17,283 of JADLCT010000019.1, read as the reverse complement.
GGAAGGTTCGCGAGCTGATCGAGGCCGCGGAGAAGAGCGAGGCGCCGGCCGCGGCGATTGCGGCGCGGGAAGAGTGCCGGCGGCGCGTGGAGCACCTGCGGGAGTCGCACGGGCGGTTGACGCTGCGGGCGCGTGAGGCGCAGGGCAAGGTGCGGGAGGCGGCGGCCCGTCTGGATGAGATCTGGATTGCCGCTCCGGAAAAGCCGAAGGGCGTGGGGGAGGCTACCCGGTCGCTAGAGGAGGCCGAACGGGAGTTCCGTTCGGTTTCGCGGGCGGCGTTGCGGATTGCCGAGCGCCAGTTACCGGAGGCCGAGATCGGCCTGCTGTTTTGTGAGGCGGAGGCGAACTTCGCCCTGTGCGAGGAGCTGCGCAAAACCGGCCAGGAGCGCTTCCGCAGGACGGCGGAGCTGATGTCGGAGGCGGCGCTGCACGAAGGGGGAATCGTGTTCGACCCAGTGAACACGGTGTCCGGCCGTCTGTTTGCGCAGGCCGACGAGTACGACCGGCGCGGCAACGAGCATTTGCGCTGGGCCGACGAGCGGAAGGTGGCCTTCGAGCGCCTGGCCCGGGAACTGGATCCAACTATTTAAGAGTGACAACCACGGAACGAAAGGGAGAAGGACATGGAATCCATTGAAGAGATGATTCGCGGCCTGGATGACCGGCAGTTGGAGGTTCTGGCCTCCGAGGCCGGCCGGGCGCTGCGCGAACGGAGCCGGAAGATCGACATCAACGAGATTACGGCCGAACGGATGCGGGATCCCCAGTTTGCCGCGGCCGTACGGGCCGAAGTGGAGCGGACCTTGCGCGAATGTTAGAGCCCCACGGCGAGTGGCATGGGGGCGGCCTTCCGCCCCCCGCCGCTTACCGGGTGTCTATTTGCAGACGGCGGCTTCGATGACGGCGCGGCCTTCGAGCGTCATCGCCGGGTTCGCGGTGACGACGCACGAGGCAGCCCCTTTGGAAGCGGGGCGGACCAGCGTCAGCGAGGTGGCCGCATACTGGCATTGGAGCCAGTAGCCGCGCCTGCTCTTCGCATCGAGCTTCCAGAACTCCTCCACCTTTTTTCCCACCTTCCGTGTGCCGTCCGGCACCAGCGAGGCATTTTCCTCGATAGGACCATCATAGACAGTGACATTGGCCAGCTCATGACGGCTGTCCCTCGCCACAGCCTTCCAGCCGGGAGCCTCCTTTGCCAGCACCTGAGGTTTCGTTTCAATCGTTTGGGGGCAGCGGATCTCCTGGGCCGGAAGGAGGCAGACAAACACGGCCATACCCATGAACAGTCTCATGCCGCCATTACAGCACGAGCGGTAAAATATTGGATAAGCGGTATAGCGGGCTGCCCCAGGCAACCTGTTCCCCTGACGAACTCCCATGGCAAAGATCCACATCTGTTTTGTTTGGCATATGCATCAGCCTTTTTATAAGGACCTGATCAGTGGTGAGTATCACCTGCCGTGGACCCGCATGCACGCCCTGAAAGACTACTACGGCATGGTGAAGGTGCTGGAAGAGTTCCCCAATGTGCACCAGACGTTCAACCTCGTGCCGTCCATGGTGGTGCAGATTCAGGAGTACGCCGAGGGGAAGGCTTTGGACCCCTTTCTGCGGGCGGCTCTGAAACCGGCCGAAGAGCTGACCGAAGACGACAAGCAGTTCATTCTGCGCTATTTTTTCCAGGCGCATCCGAACAAGATGATCCGCCGCTATCCGCGCTACGGCGAGTTGTACGACTCCTGGCAGGGCTCGGGCAACGACTTCAGCCGGGCCCGTCAGTTGCTGCACCCGCAGGCGATGCGCGACCTGCAGGTGCTGTCGCAGTTGGCCTGGTTCGACGAGGAGTTCCTGGACAACGACCCCGACGTGGCGCGCCTGGTGCGCAAAGGCTCCGGCTACACGCTGGAGGACCAGGCGCTGATGGGCAGGAAGCAGCGCGAAATCTGCGGGAAAGTGATTCCCGTCTACCGTGAGTTCGCCCAACGGGGCCAAATCGAGATTTCGACCACACCCTTCTACCACCCCATTCTGCCTCTGCTGTGCGATTCGCAGATCGCCGCCGTGGCGCATCCCGGCGTGCCTCTGCCCCGCCCCTTCCGCTATCCCGAAGATGCCCGGCACCAGTTGCGCACGGCGCGCGAGTTTATGACGAAGCTATTCGGCGCCGCCCCCGCCGGCTTGTGGCCTTCGGAGGGCTCGGTGTCGGACCAGGCTCTGGCGCTGGCGGCCGAGGAGGGCTTTCAGTGGGCCGCTACCGACAACGGCGTGCTTTCGCGGACCCTGGGCCACACGGCCGGCACCGACGAAACCTACCGCACCTACAACTGGGCGCAGGAAGGCCGCTCGATGCGGATGATCTTCCGCGATCACTATCTTTCCGACCTGGTGGGCTTCGTCTACTCGCGCATGGGCGCGGGCGAGGCGGCGGGCCACTTCCTGGACCGCATCCGGGAAAACTGCGCGCCGTTTGTGCACCGGGGCGAACCGGCCATGGTGCCCGTGATCCTGGACGGTGAAAACGCCTGGGAGCACTTCGACCTGAATGGACGGCCCTTCCTGCGTGAGCTCTACCGGCGCATCTCCGAGTCGTCCGACATGGCGGCCGTGACGGTGTCGGAGGCCCATCAGGCCATACAGCCCCGCTCCCTCAGCCGCATCTTTCCCGGCTCGTGGATTAACGCCAACTTCGACGTCTGGATCGGCGCGCAGGAGGACAACCACGCCTGGGAACTGCTGCTGGATGCGCGGCAAACCTACGACCGCGTGCTGGCCTCGCCCGAGGGGAGCCGACTGCCCGAAGAGAAGCGCAAGCTGGCCTACGAGGAGCTGCTGATCGCCGAGGGGTCCGACTGGTGCTGGTGGTACGGACCCGAACACTTTTCCGACAACGCGCCGGAGTTCGACCGCCTCTACCGCTCGCACCTGGCCAACGTGTACCAGGCTCTGAATCAGCCGCCGCCGGACGAGCTGTCCCGGCCGATCATGATGACCAGCACGCAGGCCGACCATACGCCGCCCTCATCGCCGCTGACGGCAACCATCGACGGCTTGAACAGCTCCTATTTCGAGTGGATGGGCGCCGGATGCTACAAGCCGGACCGGCGGCAAAGCTCGATGCACGGGGCCGAATCGCCGCTGGTGCGCGTGCTGTACGGCTCCGACCAGGAGTATCTCTTTCTGCGCCTGGACTTCAACGAGATCGAGATGGGCCTGCGCATCCACCTGACCTTCGAAGCGTTCGAATGCGATCTGACGCTGGGCGAACCGGCGCCCGAACCGGTCACACTGGCCTGCCAAAAACTGGTGGAAATCCGGATTCCCTTGTCAAAGACGCGGCGTTCACCGGGCGACATCCCGCGCATGAAGCTCTCGCTGTGGCGCGGCGCGCTGCCGCTGGACGCCATCCCGGGTGAAGGCAGCCTGGAACTGCTCACGGCCGACCACCATGAGTGGGCGATATAGAGGCGGTCAGACGCCCGTCTTCTTAGCCACCTCTTCCAGCGTTCCGAAAAAGGCGTCGATGTCCTGCGGCCGCGTATGAATGTGCGACGAGACGCGAATCCGCGTGCCGCGCACAATCCAGATTTTGCGCCGCTCGCACTCGGCCATGAACGGGTTGGCGATCTTTTTGTCGAGGTCGATCGAGATGAGCGAGCCGTACAGCGCATCGTTGTCCGGCGTCAGGAGCTTGACGTAGGGCAGTGCGGCGGCCCGGGCGCGCGCCGTGCGGGCCAGTGAGTGGATGCGGTCATAGATGCGCGGCCAGCCGATTTCATTGCCAAACCGGATGCCGGCCACCATGCCCTCGATGATGGCCCGGTTGTTGGTGCCCACCTTCATGAACCGTTCGGCGTGGTCCTGCTTGCGGTCCCAACCGCCGGTGACGATGGAAGGCCACAAACGCTCCAGCATTTCAGGACGGCCATACAAAATCCCGCTCCCGGCCGGAGCGAACATCCACTTGTGCGGACTGCCGGCATAGTAATCGCAGCCCATCTCATCGAGCCGCAGCGGAATCTGTCCGTTCACATGCGCGCCGTCCACCACCGTGATCAGCCCCTTGGCGCGGGCGGCGTCGCAAATCTTGCGCACCGGCATCACCAGGCCCGTCGCCGAAAGGATGCCGGAAAAAAAGAGCACGCGCGTGCGCGGTCCGATGGCCGACAACAGGGCGTCGGCAAGCGCATCGGGCGAGGCGGGCGGAATGGGCATCGGGACTTCCCGGAAGGGATTGCCGTAACGCGCCTGCTTCAGCAGCCATCCGGCGCGCCCCGAAGGGTGCTCCTGGTCCGTGCTGAGAACCTCGTCGCCCGGCTTCAGGTCAATTCCGGCGGCGATGGTGGAGAGCGCCTCGGTGGCGTTGTGCGTGAACGCCAGATCCTCCTTCCGGCAGCCCAAAAACGCGGCGGCGATGGTGCGCTGCGAATCCAATGACTCATAACCCCAGCGCGGATACTCATACTCGGGAATCGTCAGCGCGGCGGCGTTCTCCATGTACTCTTCCACGGCCTTCAGCACGGGACGCGGCGTTACGCCCAGGCTGCCGTTGTTCATGAACGCGCGCGAGTCCGGAAGCAGAAACTGTTCTTTGCGCAGTTGCAGCCAGTAACGTTCGGCATCCTTCCGGAAGAGTGTGTCGGTGGGAAGGGCGGCGGGAACGGCAAGGGCGGAAAGAAGGTCGCGTCGGCGCATACTCCACACTATACTGGCGCGATGAGGTCATGGAAAGCCTTATTGGCGGCGATCGCCGCGGTTTACGGCGCGGGGGCGCAGGATAACTCGACAGGTCCGCGCGTGCCGGGCGATGCGGGCCAGACGCGAATGTGCGCCGCGGGCCAGGAGCCGCGCACCGATTCCAGCTTCTGGAACGGCTGGGGCGCGGATGCGGCCAACACGCGTTCACAAACCGCGGAGATGGCCGGGTTGACGGCAACCGATGTGCCGAAGCTGGCGCTGGCATGGGAGATACGCCTGCCCGGCGTGAACGCCCTGACCAGCCAGCCGGTGCTGGTGGGAGGCCGGCTTTACCTGGGGAGCGCCAATGGCGTCATCTACGCGCTCCAAGCGGCATCTGGCTGCGCCGAGTGGACCTTCCGAGCCGATGTCCCCGTGCGGACGGCCCTCTCCATGGGAACCAACCGTCATGCGCGCTCCGCGCTGTTTTTCGGAGACGATAGGGCGCAGGCCTATTCAATTGACGCGAAGTCCGGCAAGACGGTCTGGAAAACACGAGTGGACGAGCGCGCCGGGGCGGTCATCGCGGGCTCTCCGGTGTTGTATGGAAACCGTCTGTATGTGCCCGTGGCGGGCGCGGATGGGCAGGGCGCCGTGGTGGCTCTTGACAACGAGTCGGGCAAGGTGGAGTGGAAGGCGGAAACAGAGGCGGCGGTGCGAAGCGCCCCCGCCCTGGACGTGAACAAGCGCCTGCTCTATGTGAACGCGGGCGGCGTGCTGGCGCTCGCGCTGGACACCGGGCGCGTCGCGTGGAAGCGGCCTCTGAAGACCAAGGGCGGGGACGTGGCCGCCGAGGTTGCGCCCGTACTGCACACGCTGGAGGACGGCTCCCGCCTGCTGCTGGTGGGGCAGTCCCCGGGCTTCGTGGTGGCTCTGGACCCCGATGCCGGGGGACGGCAGGTTTGGGCCACCCGTACGGGCGGCGTGCGCGCCGGAATGGCGGTGGGCGGCGGCGTACTGTATGTGGGCGCTTCAAAGGGGCTGGCGGCGGTGCGGTTGCGCGATGGAAAGAAGCTGTGGAGCGCCGGCGCGGGCGTGCACGCGGCCGCTCCGTTCGTGATTCCGGGCGCCGTGTTCAGCGGTTCGATGGATGGCAAGCTGTGGGCCTTCAGCGAACGGGATGGCGCGCCGCTGTGGTCGTTCGATACGCGCAGCCGGACGGGCGGCGGCTCGATTCACGGCAGCGCGGCGATTGTCGCGCAGGGCATCGTAGTGGCGCAGTCCGGGTTTGGTCTCTCCGGCGGCCTCCCCGGCAACGTGGTGCTCGCCTTTACCGCCGCCGCGCGGTAGCCGTACACTACGGGCATATGAACAGATTGCGGTTCGCGTTCCATGCCGCGGCGCTGTGCGCATGCACGGTGGTTCTGGCGGCCAAGGCGCCCATCACTCACGAACAGATGTGGAAAATGAAGCGGGTGGGCCCGCCCGTGGTGAGCCCTGATGGCCGCTGGGCGGTGTTTTCCGTCACCAGTCCGGCTTACGACAGCAAGGAGACCAGCTCGGACCTCTGGCTGATGCCCGCCGATGGCTCGGCCGGACCTCGGCAGATCACCTTTACGCGCGGCGCCGAGAGCGGACCTGAATGGTCGCCGGATTCCAGCCGCCTGGTGTTTTCGGCCAAGCGCGAAGGCGACGATGAGGCGCAACTGTACCTGTTGCACGTGACGGCGGGCGGTGAGGCCGAACGTCTGACCACTCTCAGCACCGGCGCCGCGAACGCCTCCTGGTCACCGGATGGGAAAATGCTGGCGTTCACCAGCCGGATCTATCCGGGCGCCACCGGCGACGAGGCCAACCGCAAGGCCGCGGCCGAACGCAAAGCCCGCCCCTACAACGCGCTCGTGTATGAGGGCTTCCCCATCCGCAATTGGGATCACTGGCTGGATGGCAGGAAACCCCACCTGCTCACGCTCGATCTGGCCACGCGCACGGTGAAGGATCTGTTTGCCAGCACGCGTTTTGCAGCCACGGCCGGATTCGACGGCGTCGCGGGTACTTCAGGCTCCAGCCTGACGGGCGTCTGGACGCCGGATGGCAAAGGTCTGGTCTTCGTAGCCACTCAGAACCGGAACGCAGCCGCCTATGCGACCGTGTTGACCCACATGTGGAGGACCGGCCTGGAGGCCGGCGAGCCCGAACTGCTGGCTGGCGGCGATTTCAGCTACGGCGGCGCGCGCTTTTCTCCCGATGGGTCGAGGCTGTTCGCCCTGCGCGAGGTGGAAAACGACGGCAAGGTGTATCACCTGCCGAGGCTTGTCTCGGCCTCCTGGCCGCTGGCTTCCGGCGCGGCCTCCTTTCAGCTTCTAACCCCCGGCTTCGACCGCGCCGTGAACCAGTACGTTCTGTCGCCGGACGGCCGGACCATCTATCTGACGGCGGAGGAGGCCGGGCACGAGAAAATTTTCACTGTGGCCGCCTCTGGCGGCGAACCCAGACTGCTGCTGCCCGTTCAGGCGGGCGTGTATACCGGAGTGGCGCTGGCCGGCGCGCCAGCGTCGCCCGTTGTGCTGGCGAACTACAACAGCTCGCACGAACCAGGCGAGATTGTGCGCGTGGAGCCCTCCGGACACCGTCCCGTGACGCGGTTCAATCTGAGCGCGGCGGCGGAGATCGACTGGCAACCCATGAAGGAGTTCTGGTTCACCTCGACGCGCGGACGGCGCATTCACAACATGCTGTTGCTGCCTCCGGCCTTCGATCCCGCAAAGAAATATCCGCTGGTGGTGTTCATTCACGGCGGTCCGCACACGATGTCGCGGGATGAGTTTCACCAGCGCTGGAACTATAACCTGATGGCCGCGCCTGGCTACGCGATTCTAATGACTAACTACACCGGCTCGACCGGGTTTGGCGAGCAGTTCGCCCAGCGCATTCAGAATGATCCTTTGGCAACGCCGGGGGCCGAAATCGACCAGGCGGTGAACGAGGCCCTGCGGCAGTTCCCCTTCCTGGACGAATCGCGTCTGGCCGCCGGAGGCGCCAGCTATGGAGGCCACATGGCGAACTGGCTCCAGGCAACCACCACGCGGTATAAGTGCCTGTACTCGCATGCGGGCTTGATCAACCTGGAATCGCAGTGGGGCACCAGCGACGCGATCTATCACCGCGAGCTGGGCAACGGCGGACCGGTGTGGGAACAAGGCCCCGTGTGGCGCGAGCAGAACCCGGTTCGCCATGCCGCACGGTTCCGTACACCCATGCTTCTCACTGTGGGCGAAAAGGACTACCGTGTGCCGCTCAACCAGACTCTGGAGAACTGGAGCCTGCTGCAGCGCTTACGCATCCCCAGTAAGCTCGTGGTTTTCCCCGATGAGAATCACTGGATCCTCAAAGGGGAGGATAACCGCTTCTTTTATCAGACATGGCACGGCTGGCTGGCGCGATGGCTGACGGGAGGAGCGGAAAAATCGGGCACGGCTGAATAGTTCCACATCAGTCAGATACAGAAATTCCCCATATATTACGATAAGTGGTAATAATAGCCGTTCCCTGGTGGCTGAGGGTGCGAGTAAGTGGAGCCGTAAGGGACGGTTGGGATTACAAACGAATGCGCTGGTGGGTCCAAAGCGCCGCGGCGTTGACCGCGTTGTTCGCAGGTACCCCGATGGCGGCCGCGGATACGGTAATGAAACTGGGTGCGGCGCCTGGGGAGCCGGAGGCTTACCTGAGCGAAACTGGGCAGCCCACTGGCTTTTATGTGGAAGTGCTCACGGAAGCCGCCCGGAGGCAGGGAGTCCCTGTGCGATGGGTCTTCTACCCGCGGCGGATGGACGAATCCCTGGTCAACGGGCAGGTGGATGTGTGGGCGGCGGCGAATCCATCGCCCGAACGGAAGCGGCGGTTCCATGTGAGCCGGCCCTGGTGGGTGGTGGACTATCAATTGCTGGTGCGGGCGGACTCGTCCCTCCGTTCGCCGGAAGACATGCGTGGGCGGACGGTATGGTACTCCGATTTTCCACCCGTCGGCCGCACCGCCTGGGATACGCTGCCGGGGGCGAAACTGGCTGTGCACGGCGAGGTGGCCGACCGCGTGTCGGGCGTCTGCTCCGGCCAGGCCGACGCGGCGTTGGTGAACTCCTATGACATGCAGCGGATCCTTTTGAAGCGCCCGCCCGGTTGCGAAAGTGCCGCCTTGCGGCAGATTCCGCACCGGGCGATGAAGATGGAGCTGAGCATCATGTCGCTGCCGGCGGAGAAGGCGCTGGTGGAATCGCTCCGGACGCGAGTGGACGAGATGCTCCAGGACGGAACGCTGTCGCGGATCGCCTCCCGGTATCCCACGTTGGTGTCCTATGAGAGCGAGGTGATGCTGTCGGCCGAGCGTGTGGCGCAGGAGAGGCGCTCCTACTTCATGGCGTTCATCGGACTCCTGATCGCCTTCTCGACGATGCTGGTGCTGCTGCTGCTGTTACGGCGCGCGCACAAGCGCACGCGGCGGGCGCTTGAAAAAGCGCGGCGGGCCTCGCGTGTGAAAAGCGAGTTCATGGCCGTGATGAGCCATGAGATCCGCACGCCGATGCACGCGGCGCTGGGTTTTACGGACCTTCTGCTGCGCTCTCCGCTGCGTGAGGAGCAGCGCGAGCACGCCACGGCCATCCGGTCGTCGGTGCAATGCCTGTTGAGCGTGATCAATGACGTGCTGGACCTGGCGCGCCTGCGCATGGGGCCGCTGCCCTCGAACCGTGAGCCGTTTTCGCCCGCGCAACTGGGCTGCGAACTGGCGTCGATGATGGAGGTGATCGCCGGCGACGCGGGCCTGCGGTTCGTGCTGCGCCTGGACCCCATGCTGGCAGCGCGGGTGACGGCAGACCAGGGCCGTCTGCGCCAGATTCTGACGAACCTCTGCGGGAACGCGGTGAAATTCACCGAAGAGGGCGAGGTGGAGCTGGCGCTCAGCCAGGAGAAGGACAAGGAAGGCTCGTGGCTGCGGATTCAGGTGCGGGATACCGGGCTAGGCATTCCGGACAGCCAGCGGAAGGAGATCTTCAAACCGTTCGTGCAGGTGGACAGCTCGAACACCAGGCCGCGCGGCGGCAGCGGGCTTGGCCTGGCGATCGTGGCCCGGCTCTGCGAGGCGATGGGCGGGACGGTGGAGGTGGAAAGCGTGCTGGGGAAAGGCTCGCTGTTTACCGCGCGGGTGCCCGTCGAAAGTTCGTCGGCGCGGATGTGGATCGAGGAACTGGAGATGACCGGCGGTCCGGTGAGCCTGGTGGGGGGCGCCGATGGACGCCTGGACGCCGTGGAGGATTTTCTGCGGTCGGCCGGCGTGGCGGTGGAGCGCGTGCTGCCCGGCTCCGCCGCTGGTTTGCACGGAACGGTTCTGGCCGGTGGCGTACAGGCGTTGGCCTTGCTGCCCCCGGGCGAGGGCCGCGTGATTCTCGCCGCCGCCAGCCGCGAGATTGCCGGCTTGCCGGAGGCGGTGCGCGCGCGCCTGTCGGCCGTGCTGCCCTGGCCAGCGCTGGGCAGGCCGCTTCGCGACGCGCTCGCCGGGCGGGAGAGAGAAGCCGCGCGTGCGCTCGAAGCCCCGGCCAGAGCGGCGGCGGAGACGCGCGAACTGCTTGTGGTGGAGGACAGCGAGGTGAACCGGAAGGTGATCAGCCACATGCTGGCCCACCTGGGCTGGCCCGTAACCCTCGCCGTGAACGGCCGCGAGGCCGTGGACCTCTTTGAAGAGGGCCGGTTCGCGGCCATTCTGATGGACTGCCAGATGCCGGTGATGGACGGCTGGCAGGCGACGATGGCCATCCGGAAGCGGGAAACAGCCCTGCGGACGCCCGTGATCGGCGTGACGGCGGCGGCCTTTCAGGACGACCGCGAACAGTGCTTCGCCTCCGGCATGGACGACTTCCTGCCCAAGCCGGTGTCCCTGGACCAGTTGCGCGAGATGATCGCGAAGTGGGTGCGGCGTCCCGATGGTAGTGGGGCTATCTCTTCCTGAGCTGCTTCACCTTCTCCCAACGGCCGGACTTGGCCGACTTCAGCACGGCGTCGGTGACATAGTCGGTGGCGAGGCCGTCGCGGAAGCTTGGGCCGGCGGGCGCGCCGTCCTGCAAGCCCCGCAGGAAATCCGCCACCTGGTGGATGAAGGTGTGCTCGTAGCCGATTTGCAGTCCAGGCACCCACCAGTTCTTCATGTACGGATGGTCGCTGTCGGTGATGTGCAGCGAACGCCATCCCCGCGTCAGGCCCTCGTCGCGGTGATCGAAGTATTGCAAGCGGTGCAGATCGTGGAGATCCCAGAAAATGGACGCATGCTCGCCGTTGATCTCGAACGTGTAGAGAGCCTTGTGGCCGCGGGCGTACCGCGTGGATTCAAATGTGGCGAGCGAGCCGTTCGAAAAGCGGGCGAGGAAGGCGCTTGCGTCGTCGATGCCCACCTTTTCCACCTTCCCTGTAAGCGTATGCTTGCGCTCTTTGACGAAGGTTTCCGTCATGGCCGTCACCTTGTCGATGGAGCCGTTCAGCCACAGGGCGGTGTCGATGCAATGGGCCAGCAGGTCGCCCGTGACGCCCGAGCCGGCAACCTTGGCGTCCAGCCGCCACAGTCCGGCGCCGCCCTGCGGCAAATCCTTGGAAATGGTCCAGTCCTGCAGGAACTTGGCGCGGTAGTGGAAAATGCGGCCGAGCCTGCCCTCGCCGATCAACTGCTTGGCCAGCGTGACGGCGGGCACGCGGCGGTAGTTGTACCAGACCATGTTCGGCGTTTTTGCTTTTTCCACGGCCTTCACCATGGCCTCGGCCTGCGCGCCATTCATGGCGAGCGGCTTTTCGCACAGGATCATTTTGCCCGCCGCCGCCGCCGCGAAGGCGATCTCCGCATGCGTGTTGTTCGGGCTTGCGATGTCGATGAGATCGATGTCCTTGCGGGCGATCAGTTTTTTCCAATCGGTCTCCACCGATTCGTAGCCCCACTGCGCGGCGAACGCTTTCGCCTTGGCCCCATCGCGGGCGCAGACGGCCTTCAGCACGGGCTCGTATTCGAGATCGAAGAAGTTGTTCACCGTGCGGAAGGCGTTCGAATGGGTACGGCCCATGAAGCCGTAGCCGATGATGCCGACGTTCAGTTTCTTCTTGGACAAAGCGGTTCTCCTATTCACTCCAGCCGTGCGCGTTCCGGACGGCGATCATGGCGGCGAGGATGTCGTTCCAGGTTTGCGGGTTCATCATGACGTCATTGGAAAACATACAGCCGTCCCAGCAGATGTGGCTCATGCGCTTGGTGAGCTGGCCGTCCTCGTCGCGCAGCCAGTAGCCGGCTTCGCGCGCGATGTTCAGCTTGCCATTGGGATCTGTGGCCTGGCAATGGCGGCCGGTCTTGTCGTGGGAGCCCTGGCCCTTCACGGTGGCGTCGTTCTGGGCGACATGAAAATCGATGGTCCAGGGACGCAGCGCCTTGGTCAGCGTGCGCAGGGCCGAGGCCAGCCCGGCTTCGTCCCAGTTGAAGTCCTCCGGCACAATGCGGTCTTCCGGCGCGTTATAGCCGAGCGTGTAGAGCAGCGTGTGAGCCATGTCGGCCTGAAAGCCAATGTGCTCTGGCCGGCCCACCATTTCGAGCAGGTTCACCATCTTCTTCCAACCTTGCATGCCGCCCCAGCAGATTTCGCCCTCGGCGGCGAGAAGTTCGCCATACCCGTCGGCGATGTCACAGGCTTCGCGGAAGGTGGCGGCGATCTTTTTCTGATTGCCCTCGGGATCGGCGGCCCAGTCGTGAACGCTACAAGCCGAGTCGATGCGGACCACACCCGAGGGGCGTATGCCGAGATCCTTCAACTGCCTGCCGATGGAGCAGGCCTTGCGAACCTGCGTGAGAAACGCCCGGCGTTCCTCCTCCGAGCCCATCGCCGAGCCGCCACCCGTAGGCGGCCAGACCGGCGCCACCAGCGAGCCGGCGGCGAATCCGTATCCTGCGAGCTTACCGGCAAGCGCCTTGATCTCGTCCGGCGTGGAATCGATGCTCGTGTGCGGACTGGCGAGGAAGAGATCGACGCCTTCAAAGCGCTGCCCGCCCACGTTGGCCGCGGCGGTGAGTTCGAGCATGGTGTCAAGACTGATGGGAGGCTCGGAATCCGGGCCCTTGCCGACCAGGCCGGGCCACATGGCGTTGTGGAGTTTGGGGTAGTTGTTCATCAGAATCCTTAGGGCATATTTTATAGGCCAAAGATGCGGGCCGGCGTGTCCCACAGGATGGCGCGGCGCGCTTCGGGCGGCATTTCGAGCGAAAAGAGCTTGCCGATTTCGGCATCGAGGCTTTCGGGCAGATCCGAGCCGGCCATCAGGCGCCCCGGTTCGACGTGGGCGATCACCTCGGCGCAATGGTGTGGCATGAGGCTGGACAGCTCGATGTGGATATTCGGGCACACCTGCGCGGCGACGATGGCCTCCAGGTAATACACACTGCCGCCCGCATGGCCCAGGATGATGGCCATCTCAGGGAAGCGCCGGGCGGCGGCGATGAACAGCGAGGGAAGCGCGAACGGCGCTCCGCTGCCGGTGTGCGCAATCACGGCGAGCTTGTGGCGAACGGCCGCCTCGAAGAAGAAATCGCTTCGCGCCGAAACCGGGTTGAGCGGCTGGTACTGCGGCTGCAGCTTCAGCGCCCGGAAGCCAAACTCCTCGGCGCAGCGCCGGACTTCGTCGTGAAACTCAGCGCGAGGAAGGAACGGGTTCAGGCAGGCGGCGCCGGCGAAACGGTCCGGAGCGGCGCGAACGGCGGCGGCGATGAGGCCGTGCTGCTGGCGGTGGTCATCGACGAGGGGAAAGGGAATCAGCAGCGAACGGTCCACGCCGCAGCGGTCCATATGGCGCAGCAGATCGCCGGCCGTGGCGGTGCGGCCGCTGTGGCGCGCCTCGCCCAGGTGCGTGTGCGTGTCGAAGACGCGGTAGCCGTCGCGCATGATCCTTCCTTACAGCGCTTCGAGAATGCGATCCGTCATCTGACGCGTGGTGAGCGCGCCGCCGAGGTCGGCCGTGCGGTGCGCCGGGGAGGCGCAGACCTGTTGGACGGCCCGCCGGATCATGTGCGCGCCCCGCGTGGTTTCGGCGCCGGGCAGCCATTCGAGCATCATGGCGGCGGACAGGATGGCGGCGATGGGGTTGGCGATTCCTTTTCCGGCAATGTCCGGGGCCGAACCGTGCGCGGGTTGGAACACGGCGTGTTTTTCGCCGAGGTCGGCCGAAGGCGCCATGCCCATGCCGCCGGTGACGCCCGCGGCAAGGTCGCTGAGAATGTCGCCGAAAAGATTTTCCATCACCATCACGTCGAAGCGGTCCGGCTTCTGGACAAGGTAGAGAGCGGCGGCGTCCACATAGGTGCGCTCGGCGCCCACGTCGGGGAACCCGGCCGCCACCTCGTCGAACACCATGCGGAAGAAGGCCATCGAGGGCAGTACGTTGGCCTTGTCCACCAGAGTGACGAACTTGCGGCGGCGGCGAGCCTCTTGAAAGGCGGCGCGCACGATGCGCCCGGCGCCATGGCGCGTGACGACAAGACGGTCGGACACCTCTTCGGCGTCCCGGGCCCATGCGTTCTTGCGCGTGGCGAAGAGGCCCTCGGTGTTCTCACGGAAGATGACAAGGTCGATGCCACTTTCCTGATAGCCCTTCAGCGGTGTGTGCGCTGCGTTGTAGAGGTGGATGGGACGGACGCCGGCAAACAGGTCGAGCTCTTCACGCAGATCGAGCTGCGGCGAAATTTCAGTGCCGCCGGGCCAGCGGACGCCCGGCAAACCCATGGCGCCCAGCAGCGTGGCGTCCGCGGAGCGGCAGGCCTCCATCGTGGCGGCGGGCAGCGGATTTCCCGACCGGAGATACTCGCCCGCGCCGGCGGGAAATTCATTGAACACAAGCGTGACACCCGTGAGCCTCCCCCCCACGGCGTCCAACACCTCCAGGGCCGAGGCGGTCACCTCGGGTCCGATGCCGTCGCCGCCCAGCACGGCGATCCGGAAGAAGTGGCTCTGCATGGTCAAGGGGCGATTATATCGCCGCGGCTGCGAGACTCCTGCCGCAACGCCCTGCCGCGAGTTCCGCTGGCGCCGCTTTTGGTATAGAGTGCTCGGAATGCGAACCGTCATCCTTGCCGCCCTCTGCGTACTCAGCCTTTCCGCGAAGGACCCCCTGCCACAACGGATTGCCCGCGCCGAGCCTGACAAGCTGCGCGCCCTCAAGGGCGTTCACGCAGGCGCGGGTGAGCTGCACTACACCGGCCTGTTCGACACCGAGACCTTCAACACGAACGTCATCTTCTTGCACCGCGGCGTGATTCAGCCCCGGAGTGGCATTGGCCACCACTTTCACAACCACATGGAGGAGATGTTCGTCATCTTCGATGGCGAGGCACAGTTCACCGTCAATGGCCGGACATCGCTGCTGCAGGCGCCTGCCGGCGCGCCGAACCGCATGGGCAGCTCGCACGCCATCTACAATGCCACGGACAAGCCGGTGCAGTGGATGAATATCGCCGTGGGCAGCATCAAGGGCAAGTACGACGCCTTCGATCTGGGCGATTCGCGCGAGGGCGCGCCGCTGGACCCCAAGCCCGTGTTCGTCAACATGCGTCTGGACCGCGCGCTCCTGCGTCCGGCGCCGGCGTTTCATGGGGGCGCCGGGACGGCCCGCTACCGCCGTGCGCTGCCGCCCGAGGTGTTCTACACGAACTGGTCGTATGTGGATCACCTGCTGCTGCCGCCGGGAGCGAGCGATGGACGCCACCGCCACGAAGGCGTCGAGGAGTTCTACTACGTAATGGCCGGCGAGGGAACCTTCCGCGTGGGCGCCAACACGGCCCCGGTAAAGGCAGGCGACGCGATTCCTGTGTTCCTGAACGAGGTGCACGCGGTGGAGAACACGGGCCCGGGCGACCTGGAGCTTATGATCGTGGGGGTGGCTCGGACGAAGTGGGCTCTGGATACGGTGCTGGATACGGGGGCGGTGCGGTAGCGTCGGCGCGGCGGAGAAGCTCCTGGAGCATGGCCTCCATGCGGGCCGTGCGGTCGCGGAGTTCCTGCAGCTCGGCGCCCTCCTCCTGGCCGACGAAGTATGTGGTGATGGAGGCCGCCAGCGTGGACACCAGCCCGACGCCGGCCATCATGATGACCACGGCGATGACGCGTCCCCAGGGCGTTTGCGGAGCGATGTCGCCGTAGCCCACCGTGGTGGCGGTCACCACGGCCCACCAGATGCCGTCGCCGAATCCACCCTTCACGGTGGAGGGCTCGATCAGCGTGATGCCCGCGCCGCCGGCGAATATCGTGAACAGTGTCAGGCACAGGACGTAGAGCAGGCCGCGCCGGGCCAGCACGGACTTCAACTCCGACAGCCCGCGTATGGTGACGCCGGCCAGCCGCACCAGGCGCACCAGCCGGGACAATCGCGCCAGCCGCGTCAGGCTGAGCATGGCGGGCACAAGCGGAAACGAGAGCACGATCACCAGCGGGCTGATCCAGTTGGCCCGCGCATAGGCGCGGCGGTCCGGCCAAAGCGCCAGCTCGATGGCGTACTCGCAGACAAAGATGAGCCAGACGGTCCAGTCGGCGATCTGCACGGCCAGGCTGTTGTTGCCCTGCTCCTGCAGAATCACCAGGGGCACCGTCATGGCCGCGGCAATCACCACCGATGCGTTGATCGCCCTGCCCAGGCCGCCCTCCAGCCGGTTCGCTTGCATTCCTCTCTTATCGCACGCCAAGGGCGACTGTACAATAAGGCCCATGCGTGCAGCACAGTTGACGGGCGCCTTCGGGTTGGAAGAGCTGAAAATTCAGGAATCTGTCGAACGGCCTCTGTCGCCAGGCGAGATTCGCATTCGCGTGGAGGCCGTGTCGTTGAACTACCGCGACCTGCTGGTGGTCAAGGGACTCTACGCGAAAAAGCTCCCGTTTCCGTTAACCATCTGCTCGGACTGCGCGGGCATTGTCGCCGAGACGGGCGAAGGCGTAACGCGCGTCCGCGTGGGCGATCGCGTCTCACCGTGCTTTATGCCGGGATGGCTCACCGGTCCCGTGACGGACGCGGCGGCGCGCGGGGCTCTCGGAGCCTTCGCCGATGGCGTACTGGCCGAAACGGTTGTCATGCCGGAAACGGGGGTGGTAGCCGTGCCGGCGCACCTGACGGCCGAAGAGGCATCCACGCTGCCCTGCGCGGCGGTGACCGTTTGGCATGCCCTGGTGGTCCGGTGCGGCGTGCGGGCGGGCGACACGGTGCTGACCATTGGAACCGGCGGCGTATCGCTGTTCGCCGTGCAGATCGCCTCCATGCTGGGCGCGCGCGTAGTGGTGTTGAGTTCGAGCGACGCCAAACTGGATCGGGCGCGGGCCTTGGGCGCGGCCGAGGGCATCAATTACGTGACTACCCCCGAGTGGGACGCCGAACTGAAAAAGCGCGGCATTGCTCCGGACCATGTCGTCGAGTTGGGCGTCGCGGCGACCCTGGCCCGGTCGATCAAATCCGTGCGCATGGCCGGCAATATCGCGTTGATCGGCAACGTTTCCGGCGGCGGAGAGACAAACGTCATTCCGGCGTTCATGAAAAACCTCACCCTGCACGGCGTGTTCG
>JADLCT010000018.1 GCA_020847045.1 Bryobacterales bacterium | reverse complement strand
CTTCGGATTATGCTTGGCCAGCGTCTTGGTGATCGCCGCCGTCAACGTCGTCTTGCCGTGGTCGATGTGACCGATCGTCCCCACGTTCACGTGCGGTTTGCTGCGGTCAAATTTTTCCTTCGCCATATTGCCTGCCTACAGAGTCCGTCGAAAAAAAACGAGTGGAGCCGATGACCGGGATTGAACCGGTGACCTCGTCCTTACCAAGGACGCGCTCTACCATCTGAGCTACATCGGCGCCTTGTCTAACGCTAACACAACCACATTTCCCAGACGCGTACAGGGGAATGGTGGACCGGGGAGGATTCGAACCTCAGTAGCCCCAAAGGGCGAAGGGTTTACAGCCCGTTGCTTTTGACCGCTCAGCCACCTGTCCATTTCTTGCCGTGTCCGCGGCCGGCTGCCGCCACGAACGCCGTCCGTACACACTTTCCTTCCGCCTGCCCGTTTGAGAATGACTCACACTGGAGAGGACCGGAGGGATCGCGATGAAAGGCACACAACTCCACTGCACCCTTCATTTCCGGGAACCTGCTCATGGTAACACACTGGCGGCGGACGGTCCAACTTCCAGACAACAAACTCCTCTTCTCACCCTCTTCTCCACCCCCTTGAAGCGCATTTCCGGCCCATACACGCACAACGGGCGGACCGGTGTGCCCGGACCGCCCGTAATTCCACCGAAGTTGTGTCTGCCCGGCTTAGACGCGCGCGCGCCGTCCGGCCACCAGTAGCGCCAGCCCCGCGCCCAGCAGTGCGTAGGTCGCCGGCTCGGGCACCTGGCCGCCGCCCCCACCAACGTCAACCAGCGCGTTGTCAAAGCGCGCCAGCGCGCCTGAGTTGCCGTAGACGCCGAATCCGGCCAGATTCTTGCCCGGCGTCAGCAGCGAGGTGACATCGAAGAACTGCCACTGGTCGCTGCCCGTGGCAACCATTTGCTCATCCTCGCTGAGGTCGTCATAACGGAACAGAATCGCCATGGCGTCGCCGCCCCCGTTTTCCGGGTGGCGCGCCCAGAAGCTGACCTGCGAGATCAGCGCCACGCTGACCGGGGTGAACGACTGGAAAATCAGACGGTTGCCGGCCACCTCGGCACTATACGTTCCTTCCTGCGCATCAGCGCTGGTTACGTCCCACACGCAACCGCCGCAAAAGTCGTTGTCGTTTGCCCAGGCGGGCAGAGAGCCGGATTCAAAGCCGGGATTCAAAAGAATATTCGCGGCAAAGGCTTGTCCCGCAAACAGCAGGGATGCCAGCGCCAAACCAAGTCGAGTCGTCACGATAACCTCCGTCCAGAATCGCCGCCTGGCTTTCGAGCCGCGCGGCGCGTGTGGACAAAAATATCGCATATGTCATCTGATCCACAACGAAATTCGAGTACTCCCCGCACAATTCTTTTGCTCCTCCCCCACATGTGTTAGCCTCGGTCAGGTGTTCTCTTCACTGGCGCCTGTCCGCGCCTTTCTCTTTGACATGGACGGCGTCATCGTCCATTCCACTCCCTTGCATAACCGGGCTTGGGAGATCTACCTGGAGCGGCATGGCATCGACCCGGAGCGGGTGCAGACACGCATGTTCGGCTTGCGCAACGACGAGATTGTCCGCGACTTTTTTGGCGAGGGCCTGACGGGCGAGGAGATCGCCGCGCACGGCGCAAACAAGGAAGAGCTGTACCGCGAGCTGATGTACCCGCGTCTGGAGGAGTTCATGGTGCCCGGAGTCCGCGAATTTCTGGCGCGTCACGCCGCGCTGCCCGCCGCGGTGGGCTCCAATGCCGAGCCGGCTAACATCGAGTTTGTCTTGCAGCAGTCCGGTCTGCGCCCGCGGTTTGCCGCCGTGGTGGACGGCTACCAGGTGGAGAGGCCGAAACCCGATCCCCAGGTGTATCTGCGCGCGGCCGAGCTGCTCGGTGTTGCCCCGGAGGAGTGCGTCGTGTTCGAGGACTCGATTGCCGGGCTGCGCGCCGCCCGGGCGTCGGGGGCGCGCGTGGTGGGTCTGCGCACGACGCTGCGCGAGCTGCCCTCGCACGACCTGGCCATTGACAGCTTCGAGGCGCCGGAACTGGAAGCCTGGCTGCAAGCCCTGCCCCGTTGAAACCCGCTTCCGGCGCGGAGCATCGAAAGTGGTAGGCTTTCCCTCATGATGCGCTGGACCCTTCTTTTGCTCGCCGCGGCGCTGCTGGCGCCCCTGCCGGCCTGGCAGAAGTATGCCGGGCCGCGCCCGCCAAAACCGGATATCCCGTATCTGCTGCACGCCAGCACGCTGGTGGAAACCGAGGTGCAGGAGGCCAAGGAGGAGCAGCGCAAGGACGGCAGCGCCGCCGCCATACCGGGCGCGGCTTCGCCGGTGCGAACGCCCCTGCCGGAGCCCATCTTTCTTTTCGTGGCCGGCAAGATCGCCCCTGAGAAGCTGGAGATGTACAAACTCGCCGTGACCAAGGACGGGCGGCGCGAGGTGCTGTTTCCCAGTCCCGGCAAGCGGAAGAAGGACGGCCCGCGGCCGGTTCATCTGACGACGTCGAAACTCGCCCCTGACCTCTACCGGATCGAGGCCGCCGAGGTGCTGGAACAAGGCGAGTACTGCCTGAGCCCGAGTGGCGCCAACCAGGTGTTCTGCTTCCAGGTTTATTAGCCGCCGGGCGGCGATGCAAAGCGCCACCGGCCGCGCCGGGCTTGCTACAATCCCTGTTATGTTCAAAGGCCTGGAACACACCGCCATCGCCTCGCCCAACCCCGAAAAGCTCGCCAACTGGTACCGCGATATTCTCGGTTTCCGCATCAACTTCGTCTATGACGGCAACTATTTTGTACGCGCGGCGAATGGCTCGATGCTCGAAATTATTCCGAGCGAGGGCGAACGCGGCTCGAACAAGATGAAGGATCCGGGCATCCGCCACCTGGCCATCGACGTGGAGGACTTCGACGCGGGCATGCGAGAATTAAAGGCACTGGGTGTGCTGTTCCTGACCGAAGCCTTCGAGAACCAGGGCAACCGTCTGGTCTTTTTCGCCGACTGCGACGGAAACATTCTCCACCTCATCAGCCGCCCGCAGCCGCTGCCGTAGCGTCCCGGGCGGACCCGACTCGCATCCTCATCGCATCCCACCAGGCGGCACGTTGCTCAAACGCACCTTCAAAGCATTCCAGTATCCCGATTTCCGCACCATGTGGATCGGCGCCTGCACCTCCTCCATCGGCACTTGGATGCAGACGGTGGCGCAAAGCTGGCTGGTTTACGAGATCTCCGGCTCCTCGCGGCTGCTTGGCCTGGACGCCTTTCTCGGCCAGATTCCCATCATGCTGCTGTCGCTGGTGGGCGGCGTGGTGGCCGACCGCGTGGAGCGCCGCCACATCCTGATCGCCTCGCAGGTGGTGCAGCTTTCCTGCGCCTTCGCCCTCACGGCCCTGGTGGCGTGGCACACGGTGCAGGTTTGGCACATCCTCACGCTGAGCTTTGTCGTCGGCCTGGCGCAGGCCTTTGGCGGTCCGGCGTATCAGGCGCTCATTCCGACGCTGGTCAAGAACGAGGATCTCTCCAACGCCATCGCGCTGAACTCGATCCAGTTCAATCTGGCGCGCATTATTGGCCCCGTGCTGGGCGGCCTGGCACTGGCCAAACTGGGCGCCGCCTGGTGTTTCGGGTTGAACGGTCTCAGCTACATCGCCGTCATCGTGACGCTGTTTCTCGTGCGCAGCCCTTATAAGCCGGCGGCGGCCAAGGAAACCATGATCGAGAGCATGAACCAGGGCATCCGCTTCATCCGGGAGCGCCCGTCCATGGTAGCGCTGATCGGACTGGCCTTTCTGTTGACCGCCCTCGGCATTCCTGTGGTGACCTTCCTGCCCGTATTCGTGAAAACCATCTTTGCCCAGGGGCCCAACACCTATACGCTGCTGCTGTCGGTGTCGGGCGCCGGCAGCGTGGTGGGCGCGCTGCTGGTGGCCAGCTTTGGCCACTCCCGCCACAAGGGGCTCATCACGCTGATCAACATTTTCCTGCTGGGCGTTTTCGTGGGCTGCTTTTCGCTCTCCCAAACCCTTTGGCTCAGTTGCGTCTTTCTGTTCTTCGGCTCGATGGCGCTGGTCAGCGTCTTTGCGCTCATCAGCTCCCTGGTGCAATTGATCGCAACCGACCAGATGCGCGGCCGCGTCATGAGTGTGTATAACGTCGCTTTCCGCGGCGGCATGCCGGTGGGCAACTACGTCAGCGGTGAGATGATCGAGCGTGTCACGGCGCCGCCCGTCATCGCTGCCAACGGCGTGCTGCTGGTTCTCACGGCCTGCTATTTTTATCTAGTACAGAAGAAAGTGGCCAAGCTATGATCCGTTGTTTCGCAGCCCTTCTGGGTTCCCTGGCCCTGGCCGCCCAATCGCCGGTGGATGCCGCCCTCGACCGGCAGGACCGGGCCGCGTTGATGCAACTGGCGCAGTCGGCCGCCGCACGCGCCGCCCAGTCCGCATCGGACGCCCCGGCCCAGTATGCGCATGCCGTGGCGCAGTCCGCCCTTGCCCAAGCGGCCATGGAGCAGGCCGACAAGAACGCCGCGCGCGCCGCGGCCGAAGCGGGCATTCCCTCCGCGCGGCGGGCCGTGGAACTCAAACCGGAGACGGCCGAATACCATCGCATTCTGGGCACGCTGTGCGGCCAGGTGATTCCGGCCAACGTGCTGGCCGGCATGAAATACGGCGCCTGCGCGCGCGACGAGGTGAACCGCGCCGTCGAACTCGCGCCCAAGACGGCGTTGAACTATGTCAGCCGCGGCGTCGGCAACTACTACCTGCCGCCCATGTTCGGCGGCGGCCTCGACAAAGCCATTGCCGACTTCCAGAAGGCCATCCAACTCGACGCCAAATCCGATGAGGCCTACCTGTGGATGGGACTGGCCCTGCGCAAGCAAGGCAGACATGCTGAAGCCCGCGCGGCCATCCAGAAGAGCCTCGCCCTGAATCCGGCCCGCGCCTGGGCCAAACAACAACTGGAGAAAACGCCCGCACAATGACCGTATCCCGCTGGGCAGTCGCGGCCGTGCTCGCTGCGCTCGTGATTCTGGGCTTTTATACCCTGCCCGGCCATACCTTTCTGGCCTCCGATACCCAGATCTACATTCCCATCCTGGAGCGCTTCGCCGACCCCACGTTGTACCCCCACGACAGCGTCGCCACGCGCCCGCACGTCACCTATTCCATCTATGACGAGACGGCGTTGCTGCTGCGCCGGCTCAGCGGGGCCGGTGACTTCCAGGGTGTTCTCGTCTTCCAACAATTGATCGCCCGTTTCTGTGCGCTGCTGGGCGCCTATCTGCTGGCCCGCGCCCTGGCCTTGCCGCCCCTGCTCGCCCTGCTGGTTCCCGTGGTCTATGGCCTCGGCGCCACCGTCGCCGCTCCGGCCGTGCTCACCTTTGAGTATGAGCCGGTGCCTCGCGGCACGGCCATCTGCCTGCTGGTTCTCGCGCTCGGACTGTTCGCCCACCGGCGTCTTGGCGGCGCGGCCGTGGCCACGGGCATCGCCTTTCTCACGCACCCGCCCACGGCTTGGCCCGTGCTGGCCGTGTTCGGCCTCTATCTCTGCTTCGAAGCCCGGCGGGAGGGTCCAGCCGCGTTGCGTCCTCTGGTGATTCTGGCGGCCTTTGCAGCGGGCCTGTTTGTCTTTTCCCGGTTCCAGGCCGGGGAGTCTGAAAAACAGGCGTTGTTTCTGCGCATCGACGACGAACTGGCGCGGCTGCAGCGCCTGCGCGGCGCCTACAACTGGGTTTCCCTGTGGCCTGCGCCCTACCTGCGCATGTACGAGTTTCTGGCGGCGTTCATCGCGCTGGCCGCCGTGCGGCTGCGGCCGCTGTTTTCGCGTGAGGCGCGATGGGTCTTTTTCGGCATTCCGATCGTCGCGTTCCTCAGCATTCCGCTCTCGCTGATGCTGCTGGAGGGGCTGCGCTGGTCGCTCATTCCCGCCTTTCAACCCGCCCGCGCCACGGCGTTCCTGTTTGTCATCGCCATCGTGCTTTCCGCCGTGGCCGGCATTGCCGCCGCGCGCGAAGGCCGTACAGGCGTGGCCTTTCTCTGGCTACTGGTTGGCTTTGCCATTCCCGCGCAAACTCCCGTTCTCGATCTGCTTCTGCCCGACTTCCGCTCGCCGCTGCTGGTCAAACGGTTTGCCATCTCCGCTCTGGCCGCGATGGGCGCCGCCGTGGGCGTGCGCGCCTATCAGCGGGGACGCCGCGCGCTCGCTCCGCTGATGCTGGCCGCGCTGCTGCCCTATGCACTGCTGCCCACCTGGGGCGAGGTGAGGAACTACAGGGTGGTCGATACGCCCGAAATCGCCCAGCTTGCTCAGTGGGCGCGCGGCCACACGCCCAAGTCCGCTATGTTTCTCTTCCCCGACGGTGGCAAGGACCCGGCCGCCAGTATCTTCCGCGCGCGCTCCCTGCGCGGCGTGTATGTGGACTGGAAAGGCGGCGGCCAGGTGAACCTGCTCAAGGATTTCGCCGATGAGTGGTGGGAGCGCTGGAGCAACGTGCTGGAACCCGGCTATGCGCCCGAACGCATCCCCTCGTACGCGGCGCGCGGCATCGACTATCTCGTGCTGCTCAAAAAGAACCGTCTGCCCGGCCAGACGCCTCTATTTGAGAACGAACGCTTCCTCGTATACAAGATCCGCTAGGCGCCAGGCGATGCCAGCAAACGCTCGACCTCGGCGCGCGATGGCGCGGAGGTTTGCGCGCCCATGCGTGTGACGCTTACGGCGGCGGCCGCATTGGCAAAGCGCAACGCCTCAGCCACCGGACGCCCCTCGGTGAGCGCAACGGCCAGACCCGCGTTGAAGGTATCGCCGGCGGCGGTGGCGTCCAAGGCCGTAACGCGAAATGCGGGTGCGGCCATCTCGCCTTCGGGACCCGAGTAGAAGCACCCGGCGTCGCCCATCTTGATCACCACGGCCCTCGGCCCCACCGCGCGCAGCGCCCGGGCCAGTTCCGGAGCATCCTCCGGGCCGACGCGTCCCGGCGCACGGCCCAGCAGCAGGCGCGCCTCGGTCTCGTTAGGCGTAAGGATATCCACCATCGAAAGCAGTCCGCGAGCAAGCGGCTGCGCCGGCGCCGGATCGAGCATGCTGCGCGCGCCCTCCTGGCGCGCGGCGCGCAGCAGAGCCGTCACGGTTTCCAGCGGAGTCTCCAATTGCAACAGCAGCCAGGCGCACTCGCGCAGCCGGCCTCGCAGGCTTTCCACAGCGACCGGCGCGAAACGCCCGTTGGCGCCAGGAATCACGACAATAGTGTTCTGCCCCGAGGCATCCACGTTGATCAGCGCCGCGCCCGTGGCCACCCCGTCCACGCGCTCCACAGCCCCGGCCTCCACACCCGCCGCTGCCAGGCTTCGCAGAAGCATCGCGCCCGCATCGTCGCTTCCCACGCAGCCGGCCATCTCCACGCGCACCGCTTCCCGCTCGCTGGCATGTGCCGCGTGGACGGACTCGGACCGCGCCATCGTACCGGCGGCACAGGCCTGGTTGGCTCCCTTGCCTCCAGGAATCCACTCGAATGAAGCGCCCGTTACGGTCTGTCCGGGTTCGGGCAGCGTGGCCACGCCGGCGACGAAATCCAGGTTCAGACTTCCCGCGACAAGAATGTTTGTGCGCACGTGCGCCGCCTCCGCCGGATCAGGCCGTAAGGTCGATCCCGAGTTTCTTCATCTCCTCGACGTAATACTGCCGGTGGAGCAATGCGTAATCCTCGGTGCCTTCCACGTACTCGCGTTTCATGGTGCGGATTTTCGCGCGCGCCGCCTTGTCCACCTTTTCCTCGATGGTGAGAATCTCGGTGAAGGTCCGGACAATTTCCAGGCGAACGTCGTTGGGATCTTTCCGCATCCGGAAGTCCCGCGACTTGCGCATGGAGGCCACCAGCTTGTGCGAAATGTCGGTGATCTTGTCGCGCGAAAGCTTCATGGCGTCGCCCGTGTCGCGGCCGCTGGCGCGCACCACTTTGCGTTCGGCCAGCATCTTGTTCTTGATGCGGCGGAACATCTCCTGATAGCTGACGCCTTCGCGCCGCATGTACTCGCTGTACTGGCTCAGGATTTCGCGCACCTCCTCGTTCAGACGGTCCTCGATCTCCATCTCATCGAGCACGATATTCTGAATCGCCTCGACGGCCACGCCCGCGCCGGTGACCTCAAAAATGGAAGGGGACAATCGCTTCACGAGTTGCCGCGAAAGGTATTCGATAAACTCCCTGGGAAGAAGCATCCGGTTGGAGAATGGGCTCCTAAACTAAGCGTTCCCGTCAGTGTACTGGCCGCCGCACACGGGTGTCAAATAACCGGCGCCGGCGCCTCCGGATCAGACGCCGGAAATCTGCACCGCCACCGAGCGGCTGCGCGGACCGTCGAACTCGGCCAGAATGATGCTTTGCCATGTGCCCAGCAGCACGCTGGCGTTGCGCACCTGCAGGCTCAGCGACTGGCCCATCATCATCCCGCGCAGATGAGAATCGGCGTTGCTCCGTTCGCAGTCGGAAAACCGCGCGTCGTTGTGCTTGTAGTAGCGCTCGCGTTCCACCGCCGTTTCAAAGAACGTCTTCACATCCTCCAGCAGGGCGTCCTGCCACTCGTTCAGAAAAACCGCCGTCGTGGTGTGCAACGACTGCACATGCACGATGCCGTTCGTAATTCCGCTGCGCCGCACAATCTCGTTCACGCGGTCCGTGATGTTCAGCAACTGCGTCCGGTCGTTGGTGATCCAGTCCACGATCCGGCTCACGATGCGGAAAGACGCGCCTTGCGCGGCCTCGGCCGCCGGTTCTTCCTCGGGCCGTTCCTGCGCCACCTGTAAACGCGGTGCACTCATGCGGAACCTCCTTGTTGATTCGACGTTGACCCCCAGCGGCGGACGCAAACTGCCTGCCCGCCTCGCGCTTTGCGCCAGCGCGTTTGCCGGACACTCGGATTGTAACAGTTACCATCACGCGCGGGAGCCGGCGATTTGGAGTGCGCCATGACGCCCGGCCGCTGGCCGCCGCGCAAGGCCCGTTCACGGCGCAGGAAGGGCCGCGCGGCCTTATGTACACACGGTATGCGTGCCATCGCCGCGAAAATGGCCATGGAACCAGCTCATGCGCACGCTCGTCCTGCTCGTCCTTGCCGCCGCTGCCGCGGTCTCTCCCCTGCGCTCTCAAACCGCGGCGGGCGGAGGGCTTGCCGGCGCGGTCACCATGGGCGGCGGGAACACTCCGCTGCATCACGCCATGGTCCTGGTGCCCAAACTCGGGCGCTCTGTGGAAGCCGGCGAGGATGGAAGCTACGCACTGAGCGGACTTCCGCCTGGCGCCTACGACGTGGTCGTTCACATGCACAACATGGGCGATGAACGCCGCCGCGTCACCATCCGGTCCGGCGAAATCACAATATTGAACATCGCCATGCGGCTGGAGACCATTCGCACCGAGATGACAGTGACGGCCACAGGACAGGAGGAGACCTCGCTCGAAGCCGTGCAATCAGTGGCCAGCGTCAACTCACTCGAACTGGCGGGAAAGGCGGCATCCACATCCCTCGGCGATCTGCTGGACGACCAGGCGGGCGTGGCCAAGCGCAGCTTCGGCCCCGGCAATGCGCGCCCGGTCGTTCGCGGCTTCGACGGCGACCGCGTGCTGATTCTGCAGGACGGCATGCGCACGGGAACGCTCTCGTCGCAATCCGGCGATCACGGCGAACCGGTCGATGGCTCTTCCATCGAACGCGTCGAGGTGGTGCGCGGACCGGGCACGCTGCTCTACGGCTCCAACGCCATCGGCGGCGTCGTGAACATCATCGACGACCATGCCCGCATCGACGCCCATGACCATGAGGGCGTCCGCGGGCACATGGCAGCCATCGGAGGAACCAACAACGCGCAGGCCGGCGGCAGCGGCAGCTTTGAATTCGGCCGCAAGGGCTGGCTGGTGTGGGGCGGAGGAGGAGGCTCGCGCTCAGGCGACTACGCCGCGCCTACAGGACGCATCGAAAACTCCCGATCCCGCATGCAACACGCCAACTTCGGCATCGGCCGCCACACGGAGGCCGCCGCCTTTTCGTTCCAGTACAACGTGCAGGATGGCCGCTACGGGATTCCCTTCGCTAGCGCGCTTCACGGCCACGAGGAGGAAGGGCCGGACGAGGTTTCCCTCGCGTTCCGCCGGCAGATGGCCCGCCTGAACGCTTCCCTGCTTCAGTTGGGCAACATCGGCGAGCGCTTCAACCTGAATCTCAGCTACACCGGCTGGAACCATCGCGAACTGGAGGGAGTCAGCACAGGTACGCGGTTCTCCAATAAACAGTTTCTCTACCGGGGCGAGTTGCAGCAAAAGCGCCGCGCCGCCTGGGATGGCACCACCGGGTTCTGGGGCATGCAGCGTGGCTTCCAGGCTCTGGGCGAGGAGGCCATCGCTCCGCCAGTGGACCAGTCGGCCTTCGCGCTGTTCACGATGCAGCAGCTTCACTATGACCGGGTCAAGTTCCAGTTTGGCGGCCGTCTGGAGACCAACCGCTACACGCCCACCGGCCCGCTGACATCACGCGGCGGCGCCAGCGGTGAGCCGCTCGCGCCGCGGCGCGCCTTCACCGGAGCCAGCGCCGGAGCCGGCGCCAACGTCCGCCTGTGGAACGGCGGCGCACTGGCGGCCAACTACGCCCATTCCTACCGCGCGCCCTCGCTTGAGGAGCTGTACAATTTCGGCCCCCACGCGGGCAACGTCACCTTCGAGATTGGCAATCCGAACCTGCGCCGCGAGGGCTCCGGCGGACTCGACCTTTCGCTGCGCCACCAGCATGGCCGGCTGCGCGCCGAGTACAACTTCTTCTACTACCGCATGAACAGCCTGATCTACCTGGCGCCCACCGGCCACTTCGACGATGGACTGCCGGTGGCGGATTACTTGCAAGCCAACGGCCGTTATCAGGGACACGAAGCCAAGCTCACTCTGAACGCCACGGCCAACCTCGCGCTGCTGGCCAGCCTCGATCAGGTTACGGCCAGCGTCACGGCGGCCCACACGCCACTGCCGCGCATTCCGCCGCTGCGCGCCCGCTTCGGTTTCGACTACAGGCGCGGCGGCTTCCACGTACGTCCCGAACTGGCCCTGGCCTGGCGGCAGGACCTAACCGCTCCCAACGAACTGCCCACCGCCGGTTACGCCGTGCCCGGTTTGAACGCCGGTTACACACTCGCCGGGCAACACATGCTGCACGTCTTCGGCGTGAACCTTTTCAACCTCAGTGACCGCCTCTACCGCAACCACCTCTCCTTCATCAAGCAATACGCGCCGGAGATCGGCCGCGGCGTCCGCTTCAGCTACACCATGCACTTTTATTGAGGCGCCGCCGGACTATCTCGCCCGCTGCGCGCCCACCGCATAAAGCATCCCGCCCGCCCGCACATACATCACGCCTTCGGCCACGGCCGGCGTGGCGTAGATCTCGGCGTCAAAGTCGTTCACCGCCAGAATCTCCCACTCGCCAGCCGCGCGCAGCACCACCACCTTGCCGTGCTCGCTGGCCACATACACCTTGCCGTCCACACCCACGGGCGAAGAATAGTAGTCCTCCATCGCCCCGCTGAGACGCCCCTGCTTCAGCACCTTACCCGTCCTGGCGTCGAGCGTCGTGGCGATGCCGCCGCTGCGCACCAGGTACACGACGCCGTTCCAAATCAGAGGCGCGGGCACATCAGGAAGGGCCTTCTCATAACGCCACAGAACATGGCTCGCGGTCACGTCGCCCTCGCCGCCCAGCTTCACCGCCAGCACGCCATTGCGCGAAGCCCGGCGCGAACGGAACAACGTCCACTCGCGTTCATTCAGGAAGCCATCGCGGTCCAGGTCGATCGCCTTCCATGTGCCGGTGGGCTGCCACGGCTGCGGAAGCTCCTCCTGCGCCAGCCTGCCGTCACCATTCGCATCGGCCTTGGCCAGCACGGCGGCAAATACGGGCAACTCCACCTGCTGGCCCGAATCGTTGCCCGGCGTCCAGCCGTTGAAGTACACCGTGTCTCCTGCGACCACGGGCACTGACTTCGGCTGGCACGTCAGACCGCCCGCGTACCACACCGTCGCGCCATCCTCCACCGAGTACGCCGTCAACTGGTAGGAGCCAGCCGCGATCACCTGCGCCGGTCCCCGCGCCGGCTTGTACACGGCGGGCGTCGAGTAGCCGTTGCTCACCTCGCGTGGCTTCTTCCAGGCCACCCGTCCGGTGGCCGCGTCCACGGCCATGATGAAGGCGTCTGTGTCCTGGTCCACCACCAGCAGCACCTTGCCGCCGGCGTAGACGGGCGAAGCCGCCACGCCATGCAGGCTGTTGAATGGTCCCATGGGAAGCTGCCACAGGGGCGCGCCATCCACGCCGTAGGCGGCCAGCCCGAAATCGGCGAAAAAGACATACACGCGGTGTCCGTCGGTGACCGCGCTCGGTGCGGCGCGATGGTTCAGGGTGTGCTGTTGCTCGCGCTTGGGCGCTTGCAGCGACCGCCGCCACGCCACCTTTCCCGTGGTCCGGTCCAGGGCCAGGGTCACCAGTCTGTCGCCTTCAGCGGCGGTGAGAAAGAGGCGTTCACCGGCCAGGATGGGCGACGACTTTCCGGCCGGTACGGCGGTCTTCCACAGAACGTTGGTTTGCGGTCCGAACTCGGCCACCATCGGGCCGCAGGAGCCGCACAGCCCGGATGAGGCGGGCCCGCGGAACTGTGGCCAGTCGGCGCCCCAGGCGGCAGCCGCCAGAAGAAATGGGAAGAGCCGGCCCAGTGAACTTCTCATAGGATTCCATATATCCTACGCCTGGCAGCGGTAAAGCGTACGGCGGCTCTGCCACCGTCCCGGCGGGCGTGGCTTATTTACACTGCCGCCGGTTCCCGGCGGGCATACCGCGCTTCCACGTACTCTTCGAGCATCCGCGAAAACTCCTCGGCAATCCGCTCGCCGCGCAGCGTCCGCGACAGCCGCCCGTCCACATACACCGGCGCCACGGGCTCCTCGAACGTTCCCGGCAGCGAGATGCCAATGTTGGCGTGCTTGGACTCGCCCGGCCCGTTCACGATGCAGCCCATCACGGCCACCTTCATCTCCTCCACGCCCGGGTGAGACTCCTTCCACACGGGCATCTGTTTCTGCAGGTAGGTTTGAATCCGGTCCGCCAGCTCCTGGAAAAACGTGCTGGTGGTGCGCCCACAGCCCGGGCACGCCGTCACCTGCGGAGTGAAGCTGCGCAAGCCCATCGACTGCAGAATCTGCTGCGAAACGATCACCTCTTCCGTGCGATCGCCGTTTGGCATGGGCGTCAATGAGGCGCGAATCGTGTCGCCGATTCCTTCCTGCAGCAGCACAGCCAGCGCCGCCGTGGTGGCCACGATTCCCTTGGAACCCAGTCCCGCCTCGGTCAGGCCCAAGTGCAGCGGGTAGCCGCAGCGCGCCGCCATCTTGCGGTAGACGCGGATCAGGTCCTGCACAGCGCTCACCTTGGCGCTGAGGATAATCTGGTCGCCGCGCAAGCCGTAGCGCTCCGCCGCGGCGGCCGACAAAATGGCGCTCTCCACAATGGCGTTGATCATCACCTCCCCGGCCTCCAGCGGTTCGGCCGACTTCGCGTTGCCGTCCATCATCCGCGTCAGCAGAGCCTGGTCCAGCGATCCCCAATTGACGCCAATCCGCACCGGCTTGCCATACTCCACCGCCGCCTCGATCATCGTCCGGAAGTTGTCGTCATGCTTCTTGCCGATGTTCACGTTGCCGGGGTTGATGCGGTATTTGGCCAGCGTACGGGCGCACTCGGGGTACTTTTTCAGCAGCAGGTGGCCGTTGTAGTGGAAGTCGCCCACCAGCGGCACCTGGACGCCGTACAGCTTCAGTGTCTCGGCGATCTTGGGCACGGCCGCCGCCGCCTCGTCCGTGTTCACGGTGACACGCACCAGTTCGCTGCCCGCCAGCGCCAGATCCCGCACCTGGTTGGCCGTCGCGGTTACGTCGGCGGTGTCCGTGTTCGTCATCGACTGAACAACGATCGGGTGGCCGCCGCCCACCATCACTCCGCCCACATTCACCGCGACACTGTTTCTGCGCACCATGGCATCCATACTTCGGGCTCCGCCTCTCCTTCGGGAACCTCCAGTTTATCAGGCGTCCGCCCCGCCTCCGCCGCATTCCGGCATCCTACGGGTGGCCCGGCGCATCCAGTTATACTAAGAGGAGAGGAGATCCCCTGAAGGTGCAGGTTCGCCGGTTCATTCGTCTAGCCGCGTATACGCAACTGCTGCCCGTTCTCGAATCGGGCGAAGAAACGACGCTAATCGGCGGCCAGGCTGTCATGGAGGGCGTCATGATGCGCTCCCCCCAAAGCTATTGCGTGGCCGTACGCAAGCCTAACGGCGAGATCATCACCGAGTCCAAGCCCCTGCCCAAGGTCGCCGACCGGTATCCCATCTTCAAGCTGCCTTTCCTGCGCGGCATCGGCACTCTGGGCCAGGCCATGAAGCTTGGCGTCCAGGCGTTGCAATTTTCCGCCAACGCGGCACTGAGCGAGGAGGAGAAATCCAAGGACCCGAAGGCGGAGGCCAAGCCCATCTCGAGCCTGGCCATGACGCTGAACCTTGGTTTTTCCCTGATCTTTTTCTTCTTCCTCTACAAGTTCGTTCCGCTCTGGCTCACCACGCAGTTGCAGAAGTCGGCGCCTCAGCTCTCCAATCAGATTTTGTTCAATCTCGTGGACGGGCTGATCCGCATCGCCATATTCCTGGTCTTCCTCTACGGCATCTCGCGCTGGCGCGACATACACCGCGTGTTTGAGTTTCACGGCGCCGAGCACCGCGTGGTGTTCAATTTTGAATCCGGCAAGGAAGTCAACATCCCCAACGCCCAGAGCTTCGTCACGTTCCACCCCCGTTGCGGCACCAGCTTCCTGATCGTTGTCATGCTCATCTCCATGTGCATCTACTCGCTGCTGCCCTTCACCGATTTTGCCAGTAAGATGATCTCCCGCTTTCTGCTGCTGCTGCCCATCGCCGGGCTGAGCTACGAGATCATCCGCTTTGCCGCCAAGCGCCCGGGCAGCCTGCTGGGCGTCATCACAGCCCCCGGCCTCTGGCTGCAGCGCATCACCACGCAGACGCCCTCCGACGATCAGACCGAAGTGGCCATCGCCGCACTGCAGGGCGCGATGGAGCTGGAACGCCAGCAGGGTGGCGCGCTCGTCATCGCCTAGCGGTCCGCGCGCGACGAGCCCCCTCTCCGCCACCCGTTACACTGAGGAAATCTCCATGCAATTTTTGCAGCGACTCGATGAAACCGAAGCCCGGTTTGACGATCTCACACGCCAGATGGCGGACCCGGACATAATCGGCAACGCCGACGTCTACCGGAAGACCGCCAAATCACGCAACGACCTCTCCGAGCTCGTCGAGAAGTACCGCGAGTGGAAGAAGTCCCACGGCGATCTGGAAGGCGCGCGGGCCATGCTGAACGAGACCGACGCCGAACTGCGCGCCATGGCCGCCGAGGATGTCGCCCGCCTGGAGCCCGAGGTGCAGAAGTTCGAGGAGGAGTTGAAGATCCTTCTGCTGCCCAAGGACCCGAACGATGACAAGGACGTGCTGCTGGAGATTCGCGCCGGCACCGGGGGCGACGAAGCCACGCTATTCGCCGGCGAGGTGTTCCGCATGTACTGCCGCTACGCCGAAAGCCAGAACTGGAAAGTGGAGCTCACCTCGACGAGCGAATCCGGCGTGGGCGGCATGAAAGAGGTGATCGCCCTGGTGAGCGGCAACAAGGTCTACGCCAAAATGAAGTTCGAAGGCGGCGTCCACCGCGTCCAGCGCGTTCCGGCCACGGAAACCCAGGGGCGCATCCACACCTCCACCATCACGGTGGCCGTGATGCCGGAAGCCGACGATGTGGACATCAAGATCGACCCGAAGGACGTGCGCGTGGACACCTTTTGCTCCTCGGGACCCGGCGGCCAGTCGGTGAACACCACTTATTCGGCCGTCCGCATGACCCACATCCCCACCGGGGTGGTCGTCTCGTGCCAGGATGAGAAATCGCAGATCAAGAACCGCGCCAAGGCCGAGAAGGTGCTCCGGGCCCGGCTGTATGATCTCGAGATGGAAAAGCAGAACGCCGCGCTAGGCGCCGAGCGCCGGAGCATGGTCGGCTCGGGAGACCGCAGCGAAAAGATCCGCACCTATAATTTTAAGGAAAACAGGGTTACCGATCACCGCATCGGCATGACGCTCTACCAACTGGACACGATCATGGAAGGCCGCATCGCCGAGATGATCGACGCCTGCGTCACCTACTTCCAAACCGAGCGTTTGAAGCAGCAGGCCGCCGGAGAGTAAGTGGACGCGACACTGCAAAGCGCGCTCGCCACGGCCGTCGAACGCTTTGTAAAGGGCGGTGTGGCCGAAGCCCGTCTTTCGGCCGAGGTGCTGCTGGCCCACGCCATTGGCCGCGAGCGCGTCTACCTGTTCGCCCATCCCGAGGAGACGCTGACGCCGGAGGCCGGGCGCTCCTTCCGCCGCTTCGTCGGCGAACGTCTGAACGGTACGCCAACGCAGTACATCACCGGCCGCCAGGAGTTTTTCGGACGGAACTTCATGGTCACGCCCGACGTGCTGATTCCCCGCCACGAAACCGAGCACCAGGTGGAGACCGTACTGCGCCGCCAGCCCGGCGCACGCCACGTGGCCGACATCGGCTGCGGCTCCGGCGCCATTGGCGTCTCGCTCGCCCTGGAACGCCCGTCCTACGATCTGACGCTTACCGACATCTCTCCAGCCGCCCTCCGCGTGGCCCGCGAGAATGCCGCCGCGCTCGGCGCAAAGGTCCGGTTCCTCTGTTGCGACCTTGGCGCCGCGCTGGCCCCGGCCTACTTCGATGCCGTCGTCTCCAACCCGCCCTATATCCCGATCGAGGCGCGCGAACGGCTGCCGCGCGAGGTGCGCGACCATGAGCCCCACGTCGCGTTGTTTGGTTCCGGGCAAGGCAATGGCATCTACCGCCGCCTGATCGCCGACGCCGAGCGCATCCTGCGGCCCGGCGGTCTTCTCTCGTTCGAGATCGGCTATCAGGACCTGGAGACGGTGAGCCCCATGTTCGGCAAAGACTGGCGTTTCATTGAAGCCAACCAGGACCTGGCAGGCTGGCCACGCGTGCTAAGCGCCTTCTTCCACCCTGGCGGCATCGGCCTTTAGCCGCTGGCTTCCGTCCGCCTGCTTCGATCGCCGACAATAGTGAGTGCATGAACCGGCGTCCCACGGCCACCGATGATCTGAAGCGCGGCCATCTGCGCTATTTTCCGGTGGCGCACGGCAGGATGGAGTTCGCCATCGAGGTGCGCCGCGCGATTCTGCTGGAGCGGCCCAAAGTGGTGGCCATCGAGTTGCCCTCGACTCTCGAAAAGCAGTTTGCAACCGCGCTGCGCCGGCTGCCGCAAATCAGCGTGCTGGTGTACCCGGCGCGTGAGGAGGAGGGCGCGGCCGTGTATGTGCCCGTCGAGCCGTGCGATCCCTTCGTCGAGGCCATGCGGACGGCGCGTGAAGTGGGGGCGCGCGTGGAGTTCGTGGCCCCGGATCTGGGCGACCCGCCGCATGTGGGCGATCTCTATCCGGATCCGTACGCGCTGCGCCGGATCCCTCTCGAACGCTACGTCGAGGCCTACCGTTTGCACCCGCGCCAGCGGCACGAGGAGTTGGAGCGTTACGCGGCGGGCGTGGCATGGAAGCTGCAAGGAACCGACCCCGGGCAGGAGACGATGGTGGTGCTCACCCTGAACCTGCTGGACCCCGTGCTGGACGCGATGGAGAAGCCGCAGGAGCCGCCCCGCGCCAAGGACACGGGTCTCCGCGTGGAGCTGGTGAACCCGGCGCCGTCCTGCCTGGCCGAGATCACGATGGAGTATCCGTATCTGCAGGAGCGCTATGAACGCTTCCGGCTGGTGCAGATTGAACCGGAACTGATCGAGCGTCCGCGGGCGCAACTGGCGCTGCTGCGCGACGCAGAGCAGAGCTACGTGGCCAGCACGGGTGACAGCGTTCAGCACTGGCAGCGGCGCATGATGGCCCGCTACACGCGCAACCTGGCGCACTTGAACTCCGATCTCACGGCGTCGCTGTTTGACATCATCGTGGCGGCGCGCGCCATTGTGGACGACAACTACGCCTGGGAGGTGTGGGAAAAGGCGAACCGGTATCCGGCGCAAAGGGAGACTTCGACGCTGGAAACCGTGGATCTGTCGGCCGGCGAGGTGTGGCTGAACACGCGCAAGATCCGGCTGCGCCGCAGGCTTCCCCGTCCCAAGCAACGCTTGAAACCGGCCGGCTTGAAGATGCGGCGTAAAGAGCACCGGCCGGGCGAGTGGGCCGAGCAGTTGGACGGCTCCTCGATCTGTTCCTATCCGCCCGAGGATCTGGTGATCGAGGATTTCGGCCACTACCTGAAGAAGAAGGCGCAGACGATTCTGTCGGAGGAGCGCGAGCGCGTGGAGCCGTTCACCACCTCGATTCTGGACGGCATCGACGTGAGGGAAACGATCCGCAACTGGCACGAAGGAACGATTTTCGTACGGAACTCTCAGAAACTGGCGGGCGAGGTGGGGGCCGTGGTGGTGATCTTCGATCCCGGCGAGGGAGAGCGCTACTCGTATCTCACCACCTGGCTCGGCGAGCATCAGAACGAAAGCGACATGGCGTTCTATGCCACCAATCCGTTTGATCACATGGTGGGTCCGGGCATCGGGCGGGCCGAATACGGCGGCTTTCTGATGACGCGCCCGCCGCGCCGCATGTACAACGTCTGGCAGGACCACGACTACGACTTCGCCGAGAACAAACCGGAACGTTTATTGATGGCCGGTCTGGACTATTCGGTGGACAAGTATGTCGTATATGTGGCCGCCAAGCCGCCGCGCAGCGTGTTCCGGTCGATTGCGAGCCACCTGGGCCGGCGGATCTTGTACGTCCCGATCGGGCAGATGGATTCGGCCAAGGTGAAACGGCTGCGCGTGGTCCACGTGCTGGACGGCTACGACAAACGGGACATCGCCAAGGACTTTATCTGGTGAGGACGCCGTAGGCTTCCGCTCAAAAAGAGAAGCGTAGACCCAACTGTACCTGGAGCGGCGAGCCCGTCTGCGCGTTGTTGCGGTCATAGGAGCCGTCGGCAAGTTTGAGGCGCTGGAAACGGGGGTCGATGGCGGCCACCGTGCCGTTGGACTGAAACCCAGGGCCATAGATGCCGCTCACAATGCCGCCGTTCACGCCAGCGTAGACCACGTTGTCGAGATTCAGCAGATTGAAAAACTCAGCCGAAATCTGGAGCCTTCTGGCTTCGCCCAAAGCGATGCTCTTCAGTACGCGAAGGTCATTGAAGTACACGGTCCGGTTGCGGAAGGAGCTGCGCGGCATGGGAACGCCCGGCGCCAGGTAGGGACGGTCGTTGGCGTTGAACTCCTCGTTGTTGTCTGCGCCCGTGATGGCGGTGATGGGGGCTCCGCTGCGAATGCGGAAGATGCCGGCCGTTTCCAGGCCGAGCGGGAGCGGCAGCACGAACCACGCGTTGGCCAGGTGGCGGGCATCCAATCGCGAGTAGGCGTACTCCTGGCTGAGGTTCTGCGGGTCAGCGTAGTTGATGCCTGTGGAATCGCGCTCGGTGTCGTCGTCTGAGAAATTTTCCGAACGCGTGTAGTTGATGCCGAACTGGTAACGCCGCGTCCGGTACTGCGCCGACGCGGTGGCGCCCCGGTAGAGCGACCGCGCCGAGCTTTCGCGCGCAAGGATCGTACCGAGGCTGGCAAGCGGACGCCGCACGTTCCGCGTGCGCAGCCCATAGTTGGGCCGTTGCGAGGCATCGGTGGCGAGCAGTGTGGGCAGCGGAAGATTGTAGTCGCGATTGCGCTGCAGGTGGACCGTGTTCACGTAGTAGACCTGCACGCCGAGAACCAGGTTGGAGAGAATCTCGCTATCGAATCCCACCCCGGCCTGAACGGCGCGCGGGTTACGGAAGTCCGCGGCCATGGCGGTGAGCGAGGCGTTGGCGAACGGGTCCGGCGCGGAGCCGAGCGCGAGTTGCGCGGCGCGCTGCACGGTTTCCAGCGGAATCACGGGAAGCTCGCCCAGCGGATAGCGGTTCAAATCAACGCCCGCGGCCAGCAGTTGCTGGTAGACGGTGAGTCCGCCGGCCGGCGCCAGCGTAACGGAGACGTCGCCCGGAGGCAGGCGGAAGTTGTTCATTGGACCCGCCATGAAGATCAGCGGCGTTGATGCGTAGAAAATTCCGGTGTGCCCGCGAACAACCGTGCGCGGGCGGCCCGCGAAGGGCGACCAGGCCACTCCGGCGCGTGGCATGAACTGGGCCGGCGAATCCGGGATGTTGCCGGGGCTGATGGTTTGGCCGTTCGGAAAGACGTAGCCGTTCACCTGCCGGACCAGAGCCTCGTGGTTGGCCTCGGCGGCGGGGTTGAACTGGACTTCCCAGCGGAGGCCGAAATCGAGCGTGAGCTTGTTGGTCAGCCGCCAACTGTCCTGTGCGAAGGCGGCCGCCTGGTGCATGCCCATGTGCGCGTTCAGATTCCCAAGCTGGCGGCTGTAGGTGACCGCCGGGCTGTCAAAACGGTTGGCGATGGCGCCGCCGCGCGACAGGATGTCGAGGATCGTGTTGATGTCCGAGGTGGTGAACGAAAACCCGCCGTACTGGTTTAAGCCGGATGTCTGCGCCGCGGTGACGCGGTTGTAGTCGATGCCCAGCTTCCACGTGTGGCGGCCGCGGGTGAGCGAAAGGGCGTCGGATAGCTGCCAGAGCGTGTCGTCCTGCGTGGCGGGGAGAAAGTTGCGGGCCCCGAACGTGCCCAGCGTGTTGGTGACCTGCGGCGTTTCCGAATTCGACAGGCGCGGGCGTATTTCATAAGATCCGGTGAAGCGAAGGTCGTTTAGCAGGACGGGCGAAAACAGGTGGGTGTACTGCAACGTGCCCGTGTGCGTGCGGTCCTGCTCGGCGCCGTCGTTGGAAAGAGACCGGTTGGTGAAAGGCGTCAGCGCGCCACCCACACTGACGGCGTTGCCCGCGCTGGCGCCGCTCACGTTGTAGCGCAGCGTAAGGCGGTGGCCCCGCGCGGACTGGTAACTTGCCTTCACGAGCGCGGCCACGGCGTTATTGGTTTGCGTGAAAGGTTGTTCAAGAGAGTGGTAAAAATCGAAGGCCTCTTGCGCGCCCGCCGGCGCGGTGCGGCCGATGAGCTGGGCAAAAAGCGTTTGACGCGGCGTGCGCGAGCGCCGCGCCTCGGCCGCGGTGAACAGGAAGAGCTTGTCGCGGCGCACAGGCCCTCCGAACGAGCCGCCGAACTGTTGTTGGTTTTCGAGCGAGGCGGCGATCTGAACCGGATCCTGGGCCCCGAGTTCCTTGTGCCGGAGCTGATAGAAGCCGCCACCATGAAACTCGTTTGTACCGCTTTTCGTGATGGTGTTCAGCACGCCGCCGGTGGAGTGGCCATACTCGGCCGAGTATCCCGTGGCGATCACCTGAAACTCCTCGATGGCGCTTTGGGGCACCGTCATGATGGCGTTGGAACGCTCGCCGCCCCGGATGCCGCCATAGTAAGGCTGGTTGTAGCCGGCGCCGTCGAGCATAACGTTCGAGTTGATGCCGCGCTGGCCGGCAAAGCTCAGTTGGCCGCGCTGCGGCTCCGCCTGGGTGGTGGGCGCCAGTTGGGCGAAATCCTGAAAGCGCCTGCCGTTGATGGGGAGCCCGTTGATCGCGCCCACGTTCAGAGTGGCAGTGGGCGCGGCGAGGGCGGCATTGATCAGCGAGGCTCCGGCTTCAATGGAGATGGAGCTGGCCTGCAATCGCAGCGTCACATTGATGCGAATGCTGCCGCCCCCCGTGACGGGAATCTCTTCGACGACGGCAGGCGCAAAGCCGTCCGCCTGGGCGGTCAGCGTATAGAGCCCGGCGTCGAGCAGCAGGGCGCGATAGCCGCCCTGTGGACCGGTGACGAGCTGGCGCGATAGTCCTGTGGCCACGTCCCGGATTTCCACCTTGGCGCCGGCCACGGCGGCCTTACCGGGGTCGAACACGGCGCCGATGACCTCGCCCTTGTTGGCGTTGGACTGGCCGGGCAGCAGGCAGGCGGCCGCCAGCAGGAGAACGGGCAGACGGAGATACGGATTCATCGGAAGAGCCGGTCCGGCGGGCACCCACCCAGGATACGAAACGGTGGTTGCGCAACGCGCGCCGGGCCACGCTGGCCGGAGGATATAATGTGCCTACCTTGACGCGTTGCACACTGTTTCTGATCTTCGTCTCTCTGCTGGGCGCGGGAGAGCTGGAGGATCAGGCTTACAACATTTTGCAGAAGAATTGTTTTGGCTGCCATGGAGCCGGGCTGAAGAC
The DNA here is from genome assembly GCA_020847045.1 of Bryobacterales bacterium. GTDB lineage: Bacteria > Acidobacteriota > Terriglobia > Bryobacterales > Bryobacteraceae > JAFLBB01. Next base: position 43,537 of record JADLCT010000018.1, on the reverse strand, counting down.
GTCGAACCTCGATTTGCGGACCCGCGACGCCGCTCTGGCGGGCGGCGAGCGCGGCGAGGCGATTGTGCCGAACTATCCCGGCCGCAGCCGCGTGTTTCTGTTCGCGGCCCACGCGCAGAAGCCGGCCATGCCTCCGGGGAAACAGTTGCCAGAGGCCGAACTGGCGGTTCTGGAGCGCTGGATCAGCGCCGGAGCGGTGTATCCGGAGCCGGCGGCTACGCCAGCAGGCGTTGATGGCGATGTGGCGCGCAAAGCCGCGCTGGCGGCCATGGAAGAGCAGCCGGTGACGGAGAAAGACCGCGCGTTCTGGTCGTTCCGGAGACCCATGCGTCCGCCAGTTCCCCGGGAGAACGCGGCTAATCCGGTCGATGCGTTCCTCCGGTCCACTTGGCGGGAGAAGGGTCTCACCGGTTCGCCGCCGGCAACACGCCGGGCGCTTGCGCGGCGCGTCTATCTGGACGTGTTAGGTCTGCCTCCCACGCTGGAGCAGGTGCGCGCGTTTGCCGGGGACCGTTCCCCGCGCGCCTGGGAGAACCTTGTGGAGGCTCTGCTGGCCTCGCCGCAGTATGGCGAGCGCTGGGCCAGGCACTGGCTGGACCTGGTGCGCTACGCCGATTCGGGCGGCTTCGAGTACGACCGCGATTATGTGCAGATCTGGCGCTACCGCGACTGGGTGGCCAAGGCGTTCAACGAGAACATGCCCTATGACCGGTTCGTGCGGTTGCAGTTGGCCGGAGATGAAGCCGAGCCAGGCGGCCGCGACGCCATGATCGCCACGGGCTTCCTGCGCCTGGGCCCCGAGAACAACATCAAGACCGAGCAGACGCGCATGGACGAACTGGACGATATCGTCTCGACGGCATCGCTGTCGTTTCTCGGTATGACGCTCGGCTGCGCGCGGTGTCATAACCACAAGTTCGATCCGATTCCGCAGAAGGATTACTACCGCATTCAAGCGGTGTTTTATTCGACGCGGCCCAGGGAGTATCCGCTGGTGGACGCCTCCGAAGTGGAACGCTACAACGCCGGAGTGAAGCGGATTGACGAACTGGTTAAGCCCCTGGCCGCTCGCCGGGAGGCGCTTGAAAAGCCGCACCGGGAGGCCATTTTCGCCGGGAAGGTGGCCAAGCTGCCCGCGTATATGCAGGAGGCCTGGCGGACGCCGCCTGGCCAGCGCACCGAGGGGCAGCGCCTGAACGCGCGCCAGATCGAGCGCACGCTGCAAATCGAAGAGGTGGAGATTCTCGCGCGCATGAGCGCGGAGCAGCGGGCCGAACACGAGCGCGTGACGGCCGGAGCGGCGGAGTTGCGCAAGCAGAAGCCACCCGAATACGACACGGCAATGGCGATTGGCGAGGACGGACGCGAAGCGCTGCCGAGCTACTTCCTGCACAGGGGCTCGCCGGGCAACAAGGGTTCCGGGATGAAGCCGGGTGTGCTGACGGTGGCCTCCGATGGCGAGCCCGCGTTCCCCGCCCCGCCTCCTGAGGCCCGCTCCAGCTACCGCCGGCTCGGCTTTGCCCGGTGGGTGGCGTCAAAGCAGAACCCGCTCACAGCGCGAGTGATGGTGAACCGGATCTGGCAGCACCATTTCGGTGAGGGCCTGGTTGCAACGCCCTCGAATTTCGGCCGCACCGGGATGCGCCCGTCCAACGCGGCGCTGCTGGACTGGCTGGCCGTGGAGTTCATGGAGAGCGGCTGGGACATGAAGCACATGCACCGGTTGATGCTCACCAGCGAGGCCTACCGCATGGCGAGCGGCGACCGCGAGGAGAATCTCAAGATTGATCCGCGAAACCGCGCGCTATGGCGGATGCCACGGCAGCGTTTGGAGGCCGAAGCGCTGCGCGACTCCATGTTCGCCGTGGCGGGCACGCTCGACATGACTCGCGGCGGGCCTCCCGTGCAGCCGTTCATCGATCCGGCGCTGTTCCAGGGAAGCTCGAAACGCACCTGGAACGGCAAACCCGAAGAGGACCGCTCCACATGGCGCCGGTCGCTCTATGTGTTCAACAAACGGAGCATCCGCTATCCATTGTTCGAATCCTTCGACCAGCCCGACATGATTACCTCGTGCGCGCGGCGGAACACCTCCACTACGGCGCCGCAGGCGCTGCTGCTGATGAACAACGCCCTCGTGCGTCTGCAGGCGGACGAGTTCGCCAAGCGGCTGCGCCGCGAGGCGGGCCCAGGCGCGGAGGCACAAGTCCGGCTGGCGTTTGAACTGGCCTTCGCGCGCCAACCGGAGGCGCGCGAGTTGGACGAGGCGGCGGCATTTCTGGCGCGGGGCGGCGAGCCGGCGCTGGCCGAGTTGTGCCAGACCCTGCTGAACACGAACGAATTCGCATACCTGCCATGAGTCACTGCTCCCATCATTCGACGCAACGCTTTTGGAGCCGCCGCGCGCTGCTCGAACGCTTTGGCGGTGGAATCGCCTCGCTGGCGGCTTCGGGCATGCTGGCGCGGGCGGCGCGGCTGGACCCGATGGCCCCGCGTCCGCCGCACTATGCGCCGAAGGCCAAGGCGGTGATCTCCATTTTTTGCTACGGTGGCGTGAGCCATGTGGACACCTTCGATCCGAAGCCTCTGCTGGCCAAACGGGCCGGAGAGGCACTGACGGGCAAGGGCGAGGTGGTGGCCTCACAAGGCAATCCGGGCGGTCTGATGCCCTCGCCGTGGGAGTTCAAACAGTATGGCGCGAGCGGGCGCTGGGTGTCGTCGTTGTTCCCGCACATCGCCAGGCAGGTGGACGATCTGGCGTTCATCCACTCGCTCACCTCGATCTCGAACGATCACGGCCCGGCGCTGTTCCAGATGAACACGGGCACGATTCAGGCCGGCCACCCATCGATGGGCTCCTGGGTGACCTACGGGTTGGGCAGCGAGAGCGAGAACCTGCCGGGCTATGTGGTGTTCACCGATCACCGTGGCGGACCCATCGGCGGCGCGCCCAATTGGGGCAACGGCTTCATGCCGGCGGCCTACCAGGGCACGCAGTTCCGCTCCACCGGCGATCCAATCGTGGACCTGCTGCCGCCGAAGGGCCTGCCCCCGGAGCGACAGCGCCGCTGGCTCGATCTGCTGCAAAAGCTCAACCAGGAGCACGCGGCGAAGAATCCGGCCGATACGGAACTGAGCGCCCGCATCGCGGCCTACGAACTGGCCTACCGCATGCAGTCGCACGCGCTGGAGGCCGTGGACATTGAGCGCGAGAGCGAGGCGACCAAAAAGCTGTACGGCGTGGGCGAGCAGCCGACGCACTATTTCGCGCGGCAGGCGCTGATGGCGCGCCGGCTGGTGGAGCGCGGCGTGCGGTTCGTGCAGATCTATTCCGGCGGCGGAAACTTTCAGGAGTCCTGGGACGCGCACTGGGACATCAAGGCGAATCATGAGATGCACTGCGGCGAAACCGACAAGCCGATGGCGGGCCTGCTGAAGGATTTGAAGGCGCGCGGCATGCTGGACTCGACACTGGTGGTCTGGCATGGCGAGTTTGGACGCATGCCGATCTCCCAGCGCATGGATGGCCGCGACCACAACCCGTACGGATTCACGGTGTGGATGGCGGGCGGCGGCGTGAAGGGCGGCTCAGCCGTGGGCGCGACCGACGAGTACGGCTATCGCGCCCAGGAAGAGAAGATGACAATCAATGACCTGCATGCCACCATCCTGCACCTGATGGGCATGAATCACGAGAAGCTGACCTACCCGTTCAACGGACGCCAGATGCGGCTGACCGACGTCAGCGGCGAAGTGATCCGGCAGATCGTGGCATAACGCGCGGCGGGGCTATCGCAGCGGCAGGCGGACGGCGGCCTTCGTGGCTACGCTCTTCTTGAGGGCCTCGATGATCTCGACGACATCGACATTGATGTCCAGCGCCACCATCGGATTCAGCGGCTTCTGGTCACGCATGGCGGCGATCATGTGGGCGATGGGCTCGGCATTTTCGGGCGCCAGCGGTTGCAGCGGCGCCTCGACCGCCGCGCCTCGTCCCTTGCGGATCTCCAGGCGATCGCGCGTCAGCGTGGCGCTGCCCTCCAGGCCGAATACCTCTAGCTCCTGGAAGCTCCTGGGCAGATCCCAACTGCCTTCAAACAGACCGACGCCGTTTTTGTAGCTCAGGATCATCGTCGAGTTGTCCTCCACCTTGGGGAAGATGGCCGGGCGGAGATGGTTCACATGCGCGTAGACAGATTCCGGCCGGCCCAGATACCAGAGGCTCCACAAGGCGTTGTAGCAGCCGAAGTCCATCAGCGCGCCCGCACCATTCTGCACCGGATCGGTGAGCCAACCGAAAAAGACGGAGTTGCGCGGCCCCTCCGAGCCCGGACCACCATGGCCGACAATGCCGCGCAGCCGCCACACCTGGCCCAGTTCGCCCGCGCCGGCACGCTCCCTGGCCAGGTAGTTCGAGGGCCACCAGGCCATCTGATAGTTGGTGAGCACCGCGATGCCGTGGCGTTTGGCCAGAACGCGAATGGCGCGCGCATCGGCCAGCGTGGAGGCCAGTGGCTTTTCGAACATCACGTTGATCTTGCGCGGAGCGCAGAGCTTGACGATCCGGAGATGGCCGTTGTTCGGCGTAAACGCCCACACAATGTCCGGCTTCACCGCGTCCAACATCTGCGCATCGTCCTTGAAGAAGACTGCGGCGGGTGCGCCCATTTTCCGGGCCTCGGCGATGAGACTGGGGTTGGTCTCCGAGATGCCCACCAGGCGGGCCGGTGAGCCACCGATCATCCGGGGCAGGTGTCCCCAGACGTGCGAGTGCTGAAGACCGATGACAGCAATGGTGGGGCTGGCGGAAAAGGCCGCGGAAACGGCGGCCAGCAGGAGCAGGGACGTACGGGTTGGCGAATGCATGATCCAGAGCGGATTTTACAACGCCCGGCTTGCGGCGGGTTGCCCGGCTGGCCTAGAATTCTGGAATCCCGAAACGGGGTCGCGGGGAATGGCGGCCGGTGTCTGGTCCGCGCCCTGACGCGCATGGTGGGGCAAGGATGGTGCGGTGGTAGAGTAGAAACCACAATTGAGAGGAGGTCCTTCGCGGGACCAGGGAAGGATTCTATGAACCGGACGCGAATCGGCTTCATGCAGACGGTCCTTTGGTTGGGTGTGGTGGCGGCCGCGTGGGCGCAGGATCCGCTGGGTCAGGCCCGGCGGCTGGAGAGCGAAGGCGATGCCGCTGGTGCGCAGCGCGTCCTGCGGGAGGCGGCCCAGGGACCCTCGGCGACACCCCGGCAACTGCTCAATTACGCCGAGTTTCTCGACCGGTACAGGAATTTGGAAGCCAGGGCGGCTTATGAGAAGGCGGCCGCCGCGCTGCCCGCGGGCGAGGCCAAAACCTCGGCGCTGCGGCGCTTGACGCTGCTCAGCCTGCTGCGCGGTGACCGTCCCGCGGCGGAGAAGCATCTGGCGGCCTACCGCTCGGCGGGCGGCGCCGATCTGGCGGCGGCCATTCCCACGCCTACAAGAGTGGACATGCCCGTGACGGGCATTCCCGGGCCGCTGGCTTCCTTTGCCCGCATGGCGGCGCTTTCGCCGGATCTGAAGCCCGACGAGTTGCTGGGCGCGCTGGCGCGCAACGTGGTCACCAACGGCTACCAGGCTTCGACTTCGGCCGAGGGCCTGGACCAGACCGAGTACCTGAAGCTGGTTTTCCGCTACCTCGGACAGGCGCGCGAAATCGAGAAGCTGTCCGGCGAGTCGAAGGTGCTCACCATCTCCGCCTGCGATACGCCGGAGACGGGCGAACTGCTGAAGGTTCTGGGCTACCGGATGCGTGGCGCCTGTGGCGGCGAGGTGGTCCTCGAGACGGTGAACGCCAGCCGGGCTTTTCTGACCATCGATTCCGGCTTCCCCCTGGCCGAGCTCGAAGTGGCGCTCCGCAACAACCGGCCCTTCCAGTACGACTATCATCCGACGCTGGTTCCTGTACTGTTCGGCTCCGAGTATTGGATGTCCGCCGAGAAGGAGAAGAAGGAGTTCATCGACGTCTTCCTCTCGGACCCCGCGTTGTGCCGGCTCTACTTGGGGCTGTCGAAACTGGACGCGCACACGGCCTCCGAGATGAAGAAGGCGGTGAGCATTCAGCGGCTACGGGCCTTCGCCCACGTGCTGGATTTCTTCGGCGGCATGTTCGTGGTGCGCAACGGCAAGGCGCAGGTGCCAGGCAACGCGGCGACGGTGGCCGCCTGGGGCGACCTGGTGGGCGCAAGCCCGGACAAGGGCGTCGAATTTTACGAAAAGCTGATGGCCAAGGACGACGGGTGGCTGACGAGCTATTACGATTCGCTGGCGCGGATCGACGGTCCCATTCGCGACTACCTGAGCGAGCCTGAGCGGTTGAAACGCTTCTACACGGCGCTGAAGGGGCGCATCACGAGCCCGGGTCCCGCGCGCCCAGTGTTCCGCTCCAATACGGACCTGATGCTTCTGACCACACGGCTGTGGCTGGAGCCAAACGGACAGCCGCATGTGCCGGGCGGCGTCGAGATCTGGAAGAACCTGTTCATCAACCATCCACACGGCAAGTACGACGGGAAGCTGACCAAGCTGGCCTCGTCCTGGAAGACGCCCGATGACGTTCTCGAAGCCTTGTTCGCCCTGTGCCGGAAAGCCGTGGAGAATGAGCCGCTCAAAATTTTCATGGCCGTAAGCGACATGGACCGGATGCGGGCCGCGCCGCTTGCGCCGGAGACCATCGACAAGCTGGCGCGGTCTTACCGCATGTTCGGCGCGCAGATTCCGCTGCTGGCCGAGCAGCCCGCGCTCACCGACCAGTCGATCCGGAACTTCCTCACGACGGCGCAGTCCATCAGTTCCACGCGCGATCAGTTGGCGCGGGCCGACACGGCCGGCAGCTTCCAGGCCCTGCTCGGGTTGTGGCAGATTTTGAGCCGGAACGGCCTCATTCCGGTTGCCGGGCGCGACGAGCTGTTCGCGGGCATCGTGGACAGTTTCGCAAAGGTGAAGGACGAGGCGGCCTTGTTCGACGCAAGCCGCTCGCACGTGCTGGCGCTGATGAAAGCGGCCGGCGCCACGCAAGGATCGGTGCAGGACCGGATGTTGGACCTGATGGCCGGCAGCTTGAAACCGAGAGACCAGGAGGCCCACACGCTGCTGGTGCAGGAGATGACGCGGCTGTTCGATTCGCAGCGCCTGATTTCGTTGAAGCTGCTGCTGGACATCGCCGACCACACCGAGGCCATCGCCAAGGGCGAGAAGGTGAACGTGGCGTTGTTGAACCGCCTGAATACGCGCATGCAGGAGATTCAACTGCCGCGTTCGGCGCTGACCACGGCGGAAAGGAACGCCCTGTCGTTTGGCTATTGGACCGACCGCCACGTGGACACTCAGCGAAAATTGAACATCCGGACCGAGGTGGAAAAGGCCGGGGCGGATCCGGCAAAGCTTCGCGAGGCGCGGGGAAAGCTGGGCGCCATGCTGCGTGACACGCTGGTCGGATTCAACTATCTCTATTACGCGCCGCCCGCCGCCCAGGTGCTGCGGACGAATCCTCTCTTCGCGCGCAGCCACGATTTCCTCGGCATTCAAGGCACAAACCAGACGTGGAGAAACACCGAGGTGCTGGGCTCAGGCTGGCCATCGAGCGCGGGCGGACGGCTGGTGGGCTCGCTGGCGGGTTTGGGCTATGCTCTGGCCGAGGCCGAGCAGAACTTCCTGGTTCCGTCGCGCGAACAGGCGCTCATCTGGGGCGACCTGGTTCCGCAGATGATGTTAATGGCGAAGCTGCCGCGCTGGTGGAACTCGACGCGCGAGCAGACCCACTGGGTGGGATTGCACCTGGGCGAGGGACAAACGCTGCTGGCCGAAAGCGTGTTGAATCCTGCGGTGCGAACCAAGGTGGTGGCCGTGCTGAGCAAGCAGGCCGCTCCGAACCGGACGGCGCGCGTCGAGGAGATGCTCTCGGCCGGAGACATGTCAGGAGCGCTCGAAAACGTCACACCCGCCGAGCTCTACCAGATCGCCGATGCCGTGAAAGGCGATGGCGATCCATTGGCGCGTGAGATCCGGCGGATGTCGTCTTCGCCCCAGGTGGCGCCGGCGGCGATCTCGCTGGCCTTCGGCACGCCCAAGCCCACGCTGACCAGTTCGAACAGGCCGGGCTTGGCCTTCCTGCGCACCTTCCCCACGCTCATGGGCTACTCCAGCCGCATCATGGCCGAAAGCTGGGAATCGAGCATCCTGTACTATGCGGCGCTCTCCGACGAGCTGCAGGTGGACCCGGGACGGCTGGCCGTGTCGGCGCCGGAGTGGACGCAACACACCGTGCAGCGAATCTTCGCGACGCATTTGGAGGACTGGCCGGCGCTGCTGCGCGCCCTGCGAGTGGTGGGCGACGAGGTTCGCACACGGGGCCAGGAAGCTTCTCTCAGTTTGTCCAGTGGGGGTTATTAATCCATGCCAAGACATGAGACGGCGGGCGGAAGAGTGACACGGCGGCTGGCTCTATGCACCGGGCTGCACGCGGCCGGCGCAGCGCTGGGTTGGGCGCAGGAGACCGCCGCCCCCGATAGCGAGGACAGGCCCACATTCCGCGTGAAAGTGGACATGGTGGTGCTGAGTTTCACCGTGACCGACAACAAAGGCAAATACATCACCGGCTTGAGACCGGTGGATTTCCGGATCACCGAGGATGGCATTCTGCAAAAGGTGTCCACGTTCGGCGAAGGGAACAAGCCGCCCATTCAGGTGCTCGAGGACGGCAGCACGCGGCCCATCGTGGCTTCGGCTCCCGCGCCGAAAGCCGCCGCGCCGGAAGCCGCCGAGTCACGCGGCGACGCCTTCGTGGGCACCAACGTCTTCGTTCTCTTCGACACGAGCAACTACATGTACAGGGGGTTCGTCTACGCCTCCGACGCGATTGCCGATTTCGTGCGCGGCCTGGACCGGGCCGACTCGGTGGCCATCTACACGTTTTCGAGAAACCTCTCGCGGGCGGCCTCTCTGACGCGCGACAGGAACCAGGCCATCATGGGACTGCGCAAGGCCGTGGCGGGCGACGACGCGGCCCTCTACAACGCTCTCCTGCTGGCCTTGCGCGACGCCGCCAAGGTTCCCGGCCGCAAAGTGGTGATCGTCTTTTCCAACGGACCGGACAACGCCAGCATGGTGGCGCCGGACGACGTGCGCGCCGTGGCCGAAGATGAGGGCATTCCGATTTATGTGATCTCCACCAACGACGTGAACCGCGACGCCATCTCGTCGAACGTCTTCAAGCGGATCTCGCAGCGGACCGGCGGCCAGGTGTTTTTCGCCAAGACATGGCAGAAGCAGGTGGAGGCGTTCGAGTCGATTCGCGAATCGCTGGGCAACTCCTACACGGTGAGCTACTATCCGCAGCCAAACCCCAACGACGGCTTCCGGCGCATCAACATCGAGATTCTGAGCGATGCGGCGAAAAAGATGCGCGTGCGCGCCCGTCCCGGCTACAGGCCCAGCCGCACCTTTTGATGCTGACGGCGTCTGGGAAAGCCGCTCATTCCACGCGCAGGCTGGCGGCGCGTTCGTCGAAGTCGGAGGTGTAGTACGCACCCCGGGCCGTGCGAAGGTCGGGCTGGCTCTGTGTGAGGCGGGCCGAGGCGCCGCTGAAATTGTTGGCGTCGAAAAGCACGGCGGCTTGCGCCGAACCCACCAGGCGCATGCTGCGGAACCGGCGGCGCTCGGAGCCGAGATCGGCCGAGGCGCTGCCGCTGGCAAAGCAGTAGGGCGTGCCGCCATAGTTGGACTGCAAGTAAAAGCAGGCGCCGTTGGGCACCGAAGCCACCGGCGAAACAATCGTGCTGGCGGCGGGCGGTGCGGAAGGCGGTGCGGACGGCGGAGCGGTGGCCACGCCTGAGCCGGGTGCTCCACTCCCGGCCGTTGCGGGCGGATCAAAAAAGCCACCGGTCGCGATGCCGTTGCCGGCCGGAGGGGCCGATGCCGGCGGAACGGACGGAGCGGCGGCCGATGGCGCGGACACTGGCAGCGCGATGGTTTCAAAATCACGTGCGGCGGTTTCAAACAGCAGCCCCGCGGCGCGATAGATGATCCGTAGCGTCTTGACGCGGCCCGGCGCGGGATCCCCCACGCCGAGCGCATCGAGCGTCACGGGCAGTTCCTGCTTGCCCGCCGCCAGCGCGCTGCGCACCACGCCGGTGACATCGTGCAACTGTCCCGAGCCGTAAGTGGCCAGAACGATCTCCACGGGTTGGGCCGCGGCCAGGCCGGTGGCGAAGCAAATGGCGGCTGTCAATCGAAACATAAGGCGGTCCACTTCCTCCACGATAGCCGAACGGGGAGCACGGCGTGAGAAGCAAACCCTGGATGGTCTGCTAGCTTGGAGTATCGGATGATTTCTTTTTCCAATATCAACAAACAATATGGCCGCCAGTTGGTGTTCGTCGAAGCGTCCTTCCAGTTGAACCCTGGCGAGAAGGTGGGCCTGGTGGGCCCGAACGGTGCGGGCAAGACGACGCTGTTCCGCATGGTGGTGGGCGAAGAGGCCCCGGATGATGGGGAAGTCACCGTCCCCAGGAAACTGACCATCGGCTACTTCCGGCAGGATGTCGAGGAAATGAAGGGGCGCTCGACGCTGGACGAGGCCATTGCCGGCAGCGGGCGCGCCGGCGAGTTGCACCACGAGTTGGAGGAGTTGCAGCGGGCGTTGGAAGATCCTGCGCGCGCCGGCGAGATGGATGCGATCCTCGACCGTTTCGGCCACGCGCAGGAGGAGTATCAGCACCTGGGCGGCTACACTCTGGAGGCGCAGGCGCGCGAGGTGCTGCACGGACTCGGCTTCGGCGACTCGCAGATCGACGGCGATGTGGGAGCGCTTTCCGGCGGTTGGAAGATGCGCGTCGCGCTGGCGCGCGTGCTGCTCGGCCGGCCCGATGTCCTGTTGATGGACGAGCCCACCAACCACCTGGATCTGGAATCCATCATCTGGCTGGAGCAGTTCCTGAAGGCCTACGAAGGCGCGCTGATGATGACCTCTCACGACCGCGAGTTCATGAACCGGATCGTGTCGCGGATCGCCGAAATCGACGGCGGCGAGATCATCGTCTATTCGGGAAACTACGATTTCTACATGCGCGAGCGTTCCCTGCGCGAGGCCAACCAGCAGGCCGCCTTCACCCGGCAGCAGGCCATGCTCGCCAAGGAGCAGCGTTTCATTGAACGCTTCAAAACGCATGCGGCCAGGGCGGCGCAGGTGCAAAGCCGCATCAAAGCGCTGGACAAGATCGAAAAAATCGAACTGCCCAAAAAACGCCAGGTGGTGAAGTTCGAGTTCCGTACGCCGCCTCGTTCGGGAGACCAGGTGGCTATGGTGGAGGGTGTCTCCAAGTCGTATGGCGAGCGGCGCCTCTACGACAACTTCACGCTGACGGTGCGGCGCGGTGAGCGTTGGGCGGTGATGGGGCGCAACGGCGCGGGCAAGACGACGTTGCTGAAGATGGTGGCCGGGGCCAGCGCGCCTGACGGCGGGCAGGTGCGGATGGGGGCCAACGTGAACATGGGCTACTTCGCGCAGCAATCGCTCGACGTGCTCAACGCGGAGCTGACCATCGCCGAGCAGTTGCAGCAGGACTTCCCGTTGGACAGCCTGGGCTCGCTGCGTACGCTGGCCGGGGCGTTTCAGTTTTCCGGCGACGACGTGGACAAGAAGATTCGGGCGCTTTCCGGTGGCGAGAAGACCCGGCTAGCCATGGCGCGCATGCTGTACAACCCGCCGAATTTTCTGGTTCTGGACGAGCCCACCAACCACCTCGACCTGGCGACGAAAGAGATGCTGATCGAGGCGCTGCGCGAGTTCGAGGGGACGATGTTGTTCGTCTCGCACGACCGCACCTTCCTGCGCGGCCTCGGCTCGCGCGTGCTGGAGCTGGGCGGCGAAAGTGGCACGGGCGCTCCGCTGCTGTATCCGGGAACCTACGAAGAGTATGTGACGCAGACCGGCCACGAGGCGCCGGGGATCTATCACTAGCGTGAACCGGATGTGCCGTCCTGCGCGGCCATGGCCTTCCACGCCTGCTCGTCGCGGCCCATGCTGACAAGGTTGCCCGCGCGCACCAGAGGCAGGCGCAGCAAGCCCGGATCGGTTTCGATGCGGCGGATCAAATCGGGGCCGGTCATGCGCATGTGAGCCAGTCCGGCATCCAGGAAGGACTTCCCTTCCCTGTCGATTAGCCCCTGCAAGGTGAACTTGTCCAGAAACCGTTTCAACTCGCCCGGCGCCATCGGCTTCACTTTCAAATCGACGAGTTGCAGATCAATGCGGCGTTCCTTGAAGAAGCGCTCGGCGGCGCGTGTGGCCTGCGAATTCTTTACGCCGAAGATCTGGACGCGAATCATACAATAACGATTGTGGCAGACCGGGGGGCGAGGAACGCGGCCCAGGCATCATCCATAGATGAACTCGGCCGTAGCCGTGCAGGAAACCGAAGGCGTAAGACGCACCCAGTGCGCGCTGAAGGCGCCCGGGAATTCATGATGCGCGTAAGCGCCGCCGGAAACCGCGATCCGTTCGTAGGTGACCCAGGAGCCGTCGCCCAAAAAGTCGATCTCGACATGAAACGCGCAGCTCTTGCTCGCGGCCAGGTGGAGCGACTTGCGGTCGAATCCGGTCATTAGGAAGGGGTCGGAGGGCTGGTTGGCCGTGACGGCGGCCTTGCGCCACGGGCCGCCCCATCCCGCGGGCTTGCCCCAGGACCACAGATCGTCGGTCTTGCCGTACCAGATGCCGGACTGCGGCTGGCCGCCGAGCGGATTGTTGTTGTTGTTCGGCGAGCCTTCGTTGCCGCCCAACGCCAGCAGTCCGCGGAAGGGCGTGAAGTCGGGAATGGTGCGCAGGTGGGCGCACACCGGTTTCACGCCCCAGATGCGGCCCTCGAAGGCGATGGGCTGCAACTCATAGAACATACCGTGAATATCCATCAGGAAGTGCTCGGTTTCCACCTCGCGAATGCGCATCCATTCGGTTTGCCAGGCGTGGTTGAAGCGGTTGCTGGACTTGGGCAGACGGTAGCGCTGCCACTCGCCCTTCACCAGGGCCCAGAACAGAACCGAGCTTTCGTCCCATCCGGTGGCGAACAAAACGCCGCCGAGATTGCCGCGCGCGGCGACATCCATGTGGGGCTTGCGCGAAAGCGCGCGCCAGGATTTGCCGTCGAACTCAAACAGCCCGGCCTGCGTATCGCCAAATTCGTAGAAACCGTTGTTGGTGACCACCATCCGCCCTTGCGCCGTGAAGCCACCTTTGAAGTGAGGACGCTGACGGATCTGGAATCGCTTCACAAGGTCGTCGATCTGGCGGGATTGATGCGTGTGGACATCGTGCTCAAACAGCAGTCCTTCCATGGTGAGGAAGTAGACGCGGTTGGCCGGATCGGTCAGATGCGGCATGGTGGTGGTAAGACGATGTTCCGCCAGATCGGGCATAAAGCGGTGGTTGCCGCGGTCATCGATGGCATACGGGCCGATGAATACCTGGTTGGATGGGGCGTGCACCAGGCGGTTGGCGTGCGTGCCATCGTGCTGGTGCACGGCGATGGCTTCGAAGCGGTCGTCGATGCGGTAGAGGCAGAGTCCCGTGCCGGTGGCCTTCATGTGAGAGTTATAGGTGATGGCCCACAACGCATCGGCCCAGGGCATGAGCGCGCCAACGCCGCATTCCGAGCGCGGACCGGCCGTGTGCGAGGAGAGCCCGGTATTGGGAAGGCCCGCGAAGCGGGTTTGCGCGGCTGCCGCGCCGGGGAAAGCGGCAGGCAGCAGGGAGAGCATCGAGCGGCGAGACAACATGGAACCAAGGATACAGTGGGGGACCGTGTGCGGCGGCGTGATTCAATCCGGCCGCCGAATGCGCCATCCGGATATGAAGACAATCGCACTGTTGGGCGCCGTGGCGGCGCTGCTGGGATGCTCGGCCGCGCAGCGGAAAGTGGAAGAGTTACGCGGAGACTGGACTGGATCCGTGCACCAGGATGCCGACGGATTCGTGGTCCGAGTGCCGGGCGGCTGGAAGGTGGAGAAACTGGGCGGCGGACAGGTGGCCGTGGTTTCGGGCGACCGTAAATCGTACGTGGTGGTGGCGCCCGTGGTGGGCCGGTTGCAGGATTGCGGCTCGCTGTTGCGAGGCGTCATGGCGAACCGATGGGGCGCCTTTCCGGGCGCTTCGCCGGCGAGCGTTCGCGAAGAGGGCCGCGGAACGGCCGTGGCCGGATTCACCATGCACGATGGACTGATTCGCGCCGCCGTGATGTGCTCGGCGGCCAGTGGTAGCTCGGCGATGCTGTTCGGCATGGCGGCCCCGGCCGGCGAGTTCGATCAGACGCGGCCGAAACTGGTGGGCGTGCTGCGCAGCTTTGCCTACCGTGAGCCGGGACAAGCGAATGGTGGCAACAGCGGCGGCCGGGGCGATGGAGAGGTCCGCGAACTGCCCATGGAGGCCTGGCAGGAGCCAACCGAAAACGCCTTCGCGGCATCCAAGCCGGCCGGATGGCGCGCCGAAAGCAGCGTGCAGCGCCTCAGCAATCTCGACGTGCGCACCTCGTTCCGCTTCTTGAGTCCCGATGGGGCATCCGTAATCTGGGTGGGCGACACGCGCCTGGGCACATGCACCATTCCCGGACCGCAAACCATGCAGGTGCCCGGAACGGGAGGCTACGCCGGGTGGTGCCCCTATGCAACCGGAACACAATTGGCCGAGAGCTACATTACGCAGGGGCTGGGCCGCGACTACGGCCTGACGGGCGTGCAGGTGACCCAGCGGCGCGACCGCGCCGAGTTGTCGCAGCAGGCCGATCAAATGCCGCAGCAGGTGGGCCTGCAAGGCATCCGGAACGCCATCGGCGAAGCGGAGTTTTCAGGCTCGCGCAACGGCATGGCGGTGTCGGGCAGGGTCGCCGGACACACGACTTTCATGCGCTCGGTGGACCCGAACCTGGTGGCGGGCAGCCTGCAACGCAACATCAGCGGCTTCATCGCCGCGCAAGGAAAGGAGGCCGGGGTATCGCGCATCATGAGGCAGGTGCTCGCCTCCGTGCGTTGGAATCCGCAGTGGATCATGGCCAATCGCCAGGCGGCATCCCGCGATACGCAGGCAACGATGAACTATCTCCGGGGACAGGCCGAGTTGGGCCAGCGCATGTTTGAGGACCGAATGGAGTCGGCCGGCAAGCGCGCCGAAGCCGTGGGCGACCTGCTGAGCGGAACCGTGCGTTTGCAGGATCAGCAGGGGAACCGCTACCAGGCCAAGGCGGGCAGCAACTATTACTACGCCGTGGAGCAGGGTCTGGCCGTGGAAAGCGATCCCAACCGGGCCGTGGTGGGCGCCGATCAGTGGGCGCCGCTGCACAACGGCTCGGTTGACCTGCGCCCGTTGGAAGTCATCCGGTAACGATCTCGTTCCGCCGCCGCGGGCTTTCGCGCCTACGGCAGCTTCGAGGCGCCCATCAGGTACACATCGATCGCCCGCGCCGCTTTCCGGCCTTCGCTGATTGCCCACACCACCAGCGACTGGCCGCGCCGCATGTCGCCCGCGGCGAACACCCCCGGCACGCTCGACATGTAGTTGCCGTCGCACAGCACGTTGCCGCGCGCATCCAGTTCGACAGCCAACTGCTCAATCATGCCGCCGCGCACCGGGCCGGTGAAGCCCATGGCGAGCAGCACCAGATCGGCGTCCAGAGAGAACTCCGACCCAGGTACGGCCTCGAACTTCGGCGGTGGCCCCACCTTCACGCCGTGCAGCTTTTTCACGTTGCCCTGGGCGTCACCTTCAAAGCGAACCGTGTTGACCGCCCATCCGCGCTCGCCGCCCTCCTCGTGCGAGCTCTCCTGACGCAGCATCAGTGGCCACATCGGCCACGGCGTCGAAGGTGAGCGGTCCGCCGGAGGCAGGGGCATGATTTCGAACTGATGCACGCTGGCCGCCTTGTGCCGGTGCGAGGTGCCAAGGCAGTCGGCGCCTGTGTCGCCGCCGCCGATGATCACCACGCGCTTGCCCGTGGCCAGAATCTGGTTCTCCACCGTGTCGCCCGCGTTGCGCTTGTTCTGCTGGGGCAGGAACTCCATGGCGAAGTGAATTCCCTTCAACTCCCTGCCCGGAACCGGAAGATCGCGCGGCGCCTCGGCCCCGCCGGCCAGCAGCATCGCATCGA
Source organism: Bryobacterales bacterium (assembly GCA_020847045.1). GTDB lineage: Bacteria > Acidobacteriota > Terriglobia > Bryobacterales > Bryobacteraceae > JAFLBB01. Next base: position 27,371 of record JADLCT010000018.1, on the reverse strand, counting down.
ACTCGCTGAGCAGATCCTTCACCGGCACATTGCCGCCCACGTGCGCCCGCGTGCGGAACTCCACGCCCTCGCTGGTCATCTGATCGACACGCCGGTCGATCAAATGCTTCTCCATCTTGAAGTCCGGAATGCCGTAGCGGAGCAGGCCGCCCAGCCGGTCCGACTTTTCCAGCACCGTCACCCAGTGTCCGGCGCGGTTCAACTGCTGCGCCGCCGCCAGGCCCGCCGGGCCGCTGCCCACCACGGCCACGCGCTTGCCGGTGCGCTGCGGCGGCGGCTCGGGCTTCAACCATCCCTCCGCCCAGGCGTGGTCGATCACCGTGCGCTCGATCAACTTGATGGCCACGGGCGGCTCGTTGATGCCCAGTACGCACGCCGATTCGCACGGCGCCGGGCAGATGCGCCCGGTGAACTCGGGAAAGTTGTTCGTCGAGTGCAGCACGCGGATCGCTTCCCGCCAGCGGCCGCGGTACACCAGGTCGTTCCAGTCGGGAATGACGTTGTGCAACGGGCAGCCGGTGTGGCAGAACGGCACGCCGCAGTCCATGCAGCGCGCCCCTTGCGTACGCACCTTCTCATCGGCGAACGGCTGGTAGATCTCGAAGTAGTCGTTCACGCGCTCGGCGACGGGCCTTCTGACAGGCAGCTCGCGCGCGTACTCCATGAATCCGGTTTCTTTTCCCATCGTGACTCCTCGTGCCCTCTACGGCCGGGTGGCCCCAACGGTTTCCGCCGGAACGCCGTTGGAGTATGCCGCTGGCTGCGCCGCCGGCTTGGCCTTGCCGGCCTCGTTCCGCGCGATGCCCAGCACGCGCTTGTACTCGTGCGGGAACACCTTCACGAATTTCGGCAGCAACGCGGCCCAGTTGTCCAGCACATGGCCGGCCCGCTGGCTGCCCGTGTACCGGTGCAGGTTCGTGATGTAGTGGCGCAGCAGATCACTGTCGGCCGCATCCCGCACCGGCTCCAGATCCACCATGGAGAGGTTGCAGTTGAAGCGGGCGAACTCGCCCGTTTCGTCCAGCACATAGGCCGTGCCGCCCGACATGCCGGCGCCGAAGTTGCGGCCCGTCGAGCCGAGCACGATCACCAGCCCCTTGGTCATGTATTCGCAGCCGTGATCGCCGACACTGGTCACCACGGCGGTGGCGCCGGAGTTGCGCACGGCGAAGCGTTCGCCGCCCATGCCGTCGAAGTACGCCTCGCCACTGGTGGCGCCGTACAGCACCACGTTGCCGACAATGATGTTTTCGTGCGCCACGAAGCCGGACCCCTTCGGCGGATAGACAATCACCTTGCCGCCGGAGAGCCCCTTGCCCGTGTAATCGTTGGCGTCGCCTTCCAGCGTCAGCGTGACGCCCTTGGCCAGAAACGCGCCGAAGCTCTGGCCGGCCGAGCCGTGAAAGTGCAGGTTCACCGTGTCGTCCGGCAGCCCTTCGCTGCCGTAGCGTCGCGCGATTTCGCCCGACAGCATCGTGCCCACCGTGCGGTGCACGTTGCGGATCTCCAGCGAGGCATGCACGGTTTCGCCCCGTTCGAGCGCCGGGGTGGCCTGCCGGATCAGCTCGTGATCGAGCGCGGCGTCCAGGCCGTGGTCCTGCGCGATGGAACACACGCGGCCCACGCGCGAGGGAACCTCGGGATTGTGGAAGATGTGGCTGAAGTCGAGCCCCTTGGCCTTCCAGTGCTCGATGGCCGGGCGAACGTCCAGCTTGTCCACGCGGCCCACCATCTCCCGCACCGTGCGGAAGCCCAGCGTGGCCATGATGCGCCGCAGCTCCTCGGCCACGAAGAAGAAGAAGTTGATCACATGCTCTGGCGCGCCGCTGAACTTGGCGCGCAACGCCGGATCCTGCGTGGCGATGCCCACCGGGCAGGTGTTCAGGTGGCACTTGCGCATCATGATACAGCCCACCGTCACCAGCGGCACGGTGGAGAAGCCGAACTCCTCGGCGCCCAGCAGCACGGCGATGGCCACGTCGCGGCCCGTGCACAGCTTACCGTCGGTCTGCACGATCACGCGCGAGCGCAGGTCGTTCATCACAAGCACCTGCTGCGTCTCGGCCAGCCCAAGTTCCCAGGGCAGCCCAGCGTGCTTGATCGAGGTAAGCGGACTGGCGCCGGTGCCGCCGCTGTCGCCGGAGATCAGCACCACGTCGGCATGGCCCTTGGTGACGCCCGCCGCGACGATGCCAACGCCCACCTCGGAGACGAGCTTCACCGAGATGCGGGCCCGCGGATTGGCGTTCTTCAGGTCATAGATCAACTGCGCCAGATCCTCGATCGAGTAGATATCGTGGTGTGGCGGCGGCGAGATCAGGCCCACGCCGGGCGTGGAATGCCGCACGCGGGCGATCACCTCATCCACCTTGTGGCCGGGCAATTGCCCGCCTTCGCCCGGCTTGGCCCCCTGCGCGATCTTGATCTGCAGCTCATCGGCGTTGGTCAGGTAGTTGATCGTCACGCCGAAGCGCCCGCTGGCCACCTGCTTGATCGCCGAGCGCCGCCAGTCGCCGTTGGCTTCGCGCGGGAACCGCGCCTCGTCCTCGCCGCCTTCGCCCGTATTGGAACGGCCGCCGATGCGGTTCATGGCAATGGCCAGCGTTTCGTGCGCCTCCTTCGAGATGCTTCCGAAGCTCATGGCGCCGGTGGCGAAACGCTTCACGATCTCGCTGGCCGGCTCCACCTCCTCCAGCGGCACGGGCTGGCCGCCGGACTGGAACTCCATCAGGCCGCGCAGCGTGCACAGCGTCTTGCTCTGATCGTTGATGAGCCGGGAATACTCTTCGTAGGTGGCGTAGGCCTTCTTCTGATCTTCCGAGCGCACGGCGTGCTGCAGCTTGGCGATGGTGGCCGGGTTCAACAGGTGATACTCGCCGCGCGTCCTGTACTGGTAGCTGCCGCCGGTCATCAGTTCCGTCTCGGCTTCGGTCACCGGCTGGTAGGCGAGGTCGTGCTTCATCTTGGCCTCGCGCGCCAGCACCTCCAGATCGACGCCTTCGATGCGCGACGCCGTGCCGGTGAAGTAGCGGTCCACCAGGCTCTTGGCCAGGCCGACGGCCTCGAACACCTGCGCGCCGCGGTAGCTCTGCAGCGTCGAGATGCCCATCTTCGAGAACACCTTCAGCAGGCCCTTGTTGATGGCCTTTTTGTAGTTCTTGAGCGCCGTTTCAAAACCCGCCGCGCCCAGCAGACCCTTGTTCTGCATGTCCTCCAGCGTCTCGATGGCCAGATACGGGTTCACGGCGCTGGCGCCGTAGCCGATCAGCAGGCTGTAATGCATCACCTCGCGCGGCTCGCCGCTTTCGACAATCAGCGCCACCTGCGTCCGCGTACCCTCCCGGATCAGGTGATGATGCACGGCCGACAGCATCAGCAGCGAGGGAATCGGCGCGTACTCGGCATCCACGTTGCGGTCGCTCAGCACCAGCAGCGTGTAGCCGGACTTGATCGCCCACGACGCCCGGCGGCACACGCCGTCCAGCGCCCGTTGCAACTCCTTGGCCCCGCCCTCGGCCGGAAACACGCCGTACAGCGTCGTCGACAGAAAGTCGCCGTGCGAGACCCGCCGCAGCTTCTCCAGGTCGTAGTTGGTCAGGATGGGGTCCTTCAGCTTCAGCGTGTGGCAGTGCTCGGGCGTCTCGTCGAGAATATTACGCTCGGTGCCGATGTAGCTGGTCAGCGACATGACCAGCTCCTCGCGAATCGGGTCGATCGGCGGATTGGTCACCTGCGCGAACAACTGTTTGAAGTAATGGAACAGCGGCTGCGGCTTGTCCGACAGGCAGGCCAGCGGCGTGTCCGTGCCCATGGAGCCGATCGGCTCCTCGCCCTTCATGGCCATCGGAGCGAGAATCGTCTTCAGATCCTCATCCGTGTAGCCGAAAGCGCGCTGGCGGGGCAGCAGCGTGTCGAAATCGGTTTGATGCCAGCGTCCCGGCGCCGGCAGCTCGTCGATCAAAACCTGCTGCTTGTGAATCCATTCGCCGTAAGGATTCCGGCCGGCCAGTTGGGCCTTCAGCTCCTCGTCGGGCACAATACGCCTGGCTTCCAGATCGCACAACAGCATCTTGCCCGGTTGCAGCCGTCCCCGGAACTTCACGTTGGCGGGCTCCACCGGCAGCACGCCCGTTTCCGAAGCCATGATCAGCACGCCGTCGTTGGTCACCACATACCGCGCCGGCCGCAGACCGTTCCGGTCCAGCGTCGCGCCAATCACGCGTCCGTCGGTGAAGGCGATGGCCGCCGGACCGTCCCAGGGCTCCATCAGCGAGGCGTGGTACTCGTAGTAGGCCTTCTTTTCCGCCGGCATGGTGACGTCGTGATCCCAGGCCTCGGGAATCAGCATCGACATCACGTGCGGCAGGCTGCGGCCGGCCTGGAACAGCATCTCCGCCGCGTTATCGAAGCTCGCCGAATCGCTGCCGCCCGGCTGAATCACCGGGAACGCCTTGCTCAACTCGCCGCCGAACAGAGTAGACTTCAGCACCGCCTGCCGCGCGTGCATCCAGTTCCGGTTGCCCTGAATCGTGTTGATCTCGCCGTTGTGGCAGATGTGGCGGAACGGGTGCGCCAGTTGCCAGGTGGGAAAGGTGTTCGTCGAAAAGCGCTGATGGACCAGACACAGCGCGCTCACCAGGGTCTCGTCCTTCAACTCCTTGTAGAACTCGGCAATCTGCGGCGCCAGCAGCAGGCCTTTATAGACGATGGTCCGCGTGGAGAGCGACGGCAAATAGAAAAAGTCTTTTTGCGCGATGTCGCTGGCGGCGATCTCCGCCTCGGCCTGCTTGCGCACCAGGTAGAGCTTGCGCTCCAGATCGTCCTGCGTCATCTCGCCGGCCGGCTTCAGGAAGATCTGCTGAATGTAGGGCTGCGCGGCGCGCGCCAAACGTCCGATCGCGTTCGGATTCACGGGCGTGTCGCGCCAGCCCAGAACCTCCAACCCCTCTTCCCGCGCGATCCGCTCGAGCACGCCTTCGCAGGTGTAGCGCGGCTGCCGGTCCACCGGCAGAAACACCATACCCACGCCATAACCGCCCGCCGGCGGCAGTTGGAAACCTAACGCTCCGCATTCCCGTTGAAAGAAGGCGTGAGGAATCTGAATCAGAATACCCGCGCCATCCCCAGTGTCCGGATCGCAACCACACGCGCCGCGATGCGTCAGGTTGATCAGGATCTGAATTCCCTTCGTCACAATGTCGTGGGAGGATTCATTATTGATGTTCACCACAAACCCTAAACCGCAGGCGTCCCGCTCCAACAACGGGTTGTACAGGCCTTGCGCGGGCGGCAGCCCGGGTTCGGTCCGGGTGGGATGCACATCGCCCACCGGAATGCGGTGGTGATCGTGAGAATCGGAGTTCGGAAATTGCTGGCTCACGGTTTACCTCTCCATCAGGGAAAATGGGAGTGGGGACGGTTCTCCCTTGGATAGTTACCGAGTATAGCGACAGGCTCACAATTAGTCAAACAGAACTTATAATCTGTATATTATTAGATAATTGAATGATAGGATGGATCTGTGGACTTTCATCATATTCGCTTATTTCGTGATCTCGCCCACGAACGCTCGATCTCAAAAGGCGCTGAAAACAATGGCATTAGCCAGTCCGCCGCGAGCCAGCATCTGCAGGAGCTGGAACGCGGCCTGGGCGTCATTCTGGTGGACCGTTCCACCCGGCCTCTTCAGTTGACTGAGGCCGGACGCCTCTATTTCGACTTTTGCCAGGACATTCTCCACCGCAAGGACGAGTTCGATGCCTCGATCGAGCGTCTCAAGGAACGCGTGGAGGGGCAGGTGCGGGTGGCTTCTATCTATTCGGTCGGCTTGTCGGAGATGTCGCGGTTGGAAACCGAATTCAGCGAGCGGTTCCCTGGCGCTGAATTGGTGGTTACCTACCTCCGGCCCGAGAAGATTTATGAAGCGATCCTCGCCGACCGCGCCGACCTGGGCTTGGTGAGCTACCCCAATGAGACGCGGGAGATCAGCGCCACGCCCTGGCGGCAGGAGCGCATGGTGGTGGCCGTCGCCCCCCAACACCCGCTGGCCCAAAAGGTGTGGCTCCAGCCGTCCGATCTGGCAGGGGCCGATTTTGTCGGCTTCGACGAGGACCTTCCCATCGCCGCGCACGTCAAGCAGTACCTCAGCGACGCCGGCGTGGCCGTAAACGTGGCCATGCGGTTTGACAATATCCAGATGATGAAGGAGGCCGTGGCGTTGAACGAGGGGATCTCGATTCTGCCCGTGCGGATTCTGCGTCACGAGGTGGAGCAGGGCCGTCTGGTGGCCATTCGTCTGGACAAACCCGCGTTGTTCCGCCCGCTCGGCATCATTCACCATAGCCGGAAGCGGTTCAACAGGGCCGCCGAGAGCTTTCTTGCGTTGTTGCGCGAGGAGGAGCCGGCGTAAAGCACGCAGTCCGCAGCGCCATGAATACTGACAAAAGCCAGGTTCTTACGTCTTGTTACAATAGCGATATCCCATGAAAATTCAGGTACCGGTCTCTGTCCGCGCCAGCACGGCGTGCGCGGCGCTCGCCTGCGCCATGCTGGTGTGCGCGGGCTCGGCGTTCGCACAAGAGACAGCCACGCGCAGCGAAACGCTTCCTCCCACGCATGTTGTCGCCGAAGTGGACGGCAAACCCGTCACGCTGGGTGGGCTTCGCGCGATTTTGGCCAACGCTCCTGACACGATCAACCAGGCGGTTTCGGCCGACCCGCGGGACTTTTTTGAGCGCTACAACATGCTCAGCCTGTTGACGGCCGAAGCGCGCAAAGCCGGACTCGACAAACGCTCGCCGTACAAGGACCGTCTGGAGTGGCAACAGAATACCGTGCTCATGATGGCCATGATCGAGGAGCGCACCAAGACGAGGCCCGTCGAGCCAACCGCCATCGAGGCCGCCTACAAAGGCAACCTGATGCGCTACCGCGTGGCCGAGGTGCTCCCCATCGTCATCCCCTATGACAACGGCGGCGGCGCACTGCGCACCGAAGCCGCCTCGCGCACGCGCGCCCAGGAGGTGTGGGCCAAGCTCCGCGCCGGCGCGCCGTTTGCCGCCACCATGGAGCGTGAGTCCGACCCCAAGGCCGCCGAGGCGTACAAAAAGGAACACCCTACCATCCTGCCCAACTCGAAGCTGCCCGAGGCGGTGAAGAAGGCCGTTTTCGCCACCCTTCCCGGCCAGTACACCGAGCCGCTGCAGTTCGGCAACGCCTTCTACATCCTGCAGGTGCTTTCGCTGCATGTCGCCCCCATCACGGAGGTCTCCGGCATGATCGCCGACGAGTTGCGCTACGCCGCCATGGAGCGCATGATCAAGGAACGCCACGACTCGGCCCTGGTGGAGGTGAAGAGTCCGGTCTTCTTCCAGATGCTGGCCCCGGCCACGCCGGGCCGCGAAGCGCCGCCCGAGCTGACGCCGGAAACCGTGGTCGCCACCGTGGATGGCCGCGCCTACACGGCCGAGCAGATGAACCAGGTGCTCAACGGCGCGCCGCCCGCCGTCCGCCAGGCTGCCGCCCGCCAACCCAAGGAGTTTCTCATCCAGTTGGCCATGATGCGAGGGTTCGCCCAGGAAGCCCGCGACTCCAAGCTCGATCAGGCGCCTCCGGCTTCGGACCGCATCCGCTGGAACGACATGCAGACCCTCATGCAGGCCCAGATCGACGAGACCATGAACGGCATCTCGAATTCGGCCGAGGAGGTGGAGAGCTACTATCGAGACAACCTGAAGCGTTACCAGCGCGCCACCGTAAAGATGATCTACATCTCCTACAGCCTGGTTCCGCCGCCGCCGGGCGCCACGCAGAAGCCTCGCAACGATAAAGAGGCCAGGCTCCGCGCCGAAGAGGTACTGGCCAAGGTGAAGGCCGGAACCGACTTTACGTTGCTCGTCCAGGAATACAGCGACGACCCGGGCACCAAAGCCAAGAACGGTGAATTCATGCCGATAGCCGCCTCCGACACGCGCGTACCCGAGAACGTGCGCAGAGCCATTTTCGCCACGCCCGCCGGCGCGGTGACACAGCCCATCCAACAACCCAACGGCTTCTACCTGTTCCGCGTCGAGGAGCTGAAGCCCATCCCCTACGGCGAAATCCGCAACCAGTTGTACGAGGAGATCCGCCAGGCCAAGTTCCAGAAGTGGTTCGAGAAGATGCGCAACAGCATCCAGGTGAAGATCATCGATGCGCCCGCGATCAAGGCCGAGGCGGTTCATACCCTCCCGATGCAGCCTTGACGGCGGCCAGCTGCCCGCGCTGACCGGCGCGCCCTTGCGGCTCAGCTACCGGACGCCTTTGCTAGTCCGGCGCGGCGCGCTGGTGGCTCGCGGCGGCAAGGAGGTGCACGCGGCCTCGTTCCTGCGCAGGCGTCTGATCGTGCTCGACTCGGGGCTTCGCCGCCACCCCCAGGAGTGGCGCAGGATTCTCGTCCACGAGCTCTTCCACTTTGCCTGGCTGCGCTTGGGGAATCCGGCGCGCGCCTCCTGGCGGGCGCTGCTGGCCCGCGAATTCGCCGCCCGCGCCAGGGGCGAGCTCGGCTGGAGCGCCGAATGGCGCAAAGCCAGGCTGACGCCCGCCGACCCCGCACGCTCCACTCCGCGCTGGCGCGACTATGTCTGCGAAGCCTTCTGCGACACCGCCGCCTGGCTCTACGCGGGCCTGGCCCGTCACGAAGAATTCACACTTTCTCACTGTTGGCGGAAACCAAGACGCCGCTGGTTCATCCAACAGTTTGGGGATCGGGCCATTCCCTTATAGACTGGATACAAGGAGATTTTCTTGCAGCGCGCCCCCTTTGCCACAGCCTTGGTCATCATGCTCTTTGCGGCCTGTTCGTATGCGCCGCCGGGCGCCGCCGCCATCAAGCCGGCGGCCAAGCGCAACCCGGCCCCCGCCTTCACGCTGAAGGACGCCCAGGGCAAGAGCTTCAACCTCGGCGAATACAAGGGCAAGGTGGTGCTGCTTAACTTCTGGGCCACATGGTGCGGCCCCTGCAAGCTGGAGATCCCCTGGTTCATGGAGTTTGAGAAGAACTACCGCGACAAGGGCTTCGCCGTGCTCGGCGTGTCGATGGACGAAGAGGGGTGGGAGGTTGTCAAACCCTACGTCGAGCGTGTCAAGGTGAACTACCGCGTGGCCATCGGCAACGACGTAATGGCCCAGCACTATGGCGGCGTCGACTCATTGCCGACTTCGTTCTTGATTGACCGAGACGGCAAAATCGCCGCCGTGCATGTGGGACTGGTGAGCAAAGGTGACTATCAACGCGATATCGAACATCTGCTGGGCGCGGGCCGCAAAGCTGACGCTGGCGCTGGCGCTGCTGTGCTTCGCGCCGCCACTGCGGCCCCAGCAGTTCAGTAACATTCTGACGCTGCAGGCGCCGGCCACGGCCGCCATCCAGGCCGGCGTGGAAACGCCCGTGAAGCTGCATGTGAAGCTGAACCCCGGCTACCACGTGAACTCCACCAAGCCGGCCGACGAGTATCTCATCCCCCTCAAGCTCACCTGGACCGCCGAGCCCTTCACGGTGAAGGCCATCGCGTTCCCGGAGCCGCGCCAGGAGCGCTATGCGTTCAGCGAAAAACCGCTCAGCGTCTACACCGGCGGCTTCGACATCGTCACCAAGTTCCATGCTCCCGCCCAGGCACCCAAGGGCGAAAAGATCATCACCGGCAAGCTGCGCTACCAGGCCTGCACCAATACGGCCTGCTATCCGCCGCGCACGGCCGAGGTGAAGATCGCCGTCAATCTCTACTAGCCGTCCCGTGCGCCGACTTCTCATCCGCCCCGGCGCGCTGGGCGACTTCGTCGTCTCGCTGCCCGCGCTCGAAGCCCTTCGCACGAGCTACACCGAAGTGTGGACCGCCGCCGCGCATCTTCCGCTGGCCGGTTTTGCCACGCGAGCCCGCGCGCTGTCCTCCACCGGCCTCGACCTGTTGGAACTCGGCCTGGCGCCACCTGAGCTATTGCGTCATCTGGCTACGTTCGACTCCATCGTGAGCTGGTATGGCTCGGCTCGCGAGGAGTTCCGTCACGCCGTGCGCCACCTGCCGTTCACCTTCCTGCCCGCCCTGCCGGAGGCTGGTTCACACCTGCCCGCCACGGAGTTTTACGCTCGGCAGGCCGAATCGCTCGGCGCGCGGTTGGAGCGCCGCGTCCCCCGCATCGCCGTGCCTCTCATGCAAGCCATGCCCTACGCCGCGATTCATCCCTTCTCTGGCAGCCCTCGCAAGAACTGGCCATTCGAACGGTACCTCGCCCTGGCCGGCCAACTCGACCTGCCCGCCGCCTTCACGGCCGGACCGGATGAGGATCTGCCCGCCTCGCTGCCCGCGCGCCGCTTCGCCGGGACAGGTGAACTGGCCGCCTGGCTCGGCAACGCCGCCTATTACATCGGCAACGACAGCGGCCCCACGCATCTGGCCGCGGCCACGGGAACGCCTACTCTGGCCATTTTCGGCCCCACCGATCCCGCCGTATGGGCGCCGCCAGCGGCGATCGTCGTCCGCGCCGCGCCCGGCGCCGCCGATCCCTGGCCCACGGTCGAGCAGACTCTCGCCGCTCTTGTAGAATTGCGTCGATGCATAGACGCCAGTTCCTGCTCGCCTCCGCGGCCGCCACGCTGAACTCCTCCGCTCCGTGCGCCACGCCAGTAGCCACTTACACGCTGGCCGGCAACGGCGTGCCGGGCTACACCAACGATGGCGGCAAGGCCGCCGAGGCCCAGATCAACAACCCGTACGGACTCACCACCGGCCCAGGCGGCGCCCTCTATGTCTGCGAAACCGGCAACCATGTCATCCGCCGCATCGATCTGAAGACGGGCCTCATCACCACCGCCGTGGGCACGGGCCGGAAAGGCTACGCGGGCGACGGCGGGCCGGCCGCCAGGGCCCTGTGCAACGAACCCTACGAGGTGCGCTTCGACCGCGAAGGCAACATGTACTGGGTGGAGATGCGGAACCACGCGGTGCGGCGGCTGGGACGCACCACCGGTATTGTCACCACCATTGCCGGCACGGGCGAAGCCGGGTTTTCCGGCGATGGCGGCCCGGCCGCGAAGGCGCACCTCGCGCAGCCCCACTCGATCGCCTTCGATCCGCGGGGCCGCCTGCTAATCTGCGATATCGGCAATCACCGCGTCCGCAGCGTCGATCTGGATACGGGAGTCATCGAGACCTATCTCGGCACAGGCGCCCGCGAGGCCACTCCCGACGGAGCGCCCATAGAAGGCACGGCCGTCAACGGTCCCCGCGCCATCGGGCTGGACCCGCGCGGCAATCTCTACCTCGTTCTGCGCGAAGGCAACAAGGTGTTCCGCATCGATCCCCGCAAGGGCGTCTTCCAGCACCTGGCCGGAACGGGCGAAAAGGGCTATACGGGTGATGGCGGCCCGGCGCGCGAGGCGCGATTGAATGGGCCCAAAGGCATCGCCTGGTCCCCCGATGGCGGCGTCGTCATCGCCGATACCGAGAATCACGCCATACGCCACATCGATCTCAAGCGGGGCGTAATCACGACGCTCATAGGCAACGGAACGCGCGGCGACGGACCGGACGGACCGCCGCTGGCCTGCCAAACCAACCGTCCTCATGGAGTTTTTATCGACCGCCATTCCAACCTGTATGTCGGCGACAGCGAGGCTCATCGCGTCCGCCTGCTGCCTCTGCGTGTTTGACGCTGGACACGCCGGGCGTCTGTGTTAGATGATGCAGACTGGTTCATCATGAACGAGGAGCCGAAACCGCCGCCGGAGTCCACCGATCCCGCCTCCGCCACGCCCGAGCCCGCCCCGGCAGCCTCTCCCGATGCGGCCGGCAGCGGCGACGCCCGTGTTGACGGTGAAATCACACGCCTTCTCGGCGCCTGGAACAGCGGCGACGTTCATGCCTTTCATAACCTCATGCCGCTGGCGTATCCGCAACTGCGGCAGATTGCCGGCTCCTACCTCAGCCGCGAACGCCCCGGCCATACCCTGCAGGCCACGGCGCTGGTCAACGAGCTCTATCTTCGCCTGATCCACCAGCGCAAAGCCGAATGGAAGGACCGCAATCACTTTTTCACCTTCGCGGCCAAACTCATGCGGATGATCCTGGCCGACTACGCCCGCAACAGCCAGGCGCAAAAACGCGGCGGCAACGTGCAGCACGTGCCGCTCAGCGAAGACCTGCCCTGGCTCAACATGAACGGCCCGGAAGCCATCGAACTGGACCGCGCCCTCAAGGAACTCGGCTCGATCGACCCCCGCATGGTCCGTGTCATCGAACTGCATCACATGCTCGGTTGCACCGCGGCGGAGACCGCGGAAGTTCTTCAGGTGTCCAAGTCGACCGTGGACCGCGATATCCGCTTCGTGAAAGCCTGGCTCTGGCGCCGGCTGCATGCCGGCGATCCCGCGCCGGAATCCTGAGCCTCTAAGGCGGGTCCCGATGGACTGGAACGCCGTACAAGAGATCTACCATCTCGCCATGGAACTGCCCGCGCAGTGGCGCGACGGCTTCGTGCGCGAACGATGCGCCGGCGACGGCGCGCTGCTCGCCGAGGTGCTCTCCCTGGTGCATGCCTACGGCGAGCAGGAGCGCTTCACGCCGCCCGCGCCCGAACAGCCCTCCCGTTCCGGCGAGCGCATCGGCGCCTGGAATCTCGTACGCCTCATTGGCCGAGGCGGCATGGGCGCCGTGTATGAGGCCGAACGCGCCCAGGGCGGCTTCCGGCAGCGCGCCGCGCTTAAACTTCTGAACCCCGCGCTGGCCTCGCCCATGTTCGCCGAGCGTTTCCAGCAGGAGCGGCAGATTCTGGCCGGACTGAGCCACCCTTTCATCACCCAGTTGATCGACGGCGGCCTCACCAGCCTGAATGAACCGTACCTGGTCATGGAGATGGTGGAGGGCGTCCCGCTGGATGAGTTCGCCGCCCAGAGCCGGCTCGCCCTGAGCGCCCGCATCGAACTCTTCCAGAAAATCTGCTCCGCCGTGGACTACGCCCACCGCCATCTGGTGATCCACCGCGACCTTAAACCGGAAAACATACTGGTGCTCGAAGACGGCACGCCGAAGCTGCTCGATTTTGGCACCGCCAAGCTCGTCAGCCAGAACATGCAAACCACGCCGGGCAAGGTGACCCGCCACGGCATGCACACCTTCACGCCGGAGTACGCCAGCCCTGAGCAGGTGATGGGCAAGGCCGTGTCCACCTCGTCCGACGTCTACTCGCTCGGCGTGGTGCTATTCGAGCTGCTGACCGGCCAACTGCCCTACACGCTCACCGAATACACGATGGAGGAGATGCTTCGCGTCATCTGCGAACAGGAGCCTCCGATGCCTTCGCGCGCCGCGCCGCAGGCCGCGATTGACGCCGACCTGGACGCCATCATCCACATGGCCATGCGCAAGGATCCCGCCGAGCGCTACCGCAGCGCCGACGCTCTGATGGCCGATCTCGGCGCCTGGTCGCGCGGACTGCCCGTATTGGCGCAACGGGCGACGGCGGTCTACCGCGCGGCGAAGTTCGTCCGCCGCAACCGCGCGCTCACGGCCGCGCTGGCCGCCGCGCTGCTCATTCTCGTTCTCGGCATGGCCGGTGTGCTCTGGCAGGCCCACGTGGCGCGCGTCGAACGCGACCGCGCCCAGTCCCGCTTCCAGGATCTCCGCCGCCTCACCAGCACGCTGCTGTTCGATCTCAACGACGCCGTGGCGCAGTTGCCCGGCTCCACTCCGGCCCGCAAACTGATCGTCTCGCGCGGCCTGGCTCAACTCGACAAGATGGCCTCCGCGGCCAGCGACGACGCCACGCTCCGCCAGGAGCTGATCGACGCCTATCTTAAGTTCGGCACGCTGCAAGGCAACCCGTACGAGCAGAACCTGGGCGACCAGGAGGGCGCTCTCAAAAGCTACGCCAAGGCCGCCCAGCTTGCCGGCACACTGCCCGACGAGCGCATGCGCCAGTATCTCGGCGGCCAGGCCCTGCAATCCCGCGCCGAGGTGCTGTTCGTCATGGGCCGCACGCAGGAGGGCGTCCGCTACGCCGTCGACGGCTGCCGTTTGCAGGCCGCCGGCGCGCGCACGGCGTCCGAGGTGGCCCAGGCGGCCTCCTGCTACGACAGCCTCTCCGACCAGTACAACCAGGTGGGCGCGGCCAGCCTCGGCGATCCCCGCAAAGCCGCCGATGCGCTCCAGCGCGCGCGCGAACTGAATGCCCGGGGCCTCAAGCTCGATCCGCATCACGTCCGTCTGCTGCGCGGACGCGCGGTGCTCCTCCTCAAATCCGGCACGGCGATTCGCGACCAGCGGCCACAGGCCGCGCTCGACTATTTCGACCAGGCTGCCGATGCCCTGGACCAGTTGCCCGCGTCCGAACAAAGCAGTCTTCGCGTCAGAAGGATTCGCGCCTACATCACGGCGCACAAGGGACGCGCCCACATGGAGGCCCGCCAGTATGCCCAGGCCCTGCGCCAGTTCGAACTCGCGCGGGACTACTACGAGCCCTTTGCCCGTCTGGACCCGGAGAACGCGCAGGCGCAGCTCGACCTGGCCGTGCAACTCAACCTGGAAGGCGGCGCGCGCGAGCTTCTGGGCGACAAAGAAGGCGCCCTGGCCGCCTACCGCCGCGTCGAACGCCTGATCGAACCTTTTCTGGGCAAACCCGGCGCGCCCATCAGCATGACCGGAACCCACATCGAGATTCAGGCCCGCATCGCCGCGCTCACCAACTCGCCCGCCCTGGCCGCGCGCGCCCTGGCCGAAGCCCGCCGCATGGCCGACGCCCCCTCGGCCCAGTTGCAGGATTATGACCGGGTGATCCGGCTGTTGCTGCTGTTTCCCAAGCCGCCCCTGCGCGATGCCCCGCTCGCGCTGGTGTACGCCCGCCGCAGCCTGGCGGCGAATCAGGGAAACGTGCCCGACGTCTGGCTCCAACTCGCCGATGCGCTCGATGCGAATCATCTCCGCGTGGAGGCTCGTGAGGCCGCCCGCAAGGGACTGGCGCTGCTGCCCGCCGACTTCTCCGCCACGCGGGCCAAGCTGGAATCGCTCGCGCGTTAACCCCGCTGCGCGCCCGTCTCCTCCGCGCCGCCTTCGGCCACTTTGCCGCGCACCAGCTCCAGAAAGGCCCGCGCCGCATGGCTGAGCCCTCGCTTGGCCGGATACACCAGGCGGATCTTGCGCTCCACGTGATTCAACTCCGGCACGCGCACCTCGCGCAGCAGCCCCGCCTCCACCTCCTGCTCCACGCACATCCGGGGCAGAAACGCCACGCCTTCGCTTCGCTGCACCATGCGCCGCACCGTCTCCACGGTGGGCATCTCCACGTCCATGTTCAACGCCACGCGGTGCCGCTGGAACTCCTTCAGCACGATCTCGCGGTAGGGCGAGGCAACGTTGTGCGCGATGAACGTCTCCATGCCCAGCTCAGCGATGCTGATGTCCACGCGTTCGGCGAACCTGTGCTGCGGACTGACCACGAACGAAAGATGGTCCGTGTAGATCACGTGCGATTCCAGCCGGGGATCGGCCGGATCATAGCTGATCACACCCAGTTCCAGATCGCCGTCCACCAACTGTCCGGGAATCCTGCTCGATAAGCTGCGCCGCACCTCCACCTTCACGCGCGGATACATGTGCCGGTAACGCTCGATGTGCATCATCAGGTAGAGTGAGGTCGATTCATTGGCGCCAATCGTCAGCCGGCCCGCCGAGTTGTCGCGCAACTCCGACAGCGCCGTCGCCATCTCCCGCTCCAGGTTCTCGAACCGGCGCGCATACTCCACCACAATCCGCCCGGCATCGGTCAGCAGCAGATCCTTCGCCGAACGGTCGATCAGCTTTTCGTCGAGCTCGGATTCCAGACGCTGCACGGCCAGAGAGATGGCCGGCTGGGTGCGGGACATGCGATCGGCCGCCCGGGAAAAGCTCTTCTCGGTCGCCACGGCCAGGAATACTTTGAGGGAATGGAGTTCCATTCGATACTCTAATTCTACCGGATTGCGCGATAACAATGTTAAATCGGCAACGAACGTGGCCACACCCCGCTCCGAGCGCCCCGGCCTGCGGTACTCCGTGAGCCCGCTTACGGGCCGCCACCCTCTCCCGCCATGCCGCCAACTTGTAACTAATCACGGATAGGATGCATCTAACATATAGTTATGGAACCGAAAATCGGTATTACCCGGGAACACCGCGAAAACGTGATTGGGCTGCTCGGTCCTGTCCTGGCCAACGAGTATGTCCTGTACACGAAGACCCGTAATTTTCATTGGAACGTGAAGGGGCCGCTTTTTCACGACCTGCACAAGTTCTTTGAATCGCAGTACAGCGAGATCGAGGAGAGCATCGACGAGATCGCCGAGCGCATCGTGACTCTTGGCGGCGTGGCGCCGGGCTCGCTCGCCGAGATGTTGAAACTCACCACACTGAAGGAGATTCCCGGTGGCTCGATGACCCCGCAGGAGATGGTGGAAGCCCTGCTGGCCGATCACGAGCACATCACCGTCAACCTGCGCAAGGCCGCCGGCTTGGCCGACGATCAGTATGGCGATCTCGGCACGGGCGACTTTCTGGTCGGTCTGATGCAGGAGCACGAAAAGATGGCCTGGATGCTACGTTCCATGGCCCAGTAAGTCGCCGCGTCCCGCTTACTGTTCAAACATGGGGAGCCGTCTCACGCCAGAGACGGCTTTTCCTGTCATCCCGTGGCCGCGCGGCGCCACTTACTCGAAATACTTACCCACGATGGGCCGCAGCTTCTCCACCGTGGCGGGCGGCACCGTCTTTTTGTCGGACAGGATCGCGTGCGCCAGCGCCTGGCCGCATTTGCAGCCCTTCAGGGACGGCATGATCTCCACGGCCTCGGCCACCACGCGGGCGGCGTTTTCGGCGTTCTGCGTGAGCGTGGCGATGATCTGCTGCACGGTAACGTGGTCGTGATCGGGATGCCAGCAGTCGTAGTCGGTCACCATGGCCACGGTCGAATAACAGATTTCCGCCTCACGCGCCAGCTTGGCCTCCTGCAGGTTGGTCATGCCAATCACGTCCATGCCCCAGCTCCGGTATAGGTTCGACTCGGCCTTGGTGGAAAAAGCAGGGCCCTCCATGCACAGGTAGGTTCCGCCCAACTTGGCGTGCAGTCCAACATTGGCCGCCGCCTGGTGCAGCACCCGCGCCAGATCCATGCAGATGGGGTCGCCGAAGCCGATGTGAGCCACCAGCCCTTCGCCGAAGAAGGTGCTGACGCGGCCCCGCGTACGGTCCACGAACTGGTCCACGATGACGAAGTCCAGCGGCTTGTGCTCCTCCTTCAGCGAGCCCACGGCGCTGAGCGAAAGAATCGTATCCACGCCCAGCATCTTGAAGCCGTAGATGTTGGCGCGGAAGTTCAACTCCGTGGGTGTAATGCGGTGCCCGCGGCCATGCCGCGCCAGAAACGCCACGGTTTTGCCCGACAACTCACCCACCACATAGGCGTCGGAGGGATCGCCGAACGGCGTGGTGAGGCGCCGCTCCTCCTGCTGCCTGAAACCGGGCATCGAATACAGCCCGCTGCCGCCAATGATTCCGATCGAGATGGACATAAATCGCTATTATCGCCCGCCGCGGGCGCGGGCCGCTTCCGGCATAAACCGCCGCAAGCCGCAGCGGGCGATGCTCTGGACCGGGAGGAAACGCCGGCGGGTTACTCCCGGTCGCTTGCGCCCACCACCGTATACACAGCGCCGCCAATGGCCCCGCCAATCAGCGGCGCCACCCAGAACAGCCACAACTGTTCGATGGCCCAGCCGCCCACAAACAGCGCCGGTCCCGTGCTGCGGGCCGGATTCACGCTCAGGTTCGTCACGGGAATTCCGATCAGGTGGATCAGCGTCAGGCACAGGCCGATGGCGATGGGAGCAAAACCCGCCGCCGCCCGCCGGTCCGTGGCGCCGCAGATCACGAACAGGAAAAACGCCGTCAGGACGATCTCGGCCACCAAGCAGGCGTGAAGGGAATACCCGCCGGGAGAATGGGCGTCAAAGCCGTTGGCGGCAAACCCGGCGGCCGTGCTGAAGCCGGCCTTTCCGGAGGCGATCACCAGCAATGTGCCCGCTCCGGCGATGCCGCCCAGCACCTGCGCGCCCCAATAGGGCAGAAGCTCGGAAAATGAAAACCGTTTCGCCACGGCCAAGCCGAGCGAGACGGCCGGGTTCAGGTGGCAGCCCGAAATGTGCCCAATGGCGAATGCCATCGTCAGCAGGGTTAAGCCGAACGCCAGCGCCACGCCCAGCAGGCCAATGCCAACCTCGGGAAACGCCGCCGACAGCACCGCGCTGCCGCAGCCTCCGAACACCAGCCAGTATGTGCCCAGAAACTCCGCCATCAGTTTCTTACTCATAGATCCCCATACCTCCGCAAGTTGTTTGATTCTCCCGGGCCATTCCGCCCGAAGCGCTGCGCATACCGCCGCGCGGAGCAGTGTGGATTGTGACACACGTCCGCGTTCCCCGCTAGGGGGTTCCCCTTATAAATCCTGCGTCCAGGGATGCTGCGCCCGGTTTCCCGGCCTGTGTTACAGTGGGTCTTTCGTTCCGGTCCCGCGTGCTTCCACACGGCGCGGTCTGGCCGCGCCCGGCAACCTGCGATGTCCGTTCAGATTTTCCTACTCGGTAAGCTCTCCGGACTGGAGGAGTTCCTGCTGTCGCCCGCTCCGGAGGCAAACTCCGCCGGCGTGCTCGGCGGACGCTCCCAGTGGGCCGCCCTGCTCACCGAGGTTCTGCCGCGCGGCATCCTGGCCGAACTCGGATTGTCCTCGCTTTTATTGGGCTCCAGCGGCGGCGGCCAGTTCCTGATCGTTCTGCCCGAGGAGTCCCGCGTGCAGGCCGAAGAGATTCTTGCCGCCGCGCAGTCTGATATCGACACCCGCAGCGGCGGCCGTCTTCGCTTGGTCTGGGCATGGACGGAAAACCTGGGCGACTGGACGATCGTCCGCAAGCGGCTCTTTTCCGGGCTCGGACGAGCGCTGGGTACACCGCTCGCCGCACCACTGCCCGCGGCGGGGGACGAACAGGATTTCGCCGGTTTCTCGGAAGCCTTCCGCGAGGCCGTCACGGCTTCGTGGTCGCCCGGCCAGCCGGGCGTGGTGATGGTGGAGGGCGGCCGCCACAACTGGCGTCTCGGCGCCGGTCCCGACGACATTCACCTGGCGCGCCACACCGCGCTGGATGACGCGGGAGCACAACCGGCGACGCCCTCCGAACTTGCCGCGCGCGCCGAGGGCAGCCAGCGCTGGGGCGTGCTGCGCGGCGATGTGGACAACTTTGGCGTCCGCTTGCGGAGCTGCGCCGACATCGAGGAACATCTTCGGCTGTCGCGCGTGATGAAGCAGTTTTTCGCCGGCGAAATCGAGCTCGCCTGTAATGCTCTGCCCGAGCTGTGGCGCAAGGTCACCATCTTGTACACAGGCGGCGACGACTTTGCCGTCTACGGCTCTTGGGACGCCTTGCTCCGGCTGGCCACCGAATTCCACCGGCTGTTTCATCTGTTTGCCGGAGAGCATCTGAAGTTTCTGGATGGTCCTGAGGCCAAGACCATCACCATGGCCCTCGCGCTGGCCCCCGGTGAAGATACCCCCTTCCCCTATGTCTACGAAGAGGCGGGCCGCCTGTTGGAAAGCGCGAAGAGTGAGGAAAAGGATTGCTTCCACCTCTTCGGCCGTACCGTCGACTGGAAGCAGGTGTACCGCGCCGCCAGTTTGCGCGATGACCTGCTGCGCCTGATCCGCGACTTCCGCTGCCCGCCGGCGTTTCTCACCGAATTCACCGGCTTTTACCGTGAGAAGCTCAACGCCGCCGCACCCGCAGGCGCGCCATCGCCCACAGGCCGCCCCTGGCGATACCACCGCCGCATCGGCCTGGCGCTTGGCGCCCGCCCGGGCCGCGAATATGAAAAGCTCCGCAACTCGGTTACTCAAGAACTGATTGGCGGCAGCGCACAACACGTACGATTGC
Organism: Bryobacterales bacterium; assembly: GCA_020847045.1. GTDB lineage: Bacteria > Acidobacteriota > Terriglobia > Bryobacterales > Bryobacteraceae > JAFLBB01. The sequence goes on along the minus strand of JADLCT010000018.1, from coordinate 7,390 downwards.
GTCCTGCCGGCCGCGTGGCGGTCGAATGGACCCGTCTCTCCATCGAGGCTGAAACTCATGTCTGATCAGGAACAGGATCTGCAACAGGCGCCCGCTGTCGAGGCCGCGCCCGAATCCGCCGCCGCGCCGGTGGCTCCGCACACGGCGGAAGCACCGGCGCCGGCGTCCGCTCCCGAAACCGCCCCCGCCCCGGCAACCACCGCGCCAACTGAACCCGTGGCGGAAGCCGCGCAACAGGCTTCTGGCCAGCAGGCCCCACGTGGCGACCGTCCGCCTCGCGGTGAGCGTCCTCCCCGTGGCGAGCGCCCGCCCAAAGGCGAGCGTCCTCCCCGGCAGGACGGCCAGACCGGAGGAGGTTCCCGTGAAGGCGGACGCGGCGAAGGCGGACGCGGCGAAGGCCGTGGCCCACGTCCTGATGGCCCGCGCGGAGAAGGCCGCGGTCCCCGCCCCGAGGGCGGACGCCGCGACGACCGCCGTGGTGGCGGCCGTCCCGACGGCCCGCTGGAAATTGACATCGAGAAGCTGATCGCCGACCCGCTCTATCTGGACAACGCCGCGCACGCCGTGGTGGCCCGCATGCGCGATCTCGATTCCGGCACGCGTTCCCAACTGCGCCGTTTCTACAACGCCGTCCGCCGCGCCACGCGCACGGCCGACGCCGACCGCCAGCACAACTTCGTCATGCTGCGCGCGCGTCTGGCCTACACCATCGCGCGCCATTCGCTGCGTTCACTCGATCCGCTCGAAAAGCTGCTGCTCGCCGTCACACGCAAGAACGAGGCGCGCGGCTACGAACGCTTCCGCGACCTGTTTGAAGCCATCATCGCCTACAACGAGTAGCCCGCCCGAGGACATATCCATGAGCGCTCATACCGCACAAACCAATCTGAAACTGATCGGCAAGCTCATCCTGGAAGGCGAGCTGCATTGTGAAACAGGGCTCCACATCGGCGCCGGCAAAGGCTCGCTCGAAATCGGCGGCGCCGACAATCCCGTGGTAAAGGACAGCTTCGGCCGCCCCTACGTTCCCGGCAGTTCGCTGCGCGGCCGCCTGCGCGCCCTGCTGGAACACTCCAGCGGCGTCCTGTCGCCCGAAGAGCTGGTCTACCTGTCGCGCCGCCGCGGCCAGGAGGTGCGCATTCATCAAAGCGACCGGCCTGACGACGAGATCTGCCTGCTGTTCGGACGCAATCCGGGCCGGATGGAGCGTGTCTCGGGCGAGCCAGTCGATGGCGCACAGGCCACGCCCGCGCGCCTGACCGTCTATGACGCGCCGCTCGATCTGGACTCCATCACGCCGCAGATGCGCGAAAATCTCGACGACGAGATCACCGAGGTGAAAAGCGAAAACGCCATCGACCGGCTTACTTCGCAGGTAAACCCGCGCACGCTCGAACGCGTTCCTGCCGGCGCCCGCTTCCGCGTGCGCATGGTGGTGGACATTCTCTGCGAGGAGGACAAGGCGCTGGTGGCCCGGCTGGCCGAGGGTCTCCGCCTGCTGGAAGACGACTCTCTCGGCGGCGGCGGCTCGCGCGGCTCCGGCCGCATCCGCTTTGCCAACCTGCGCGCCGCCTGGCGCGGCCGCGGCTACTACGCCACCGGCGCCGCCGAGGTGGAGTTGGCCGCCTCTGCCGGCACGGATGGTATTCTCGCCCTGGCTAACGGCGGCGCTTTCGCCGCGCAGCTCAGCTAACACGCCTCACGCAATGCCGCTCGCTCTGCTTGTCCGCATCACGCCCGCCGGCCCATGGCGCAACGGCCCGCACACGGGCTCGCGCGACCGTGTCGACCCGGTGTGTCACAGCGACACGCTGTTTGCGGCCCTCACCGGTGCGCTGAACCAGTTGGATGAGGCCGGGCCCTGGCTGGAGGCGACGGCCCGCGCCGCCGAGCCCGCCGTCCGGCTCACATCGCTTTTCCCCTACCTGCGCGACGACCTGTATGTGCCGCCGCCCAGGACGTTGTGGCCGCCCCAGCTTTCCGGACGCCTGCGCGCCTCCGGCGCCCGGTTTGTGCCCACGCGCGTGGTGGCCTCGCTGCTCAACGGCCCACCTTTGCGCGAGGACAGTTGGGAGGTGGATGGCATGAGCCAGTGCCTGGTGCCGCGCAGCGGACGCCCCGGCCACGCCGGTCCCTTCCGCTATGCTCTGCGGGCCGCGGCCGCCGTGGACAGGCTTACCGGCGCCGCCGCTCCGCACCGAACCGCCTGCCTGGAATTCGCCCCGAACGCCGGCTACTGGTGCGCTGCCGTGTTTGCCGGCGCCGAAGCCGCCGCCACCTGGCGTCCCAAGCTGGAAGCGGCCTTCCGCCTGCTCAGCGATACCGGCCTCGGCGGCGAGCGTTCGCGCGGCTGGGGACACGCGGCCGCGATTCGCTTCCAGTTTGGCGATCTCGCTTCTCTGCTGCTGCCCGGCGCGCAGCCGGCGCCGGAAACCTCGCGCCACTGGTGGCTGCTCTCGTTGTGCCACGCCTCGGCCTCCGACGCCATCGACTGGACCGCGGGCAACTACTCGCTGGCGCCCCGCGCCGGCCGCACCGTCACAGGCGCGCTGAAGCCCGCCATCGGCATGATCGCCGAAGGCAGCGTGCTGGCCTCGGCCTCGGCCCCGGTTGGCCAGGCCGCCGATGTCACGCCCGCGGGCCACCCGCACCCCGTCTATCGCAGCGGCTTTGCCGTCGCGCTGCCGCTGCCCGGCCAGACGCATCCGCACCCGTCAGCGCCGTTCATCGCACAGGAGCCGCTGCCCGCGGCAGAGCCCCTGTCCGCGGCAGAGCCCGCTCCTGCGCCCGAACCTGCGTCCGAACCGCTGCCGGACACCGAGCCCGAACCCGAACTGGTTCCCGCCTTCTTCGACACGGAGCCCGCCCGATGAACTACCGCGTTACCGTTCTTACGCCCACGCTCGTTGGTTCCGGAGAGGCCCTCTCGCCCATCGACTACATGGTGTGGCGCGACCAGGTGAACGTACTCGACCAGGCGCGCATCTTCAAATTACTGGCTCGCGGACCGCGCCTGGACAACTACCTGGTTCAGATCCGCCGCGCCGACCGGCTGGATTTCTCCTCCTGGGGCGGCTTCGCCCAAAACTTCGCCGGACGCCGCATCGCTTTTGAACACCCCTCGGCCGTCAGCCACTGGAACCGCATGCCGGCGGACCACCTGTTCATCCCCGAGTTCGCCACCAACACAGGCGGTCCTTATCTTCCGGCCAGCGCGTTGAAAGGCGCGTTGCGAACGGCCCTGCTCGCCTCCCGCTGGCAGGCCAAGCATCTGGAAGGCCTCGCCGCCCGCTTCGACGAAGGAACGCTGCGCCGCACGGCCGCCGAGGAACTGGAACGCCAGTCGCTCGGCAACCCCGGACACGACCTGATGCGCGCGCTGTCGCTCGGCGACTCGGCGCCCGTGGCGCGCGACCGTTTCCAGGTGTATCTGTGGCGCACGGCCAAGCTCGACAACCGGGGCGGCCGCATCGCCTGGGGCTGGAAAGGAGTGGGCCGCAACACCGTCGAGCCCAACCGCATCTCCGACGCCTCGGCCCGCTTTGCCGAGATGGCCATGCCGGGCGCAGCCTTCACCGGGCGCTGGGATGAACTGGCCCGCGTGCGCTCCAACGTCAATGCGCGTCTGCTCGCCGCGGCCGCCAACGCCTACTCGGCCGTCACGCTTACGCTGCACGAAAAGTTCGCCGCGGCCTGCGGATTAAACGGCGTGGTGGCCTCCGTGCGGAAGTTGAAAGAGGAGATCCAAGCCGCCGGCCCCTCCTCGTGCGTGCTGAACCTTGGCTGGGGCGGAGGCTTCTTCGGCAAAACCGGCTGGCCGCACCCGGAAGACGTGAACTACCGCAAGCTGCTGGGCGCTTTGCCGCCTTACAGCCGCACCATCGCGAGCGGACTTCCCTTCCCCAAGTCCCGCCGCGTACTCTTCCTCAACGATCAACCCGCCGCGCTGGCCGGCTGGGTGCGCCTCGACGTAGCTTAGCCGGCTTAGCCTCCCGTTCGCCCTCCGCGCACACACCAGAGTCTGCTTTCCGTGCGCACCAGCAGACGGCCGTCCACGATGGCCGGCGTGGCCTGCGCCATCTCGCCAAGGCCGTTCACGCCCACCACGGCAAACTGCGCGCCCGCCTGCACCACGTACGTCTTTCCCTCCTCGCTCAGGAAGAACACATGGCCGTTGTAGGCCCACGGCGACGAGGTGAACGAACCGCCGCCCGTGTCCAGCCGCGCCTTGTAGCTGAGCTTGCCGGTGCCAGCGTCGTAACGCGCCACGATGCCCTTGTCGCTCAGCGTATAGATGCCGCCGTCATACGCCACCTGGGTCGCCAGATAGGTGCCCGCCCGCTCCTGCGACCACACGACAAACTCATTCGACGCGCGTCCCGCTTCGAGCGTAATCTCACCGCGCGCGCCCTCCTTCACCGCATACAACCGCCGCCCGGCGCCGCCGTTCAGATAGAGCAGCCCCTCATAGGCGAACGGCATCGGAATGGGCGTGCCGGAGACGCCCGACAGCCGCCACAACTCTTTGCCCGCCAGGTCATAGCTCACCACCACGCCCGGACCGTTGGTGACGATCTCGGTCCGCAGAACGTTCCGCCAAACGTAGGGCGCCGCCCAGCCCGAGGTGCGCGCACGTCCCTCAGAGCCCGGAAACGAGCGCGGAGTGCGCCACAACTGCTTGCCGGTGCGCTTGTCGTAGGCGGCGAGAAACGAGGACTTTTCGTTGTCATTCACTATGACCAGCATGTTTTCGTGCAGCGCCGCCGATGCGCCCGTGCCGAAGTCGAGATAGATGGGCAGGGCTTCGAGCGGCGTCTTCCATTGCGGCTTGCCGTCCAGGTCGAAGGCGAACAACCCGAGGCCTCCCGTGTAGACATAGATCCACCGGCCGTCGGTGACCGGCGTCTCCGAGGTGAAGCTGTTCTTGCGGTGGCGTCCCAGCGGCGGATGGCCGGTGTGGAATTCGCGGCGCCAGCGCAGCTTGCCGGTGTTGAGATCCAGGCAATAGAGAAAGTAGTGGAGGTTCACCTCGGAGGGCAGCTCGATGTCCCGCTCGGTGAGGCGCGCCAGCACCTCGGCTTCGCTCAACCCCTGTTTGGAAAGCTCCGCCACATAGTCGTTGCTGAAATCCACTCCTGGCTGCGGCTTCTTCGAGACGCCATCGGTGACCGCCGCCGTAAGGAAGACCCGTCCTCCCGTGACGACCGGCGACGACCAGCCACGGCCCGGAATGTCCGCGGCCCAGGCGATATTCTCCCCGGTGGACCAGCGCTGGGGCAGTGCCGGATCATCCGCCGTGGGGTTCGACCGCGGACCGCGAAACTGCGGCCAGTCGCCACCCGCGCACAGGCCGGCGGCCAGCAGGAGGAGCGTGCAGAATCTCATGAGCGTCTAAAACGGATTCCCTTCATCAAAGCATGTGTTGGACGGACAGCGCGAAAAAATGTGAGCGGAGCTTTCGTGCGGAACGTGGCGCGTTCCTGTACCATGGCTTCTCGCCATGCCCAACAAATTCCGCTACGAAGAGTTCACCTGGCCCGAGATCCGCGAGGCCGTCGCCGAGCAGCGCGTGGCCGTGCTGCCCGTGGGTACGATTGAACAGCACGGTCCGCACCTGCCCCTGGTAACCGACGTGCTGTGCGCCACCGAGATCGCCCGCCGCGCCGTGGAGGCCGCGCCGCACCAGGCCGTGCTGCTGCCCAGCGTCTTTTACGCCTTCAACGAGCACCATCTCGACTTTCCCGGCACCATCGCCGTCGAAGGCGATACCTTCATCCGCTATGTCACCGACATCGGCAAAAGCCTGGCCTACCACGGCTTCCGCAAAATCCTGCTGGTGAACGGGCATGGCTCAAACGTGCCGTTTCTCGATATCTGCGCCCGCAACATCACCAACCACACAACCGCCGTGTGCGCCATGGCGCCGTGGTGGAGCCTTGTGCCCAAGCCTCTGTTCACGGAACTGCGCGAGTCGGCCTATCCAGGCGGCATGGCCCATGGCTGCGAGCTAGAAACCAGCGTGCTCCTGTACCTGCGCGGCGACCTGGTGCAGATGGACAAGGCCGCGCCGGACTTCCCCCCCACGCGCAGTGAATTCTTCTACTGGGACCTGCAGAATCCCTCACCGGTGTTCTTCCAGGAGTTCTTCAGCCGCTACTCCAAAACCGGCACGTTGGGCGATCCCACCAAGGCCAGCCAGGAAAAGGGGCGCCGCTTCGTCGAGGGCGTGGTGGAGAACATGGTCCGCCTGATCCGTGAGCTGCGCGAAAAAGAGATCGCCCCGCGCGTGGACCATCACTGAGAAGAAGCGTGAGTACGTAGTGCGCACGCCCGCGGGTGCGGGTGAAGTTGCGTAAGCCGCTGTCATTCTGATATGTCAAAAGGAGACTAAGCGATTAGAGGGGCTGGTCGTGGTATCCGAATCGGATCTCTTGCGGCTCGCGTTGATGGCGTACGAAGCGGCGGTTGCGCCCGCGTTGTGGGCAAATTTTCTGACGGCATACGCGGAAACGATTTCGGCCGACTCGGCGTTTCTGCAGGTTCACGATTTGTCCGGGCACACGTCGGTGATTCTAGGGAGTTTCGGCGTGGCTTCGCCGCTGAAGCAGTCCTATAACGAGTATTATTCGAAGCTGAATCTCTGGCGCGAGCGGGGGAGCTCCTTGTATGTTACCGGGAAGGTGAACCTGGACCAGGAGCAATGCCCGCGCGCGGAGTTGGAGCGATCGGAATTCTATAACGACTGCCTGAAGCGGTTTGGACTCATCTATTCGATGGGAGCGGTGATTGCGCGGGACGGGTGGCTTGCCCCGACGCTTTCCGGTTTGCGCGGGCCGAGCAAGCGCGCGTTCGATGAGACCGAGCGGCAGGTTGCGCAATTCCTGCTGCCGCATTTGAGCCGCGCCTGGACAATTGCGAAACATCTGGACATGTTGGCGGCGGGCGAATCGGCGATGGACGCGCTGCCGCTCGGCGCGGTGTTGGTGGAGCCGGGCGGGACCGCGATCTACTGCAATCGCGCGGCGGAGGAGATGCTGCGGAGCAACGACGGATTGTCGATGCGCGGCGGCATGCTATCAGCGGCGGACAGGCAGACTGAAGAGCGGCTCGCAAAGTTGATCCGCGGCGCGCTATCGCCGCGCGAAGCGAATGGCGCGGTCGCGATTGCGGTTCCGCGGCCTTCGCTGCGCCGGGAGTACCAGGTGACGTCGGCGCCGCTGCTTGGGCGGTCACGGCCGTTCACGGGAGTGTCCAGCGCGATAGCTCTAGCAGGCTGCTGAAAAGCCACCCGCCGCAGGGGGCGGGCAGCGATTGTTGGTCTGGCGGGGCCAAATGCTCAAGATGGGCGCCATCGGCGACGAGTAAGTGGGCTCCGTGAGGAGCCCAGACG
>JADLCT010000017.1 GCA_020847045.1 Bryobacterales bacterium | reverse complement strand
GCCTTCGACCAGATTTCGATGATCTTGTTATAGCGCTCGCCCTGGGTGATGGCGCCTTCCTGATACTGCGCCTGCACTTCCATGACGGCCTTTTGGGCCTCTTCGACCAGGGTGAATTTGTTCTCGGGCACCACCATGTCGTCGATGCCGATGGAGATGCCGGCGCGCGTGGCGTAGAGAAATCCCATCTGCTTCACGTCGTCCAGCATGTGCACGGTGGTGTGCAGGCCGAACTTCAGGTAGCAGAACTGGACCAGTTGCGTAAGGCCCTTCTTCTTGAGCAGGCCGTTGATGAACGGCATGTCGCCGGGCAGAACGTCGTTCAGGATGACGCGGCCGACCGTGGTGTCCATGTACTGCTTGGCGTACTCCACCGGCTCGGTGTGCAGGATGTTCTGGCTGTCGAAGGCCTTGGTGAGGTCGATCACGCGGCCCGTGTAGCGCAGCTTGATGGGCGTGAGGGTTTCCACCTCGCCCATTTCAAGAGCGATCAGCACGTCGTCGATGGAGGCGAAGGTGCGGCCTTCGCCCTTGGAGCCGTGGCGCGACTTGGTGAGATAGTACAGTCCCAGCACCATGTCCTGCGAGGGGGTGGCGATGGGCGAGCCGTGCGCGGGCGACAGGATGTTGTTGGCCGCCAGCATGAGCGTCGAGGCCTCGATCTGCGCCTCGGGCGAGAGCGGAATGTGAACGGCCATCTGGTCGCCGTCGAAGTCGGCGTTGAAGGCCGTGCAGACCAGCGGATGGATGCGCAGGGCCTTGCCCTCCACCAGCACGGGCTCGAAGGCCTGAATGCCAAGCCGGTGCAGCGTCGGCGCGCGGTTCAGCAGGATGGGGTGGTCGCGAATGACCTCCTCGAGGATGTCCCACACGACGGCGTCCTGCTGCTCGACGAGTTCCTTGGCCTGTTTGATAGTGGTGCAGTGGCCGCGCTGTTCCAGGCGGTGATAGATGAACGGCTTGAACAGTTCCAGGGCCATCTTCTTGGGAAGGCCGGCCTGGTGCAGCTTCAACTCGGGGCCGACGACGATGACCGAACGGCCGGAGTAATCGACGCGCTTGCCGAGCAAGTTCTGGCGGAAGCGGCCCTGTTTGCCCTTCAAGGTATCGGAGAGCGACTTGAGCGGGCGGTTGTTGGCGCCGCGCAGCACGCGGCCGCGGCGTCCGTTGTCGAACAGTGCGTCGACGGCCTCCTGCAACATCCGCTTTTCGTTGCGGACGATCACGTCGGGCGCGTGCAGCTCCATCAGCTTCTTCAACCGGTTGTTCCGGTTGATCACGCGGCGGTAGAGATCGTTCAAATCCGAGGTGGCGAAACGGCCGCCGTCCAGCGGCACCAGCGGGCGCAGCTCGGGCGGAATCACCGGCAGCACGTCGAGAATCATCCACTGCGGCTTGTTGCCGGACTTGCGGAAGCTCTCGGCCACGCGCAGGCGCTTGGCGAACTTCAACTTCTTCTGCTGCGATGGCTCGGTTTTCATCCGCTCGCGGATTTCCAACGAGAGCGCTTCGACGTCCACCTTGCGGAGCAGTTCCTTGATTCCCTCGGCGCCCATCATGGCGGTGAACTTGCCGGGGAACTCCTGATCGAGGGCGCGCTTACGCTCGTCGGTGATCACCTCGCCGAGCGACAGGCCGCTCTCGCCCGGGTCGACCATGACGAAGGCTTCAAAGTAGAGTACGCGTTCGAGGTCGCGCAGCGTGATGTCCAGCAGGTAGCCGATGCGGCTGGGCAGGCCCTTGAAGAACCAGACGTGCGAGCAGGGGCTGGCCAGTTCGATGTGGCCCAGGCGTTCGCGGCGGACGCGCGTGAGAGTGACCTCGACGCCGCATTTGTCGCAGATGACGCCGCGGTGCTTCATGCGCTTGTACTTGCCGCACAAGCACTCCCAGTCGGCGATGGGACCGAAGATACGGGCGCAGAACAGGCCGTCGCGTTCAGGCTTGAACGTGCGGTAGTTGATCGTTTCCGGCTTGGTGACCTCGCCGTGCGACCAACTGCGGATTTTTTCGGGAGACGCCAACGAAATGCGAATAGAATCGAAATCCGCGATCATATTCGCCCGGTCATAGGCTGCAGCTCTGTACATAGGCTTTTCTGCTCCTCTCCTTTTTTCTGGCTCTCCCCGTTAGTCCGCCGCCATGGCCGTGTCGGGAATCTCGGCCGGGCGTTTCATCAGTTCGACGTCGAGGCACAGCGATTGCAGCTCGCGAATCAGCACGTTGAACGATTCGGGCACGCCGGGTTCGGCGGCCGCTTCGCCCTTGACGATAGCCTCGTAAATTTTGGCGCGGCCATAGACGTCGTCCGACTTGGCCGTCAACAGCTCCTGCAGCACATACGCGGCGCCGTAGGCTTCGAGCGCCCACACTTCCATTTCGCCGAAACGCTGGCCGCCGAACTGCGCCTTGCCGCCGAGCGGCTGCTGCGTGATCAGCGAATACGGTCCGATGGAGCGCGCGTGGATCTTGTCGTCCACCAGGTGCGACAGCTTCAACATGTAGATCATGCCTACCGTCACCGGCTGCTCGAACGCGATGCCGCTCATGCCGTCCAGCAACTGGACCTTGCCGGAACTCGGCAGGCCGGCCTTGTCCAACTGCGATTTGATGCCCTTCTCCGTGGCGCCGTCGAAAACCGGCGTGGCGAACTTCACCTTCAGCTTCGAACCGGCCCAGCCGAGGTGCGTCTCAAGAATCTGGCCGACGTTCATACGGGAAGGAACGCCGAGAGGATTCAAAACGATCTCCACCGGCGTGCCGTCCGGCAGATACGGCATATCTTCCTCGGGCACGATGCGGGCAATGACGCCCTTGTTGCCGTGGCGGCCCGCCATCTTGTCGCCGACGCTCAGCTTGCGCTTCATCGCGATGTAGCACTTCACCATCTTGATGACGCCGGGCGGCAGCTCGTCGCCTTTCTTCAGCTTGGCGATCTTCTCCTCGGTGATCTTTTCGAGAACCTGGATCTGGCGCGAGGTCATCTCCTCGATCTCGTCGATCTGCTCGTTCACGCGCGGATCGCGGTCCTTCAGCTTCATGCGCTTCAGGTCGCGGGCCTTGAGCTTCTCCACCACCTCCTCGGTGATGTCGACGCCTTTGCCGAGAATCTTCTTGTTCGTCTTGTCGTCGTGCAGGTCGGCCTGCAACTGCTGGCCGCCGAGCAATGTGACCAGGCGTTTGGAGCGCTCGTCGTTCAAAATGCGCTTTTCGTCCTCGAGGTTGCGGTAGAGCCGTTCCACCTGCGTCTCGAGAATCGCCTTGGACCGTTCGTCGAGTTCGGCGCCCTTGCGCGAGAACACCTTGGCGTCCACCACCACGCCCTCGATGCCGGGCGGGCAGTAGAGCGAGGCGTCCTTCACGTCGCCGGCCTTTTCGCCGAAGATGGCGCGCAGCAGCTTCTCTTCCGGCGTCAACTGCGTCTCGCCCTTGGGCGTGACCTTGCCCACCAGAATGTCGCCGGGCTTCACGCTGGCGCCGATGCGGATGATGCCCGATTCGTCAAGGTTCCGCAGGAACGATTCGCTGATGTTCGGAATGTCGCGCGTGATCTCCTCGGGGCCGAGCTTGGTGTCGCGGGCCTCGATTTCGAACTCCTCGATGTGAACCGACGTGTAGTAGTCTTCCTTGACCAGCTTCTCGCTGACGACGATGGCGTCCTCGAAGTTGTAGCCGCGCCAGGGCATGAAAGCCACCAGCACGTTGCGGCCCAGCGCCAGCTCGCCCTGGTCCGTGCACGGACCGTCGGCGAGCACGTCGCCCTTGCGCACACGCTGGCCTTCCTGCACGATCGGCTTCTGCGTGATGCAGGTGTTCTGGTTGGAGCGTTTGAACTTGGTGAGCTGGTAGATGTCCGAACCGACCTCGCGCGACATCTGGCCTTCGTGCGCCGTCGCCGAGCCATCCACGCGGACGATGATGCGCGTCGAATCGACCGAATCGACCACGCCGGAGCGCTTGCACAGCACCACGGCGCCCGAGTCGCGCGCCGTAACCATCTCCATGCCGGTGCCGACGATGGGCGAATCGGCGCGCAACAGCGGCACGGCCTGCCGTTGCATGTTCGATCCCATGAGGGCGCGGTTGGCGTCGTCGTTCTCAAGGAACGGAATCAGCGAAGCGGCCACCGAGACGAGCTGCTTCGGACTGACGTCCATATACTCGATCTCGTCCTTCTGCTTGAGGACGAAGTTTCCGGTTTGCCGGGCGTTGACCAGGTCCGGCACCAGGTGGCCTTCGGGGTCGATCTCGACGTTGGCCTGGGCGATGATGTACTTGTCTTCCTCCCACGCCGAGAGATACTCGCAGTGGGCCTCGTACTCGATGGGCTGCTTCTTGGCTCCGAGCCCGGCGTTGGCCTTGTCGGCGGTCCGGCGCGTCAACACGTCGCCCACTTTGTAGGTGGAGTCGCCCGGGTTCAGCACCTTCACCTCATCGATGATCTGGGACTCCCGCACCTTGCGGTAGGGGCTCTCGATGAAGCCGTAATCGTTGATCCTGGCGAAGCAGCTCAGCGAGCTGATGAGGCCGATGTTCGGCCCTTCCGGCGTTTCGATGGGGCAGATGCGGCCGTAGTGCGTGGTGTGGACGTCGCGCACCTCGAAGCCGGCGCGTTCGCGCGACAAACCGCCTGGCCCGAGGGCCGACAGGCGCCGCTTGTGCGTGATTTCGCTGAGCGGATTGGTCTGGTCCATGAACTGCGACAACTGCGAGGATCCGAAGAACTCGCGGATGGCGGCCATCACCGGCTTGGCGTTCACCAGGTCGTGCGGCATGGCCGTGGACATCTCCTGATAGACGCTCATCTTTTCCTTGATGGCGCGTTCCATGCGCACCAGGCCGATGCGGAACTGGTTTTCCAGCAGTTCGCCGACGGCGCGCACGCGGCGGTTGCCCAGGTGGTCGATGTCGTCGACGCGGTAGGACGAGTCGGGCTGGCCGGCGTAACGGCGCAGCTTGAGCAGGTAGGTGATGGTGGAGATGAAGTCGCCCTGATCCAGCGTGCGGCGGTCCAGCGGATGGAGAGCCCGCTCGCCGCGCTTGGCGCGCTCGTCCTGCTCATGCGCCCAGCCCTCGGGCGCGAAGTCCGAGTTGTCGTGCAGCTTGATGTTGAACTTCATGCGGCCCACGCGGGAGAAGTCATACTTGCGCGGGTCGAAGAACATGCCCTGGAACAGCGAGGTGGCCGTGTCGCGCGTGGGCGGGTCGCCGGGGCGCAGCTTGCGGTAGATTTCCAGCAGCGCGTCATCCTGCGACTTCACGCTGTCCTTGCGCAGCGTCATCGAGATGACGTTGCTCACGTCGTCGCGCTCGGGGAAGAAGATCTCCACGGCGGGCAGGCCAGCGTCGATGATGCGGCCCACCACCGCCGCGGTCAGCTCGTGGTTGGCTTCGACGAGAATCTCGCCCGTGGACATGTCCACGACATCGGCGGCGACGTAGGCGCCTTCCAGGTCGTTGGGCGCCACCTCGACCTGCTCGATCTTCTGCTTGTTCAGCTCGCGCAACAGGCCGCGGGTGATCTTCTTGCCTTGCGTCACCACGCTCTCGCCGGCCTTGTTGTTGATGGCGTAGCTCAGCTTCAGATCCTGCAGCGACTCGCTCACAGGCATCAGCAGCTTGCCGCTCTTGATCTTGAGCTCGCTGACGCGGTAGAAGGCCTTCAGGATCTCCGAATCACTCTTGAAGCCGAGGGCGCGCAGGAACACCGTGCCGTAGAACTTGCGCTTGCGGTCGATACGCACATACAGCAGGTTCTTGTTGTCGTACTCGAACTCCACCCAGGAGCCGCGGTACGGGATGATCTTGCCCAGGTAGTAGCCCTGCGACGGAACGCGCTCGAAGAACACGCCCGGCGACCGGTGCAACTGGCTGACGATGACGCGCTCGGTGCCGTTGATGATGAAGGTGCCGTTGTCGGTCATCAGCGGAATCTCGCCGAAGAAGACCTCCTGCTCCTTGATGTCGCGGACGGTCTTGTTGCCGGCCTCGTCCTTGTCATACACGGTGAGGCGGATGGTGACCTTGAGCGGCGCCGCGTAGGTCATACCGCGCTCTTCGCACTCGGGCACGTCGTACTTCAATTGCAGGCCGGCGGGATCGCCGCAGCGGTTGCAGAAGGTGACGATGTTGCGGTTGAAAGTTCCGCACTTGCCGCAGAGAACCTCTCCCGTGTGGAAGGGGTCCGTGCGGATGGAGGAGCCGCAGGCGCGGCAGGTGGAGCGCAGGTGGTGGAGGCCCTTGAGCGAGCCGCACTTGCATTCCCAGTTGCCGATGGAGTAATCAACGAAATCGAGTTGGGAGAGGCCGCGGAAATCGGTGATCGGAAATACGCTGCTGAAGACGCCCTGCAAGCCCTGGTCGTCGCGCTCGTTGGGCAGCAGGTCCATTTGCAGGAAGCGCTCGTAGGAGTTCTTCTGCACCTCGATCAGATTGGGGATCGGAATCGAAGCTTTGATCTTGGAAAAATCAACTCTCTCGCGGTCGAAACCGTTTGAAGAATTCTGCATGATTCACTCCTCACACACCACTCGGGCTGGCCCGGCCCGGGGTTCAGGACTACGAAACAGGCAAGCCGTAAGCGGCGCGCTGGCCTTGGGCGCGCTCACCGGCGGCTTCGATCACGGACACGGATGGCAGGACGGTACACGGCAACTCAGCCGGGGGGAAACCGGACAGGAGATCCGGCCGGCGGCGGCAAGGGAACCGGCGTGGCGAGACGGTGGGCGTCTCACGCGAAAGAAGAGAGGGAACGGAAACAGCCAGATGCCTGGCGCGCCGGACACAGCACGCCCCACGGCGCTCCCGCGGGAGGCGTTGGCAGAAAATACCAACGAAGGCAGAGGGGGACACACCCCTGCCAAGGCAGCTTAAGGAAAGATTCACAGGCGCAAGTTCCGAGTCCGACTCCGGCCGAGATCAACTTAAGTGTAACAAACGCCGAAAACGGGCGTCAAACACACCCATCCGCAGCCCCTCCGGGACCCTAGAAACTGCCCGGGAGCGGGCGGATGCCATCCATACCAAGCAGCCAGCGGCCAAAGAACAGACGGAGCTGTCCTTCAGCCGCCGGCAAGCGGGGCAAGCCCCGCGCCCGGTTACTTGATCTCGACTTCGGCGCCGGCTTCGGTGAACTTCTTCTTCATCGCCTCGGCTTCGTCCTTGTTCACGCCTTCTTTTACGGTCTTGGGGGCGCCATCCACCAGATCCTTGGCTTCCTTCAAGCCGAGGCTGGTGATTTCGCGAACCACCTTGATGACGCCGATCTTGTTCGCGCCGGCCGACTTGAGGACAACCGTGAACTCGGTCTTCTCCTCGACGGCGGCGGCAGCCGCGCCACCGGCCGCGGGTGCGGCCACGGCGACAGCCGCAGCTGCGGCCGACACGCCCAGCTTCTCTTCCAGCATCTTGACGAGCTCGGACGCCTCGAGAAGCGTCAGGCCCTGAATCGACTCAGCAATTGCGTTAATGTCCGCCATGATTCCCAAACTCCTTTTTTTCCTTAAACTCGAACCGCCCTGGGCGCGCCTGGACCCGCGAACGGGCCCGGTGGCCGCTTATGCGGAGAACTTGTTTTCTTTCACACCCTGGTCGATCACAACGGCCAGGTTGCGGCCCACGCCATTGATGGCCGTCACCAGCTTCTGCGCCGGGGCGTTGATGACGTACAACAGCTTGGCGTAAATCTCTTCCTTGGACGGCATGCTGGCCAGCGCTTCAATCTGGCTGACCTGAAACACGCGGCCTTCCACCACGCCCGCCTTGAAGGTGAACGTCGGGTTGTCCTTTGCATATTTGGTGAGCGCCTTGGCGAGCGCGACCGGATCGCTGCCCGTGTAGGCGATGGAATTCATCCCGGCCAGACCCTGCAGAATCGGCTCGGCGGGAGTCCCTTTGGCCGCCTTCCCGGCGGTGGTGTTCTTGATGACCTTGTAACGGCCGCCGGCTTCGCGCACGGCTTTGCGCAGCGCGAAATCCTGCGATACGGTGAGCTTCTCGAATGCGGCGAGGAAGACGTGCGGCGTGGATTCCAGCGCCGCGCGCAGTTCGTTGGCTTCTTCGATTTTGACCGATTTATTCTTCATGGCATTCCTCGCCGGGCCTAGACGGCCTTCATGGTGACGTTATAGGCGGTGACGTCCAGCGGCACGCCCGGCCCCATGGTGGAGCACACCGTGGCGCTGCGCACATACTTGCCTTTGGCCGCCGACGGCTTGGCCCGAACCACCGCCGAGATCAGCGTGCTCGCGTTTTCCACCAGCTTCGGCGTGGTGAAACTCGCCTTGCCCACCGGCGCATGGATGACGCCGGTCTTATCGACGCGGAACTCCACCTTTCCGGCTTTGATCTCTTTCACGGCGTTGGCCACGTCGGCCGTCACCGTGCCCGTCTTCGGGTTCGGCATGAGGCCGCGCGGCCCCAGCACCTTGCCGAGACGGCCCACCGAACGCATCATGTCCGGCGTGGCGATGACGGCGTCATAGTCGACCCAGCCTTCGCCCTGAATCTTCTGCACCATCTCTTCGCCGCCGACAAACTCGGCGCCGGCGTCGGTGGCTTCCTTCAACTTGTCGCTGCCGGCGATCACCAGCACGCGCACCTTCTTGCCCAGACCGTTGGGCAGCACCACCGTGCCGCGCACCATCTGGTCGGCGTGCTTGGGATCGACGCCCAGGCGCATGTGCACCTCGACGGTCTCATCGAACTTGGCGAATTTGATCTTTTGAACGAGCGGCACCGCTTCCTCAAGCGAGTAGAACTTATCGTCGATCTGCTTGAGCGCGGCGGTATACTTCTTACCGGTTTTACGAGGCATATTGTGACCTGGTCCAAACGGCCCATCCGCACCCCCGTCTCCACTGCGAGCCCCGAAGGGCGTCTTCCCGAGACAGGCCGGCCGGCGAGGCCTCCCAAAGCTGCGTTCCCCTTGCGCCGGATTCGCGCGTCACAGCATAGCCGCGACGGGAACCGGCAGGCGAACCCTCTTAGTATAGCAACCTGTTTGCCAAACGCAAGTGGGGCTGCCCGGCTGGCATGCGCCCGCTCACAGCGGATCGGCCAGAGCTACGTTCACAATCACGTTCGCGCCTGCTGGCGCGTCCACCTTGATCCGCAGTTCGCGCCGGGCGGCGTCATAGTTGGGGACGGGCTCGGGCGCGCCGATGGCCGTGGCCTGTCGCGGCGCGCTCACGTTGTGCACCACCCATTCATACGAACGGGCCGCCAGCGCTTCAATCTCCAGACGCAGCAGGCCGCCGGCCGGCGCGGCGTGCAACTGCGTGATGCCATCGCTGTCCGGTTCGTTCAGAAAAAATTCCGCGCCCAGCCGGGGGAAGTAGTGCAGCTCCATCAGTCCCGGAGCCTGTTGCGGCAGGATCGTCCCATTGCGCGCGAAGCGGCGCGGCGGCGCCTCGACGGTAATCCACTGCCGGCCCCGGTGCGCCGCGCCGGTGGCGAGGTCGGTCCACACGCCGGGCGGCAGATAGGTCCTCTCGCGGGCGGCCACCAGCACCTCGTCTCCGATCATGAACGTTCCAGTGACCGCCGCGGCGGCCTCATCACTGGTGAACTGCATGACGAAAGGACGCACCACCGGGATGCCACGGTCACGCGCTTCACACAGGTATGTATATAGGTAGGGCTCCCACTGCGGACCGCTCATGTACTCGCTCCAGGCGAGCACCTGTTTGATCGCGGGCGCGAGCACGCCGGACATGGCCGACACGGCCAGTCCGCGCACGCCGGGAATGTCGCGGGCATAGGCGGGTTTGCCCAGCCGCAGATCGTCCATCTTTGGCGCGGGCATGGGCGGCGCGATGATGTGATGCTCCTCGAGAATCTCCTTGGGCGTGGGACCGTAGTAGACGAACTGCTCCCACTGCCGGGCCTGGCCGTTGCGCACCTGAAGGCGCTCCGGCTCGGTGGCGCCGGCATCCACGCCATAGACACCGGGCATGGCGTAGTAGACGCCATAGCCACGCGAGGAGATGAAGAACGGCGTGGCGGTGGCCAGGCGCTCGCCCCGCACGTCCAGCTTGCCTTCGGCGCTCAGTCCGTAGGCGGCCAGTCCGTAGATGCGTTCATGCGGCTGCATCTCGACGGCGGCGGCGAGCCCGGCGGGCGCCGCGCGCACCACAGGCTGTTGCGCAAACAGCAGTGCGCCATCGGAGACCAGTTCGGCGCGCAGCGCCAGTGTGGACCGGTCCAGCCGGAGCCGGAGATAGCGCGTCTCCCAGGTGAGCGCCTTCGGCGTGGACGTGAACTTCACCTCGACGGGAGTCTTCACCGGTTCGCGGCTCATGCACACCGGCTCCCAGCAGCGCGTGAAGCGGAAGCTGGATTCGCTGATCCAGCCCACCTCGGCCGCGCCGTCGCCGAGCGTCAGCAGCGTGATGTTGCCCCTGCGCGCGTGACCGGTGACAGGGGCGGCCAGCGCGGCTGCGGCAAGCAGGGCGTTCAGCAGAAAAGCGGCGGTCACCCGCAAAGCCGCACAAGCTCCTTTTGCACCGCGCCGGTGACAATGGCCTCGCCGGCGCCGACGTACATGTTCACCTCGCTGCGCACGCCGAACGCGGGCAGATAGACGCCCGGCTCGATACTGAAACAGGTGCGGGGGATGAGCAGGCGGTCGTCGTGCGTCTCCAGGTTGTCCATGTTGGCGCCGGCGCCGTGCACGTCACGGCCAATCGAGTGGCCCGTGCGGTGGATGAAGTAGGAATCGAGAGAAAGCCCGCGCAGGTGGCCGCGGGCGGCGTCATCCACCTCGAATCCCCGTATGGGCGCTCCGGCCGCCACGGCGGTCTGAACCCGTTCGATGGCGGCGTCGCGCGCTCCCGTGACGGCGCGAAAGATGCGCGCCTGCTCCTCGGGAATCACGGCGGCGGCCGAGCCGGTCCAGGTGATGTCGTAGTAGACGGCATCGGAATCCCCGGCGAGCTTGGCCCACAGGTCGATCAGGAGAAAGTCACCCTTGACGATGGGCGCATGCACGGCCGCCGTGGGTTCATAATGCGGGTTCGAAGCGTTGGCGTTCACGGCTGCGATGGGGCCGTGGTCGGTGAACAGCCCTTCCCGCCCGAAGGCTTCCAGCAGAAACTGCTTCACGTCGAATTCGGTGATGGGGCGGCCCTGGCGCAGGTGGTCCCCGGTGTGCGCGAAGGCGGCGGCCAGCACGCGGTCCACGCGCCGCCCGGCTTCCAGGTGCGTTTCCAGTTGGCTGCCGCTCCAGCGGGCTTCGAAATATTGCACCAGGTTCGCCGAGCTCACCACCTCGACGCCCATCGAACGCACCAGCTCGATGGTTCCGGCGTCCACGAGGCCGATGTAGGGAATGTTGTTGTGGGGCGAATACTGCATGGCCACGCGGCGCGCGCCTCCGGCCAGTTCGCGAAGCGCGCCGGTCTGCTGCGCCCAGCTCGAATACTTCGCCTTCGCGCCTGGCAGCGCATCGAGCATGTCCGGTTCGATCGCGTGCACGAGCGCGCGCGGCTCGCCGGTGGCCGGGATGAAGTAATACCAGCGGCGCGTCACCATGCGCGGCGGCTGGAAGGCCAGGACGCGGTAGGCCAGGGGATCACGTTCGTGGTGGTCGTAAAAGAGCCATCCGTCGAGCTGTTCGTCGTGGAGGGCTGCTTGCATTTCGGCTAGGTTCATGGAGTGGCCAATGCCCAATCATAAGCCGCCCGGGCGAGGCGGGCGATCACCTGCTCCCGCACGGCGCGCGGCGCGCGCGAATCCGCGATGAGAATCACCAGGGCCATGCGGCGTCCTCCGGGCAGTGTGACGATGCCGCACTCGCTGGCAGCGGCGCCTTTCTCCGTTTCGGCGCTGGCAGCCAGGCGCAGAACAGGAGTCCCGGCGGGGAGTCCGGCGGGAAAGCCGGAAGCGTCCGGCGGCGGCGCGCCGAGGATCCGCGGCAGGCGCTGCCGCGTTTCCGGTTTGAGCGCGCGAGCATCCATCAGGGCATGCAGCAGGTGAATGGCGGCCACGGGCGTGGTGTAGTTCCTCCTCATCAACCCCGGCTTGCGGGCGAGCCTGCGTTCGCTGTGCGCCAGCTTCATACCGGGAATCTTGAGGAACTCGAGAAAGCCATCCAGTGTTTCAGGCCCGCCCAGAAGGCGCAGCAGCACATCGGCCGTGGAGGCGTCGCCACCGGGCGGAAACGTGTCCAGCAGCTCCGACAGCGTCATGCTGGTTCCTCGCGGGTAGTGGTCGCGCAAGGCGCTTGGCGACGGCGCGGGAACGAGATCCTCCTGCGTGATCTGCACGAACTGGTTATCCGCCAGGCGTCCGGTTTCGAGCCGCTGCAACAGCAGCAGCAGCGTGGGCAGGCGCGCCACGCTAAGCGAAGGGAAGCGTTCATGGCCATGCAGGGCGTAGGCCTTGCCGGTGTCGAGCAGAGAGAACGCCACGCCTGTGCGTCCTTGTGCCGGAGCGGCCAGCGTGGCCAAATCGGGCAACGCGGCCAGGCCGGGCGACGCGGCCGCCGCCGCAAGGCACGGCATCAGCAACAACAACAGCACACCGGCCAGTCTATCGCGCGCCGTCTTGCGCGCGAAGCTCAGGCTCGAAGAAGGGTTTCCATTTCGCCTCTGGCGGCGCGGGCGTCATCAGGCTCACCAGCACGAGCGCGCCCACCGAGGCGCCCACGGCCGGATAGACCGCATCCAGCGCGTAGCCCATGAAGTTCCACCAGACGGTGACCGCCGCGCCCAATGTAATGGACGCGATGGCGCCCGCCGTGGTGGCCCGCTTCCAGAAAAACACGGCGAGCACGGCCGGCGTGACGGCGGCGCCATACACGGTGTAGGCGTAGAGCGCGGCCTTGAGGATGCTTTCAAAGTGCGCGGCCTGCAGCAGGGCGAACAGACCGAGGGCGATCACGATCAGCCGTGACACCAGCAGGGTTTGCCGCTCTCCGGCTGAAGGGTTGAGGAAGCGCAGATAGACGTCGTGAATCAGGTTCGTGGCCGGTGAGAACAGATAGTTGTTCGCCGTCGAGATCACCTTGGCGAAGATACCGCCGATGAGGAACGCGCCGATCCACACCGGCAGTCCAAGCTTGGCGCTGACCGGTATGGTCTCGCGCGGATTGTCGATTCTCACGAACGAGCTGCCGAACACGGCAAAGGTGATCAGCGCGGTTTCCAGCACCAGCGTGCCGATGATCCAACCATACACGGCGAGCCGGGCGTCACGTTCCGAACGCGCCGAGAAAAACTTCTGGTACATGCCCTGGTTGCCCACCAGCAGAAGCATGGTGGGCAGCAGCAGTCCGAAGGCCTGGTGCGGCTCCATGCCGCCGAACAGCGTGAAGTGGCTGGGCGGCAGCGTTTCGGCGACGTGGCTCCATCCGCCGGCGGCGCGAAGCAGGATGGGCAGCGAACCGAGCACGGTGACGACGATGAGGCCGCCGATGATGCGGTCCAGATAGGCGACGCTGGCCATGCCCGCCGCGGCCGTGAACAGAATGACAAAGCCGGCGATCACGTACATGCCCGTCGTCCGGTCCATGCCGAAGATGAGATGGAGAATGTCGCCGCCGCCCTTGAACTGGTAGCTGGTGATGACGGTGTAGGCGATGACGATGGCCAGCGTGGCCAGGACGCGGGCCGCCGGGTTGTAGCGGTTCTCCAGCAGATCGGGCACGGTGAACTGCGCAAAGCGCCGGGCGCGCCCGGCGATCAGCGCGATCACGGCCAGCCCGCACCAGCCGCCAGCGGGCTGCCACAGTCCCGCAAAGCCATACTTGTAGGCCGCCTCGCCGCCGGCAAACAGCGAGCCCGCGCCGATCCAGCTCGACAGCAGCGTGAACACCAGAACGTGCCAGGGCAGCGTGCGGCCGGCCAGCAGGAAGTCCGTGCGGTTCTTCACGCCGAGCATCTTCTGAATCGAGACGCCGCCCAGCACGGCCACCACGAGGGCCAGCACGGCGGCATAGAAATAGAAGGCGTTGTTCATGAATCAGTCCTTGCGGGCGGAGCGCTCCAGCCGCGCTTCGAGCGTCACCGGCAGGCTGGCCACGCCGGCCACCTGCCGCCGGTCGGCCACGCGGAAGCTCAGCACGTCGTCCAGCCAGTCCTGGCTGGTGCCGTCCCAGTTCTGCATGGCCGCCGTCAGCGTATATTCATGTCCGGCGAGCAGGCAATCGAACTGGAAATCCACGGTAAGCTCGTCGCCCGGCCCGGCCGGCTCCAGTTCCCTGCCTTCGACGCGCGTGTTGGTGCCGAAGACATCCAGGCCAAGACGGTTGCGGATGAGAATGCCCGCCACCGGCAGCTCGCACGGCCGTTCAAACCGGGCGCGGATGCGCACGGTGACCGCCGCGCCGGAAGGCACCGTGGTGGCGGTGCGGCCGTCGGCGTCCAGAAAATCGACCGAGACGATGCGGCTCACGCCGTCGCCGTGCCGGAAGGTGCTTTCGCCTTGCCGCTCGCGGCCATCCTCGGCGCGCGGGGCATGATGTTCCAGCACCAGCCCGACATAGCGGTTCACCACGTCGGAGGGCCTTCCTTCGGCCATCACGCGGCCCTGGTGGAGGAAGACCGCGCGGTCGGCCAGGCGCTTCACCAGACCCAGATCGTGCGAGACGAACAGAATCGTGACGCCCCGCGCCTTCAACTCCTCGAACTTCTCCACGCAGCGCCGGGAGAAGATGGCGTCGCCCACCGCCAAGGCCTCGTCCACGATCAGCACATCGGGCTCGACGTGAATCGCCGTCGAAAAAGCCAGCCGCACATACATGCCGCTGGAGTACTCCTTCACGGGCCTGTCGATGAACTCGCCAATGCCCGCGAAGGCTTCGATGCGCGGCAGTGCCTCGATCATCTCCTCATGCGTGCGCCCCATGATCTCACCGTTCAGCAGCACGTTCTCGCGGCCGCTGAACTCGGGGTTGAAGCCCGCGCCGAGTTCAAGCAGCGCGGCCACGCGGCCATCCACGCGCACCGTGCCGCGCGAAGGCTCGACAATGCCGGCGACAATTTGCAGCAGAGTGCTTTTGCCGGAGCCGTTCGGTCCGATCAGCGCCAGCATCTGGCCCGGCTCCACGTGCAGCGAGATGTTATCGAGGGCGTGAAACGATGTGTGGCGGAGCTTCCCCGTGGCCACCTCCAGCAAACGGTCCGAGGGCCGCTTGTACATCGCATAAACCTTGCTGATGTTCTGGATGGAGATCACGCACGCCGCCTCGACGGCCAGGGCCGCGGGAATGCTTCAGGATACGATAGCGCACGGCGTGGCGGCACGGCGGAGGGCGCAGGGCGGAGCGCCCGCTCAGGGTGGTCCGAACGCCCACACCTCCAACCGGAAGACGCGACCCAACAGACGCCCCGCGCCACACCGGGCTTCCATCTCCCGCAACACGAGCCGCCCCGCCTCACCGCTATAAAGGATAGCCGCCATGCGCGAACCCGCGGCGCGCTGGAGCACTTCGGCATCGTAGCCATGCGCCTCCGCACCAGGCCGTCCGGAGTAGGCATAGGTGGGCCCGGCGTGGCCGTAATACGCCACGGGTCCCTGCAGGAACTCCTGCCAGCGCCAGTCGCGCAGGCGCCGGACGCGGCCGCCCTCGACATACCCGGTGACCACAAGCAGGGGCGCGGGCCGGTTGCCCTCCCACCGGCGCACCACGTTCATCGCTGCGCGCCAATCGGCATCGGTGTGGCGGGTGAATGGTCCTTGCACCGCCACGCTCGCGGCCAGCGTTGTCATCATGTAAATCGCGGCGAACCAGGCGCTGCCGCGCGGCGTGGTCCAGGAGGCGGCGCAGACGGCGGCCAGAATCAGCCAACCCACGCAGAGGGCCGGAGCGTACCGCACGAGAAAGAGGTCCGTGCGCATGGCCAGCGTGTAGGCGGCCAGCAACAGGACCGAGAGCAGGATCATCACAACCGCGGCAACCACCATGCGGCGGGCCCCGGCGCTCAGCGCGCCTCCGGTCCACAGGCGGGCCACGGCCAGTCCCGCTGCCGCCACCGCCGCTGGCGCGAGAATCGAAGGCGGCAGCAGCCAGCCCCACTCTTGCGGCCACAGTCTTTCATCGGCGACCGAGGCCTGATACTCACCCCGCACCGCGCCCCACACGCGCACGGCTTCGGGGAGCGCCAGCGCCAGGCAGACCGCGGCCAGCGCCACAAGCGCCAGCAGACGGCGGCGCGTCAGGCAGCCGTCGCGCCAGCACCACACAAGCCAGATGAGCTGCGACAACGTCCCCAGCGCCACCACCGGTTGCGCGTGCGCGAGCGCCGCCGTGGACGCCGCCCACACGGCGGCCTCAGTCCAACGCCATGTGCGCAGCAGACGCACCCAGGCCACCGTCGAGAGGGAGAACAGCAGCACGGCCAGGGCATAGGGCCGGGCATCCACACCCAGAAACGAAAGCTCCGGCGAGGCTACGCACAAGGCCGCCAGCAGCCATCCCGCGCGGCGGCCCGCTTCGCGCCCCACCCACCACGACAACAGGGCGATCGCACCGCCCATGGCCAGCAGCGAAGGCGCGCGCAGGGCGGGTTCACTGCTCCCGGCCAGATGCGTCCAGGCCCACAGCAGAGCGCCGTAGAAGCGCGAGTTCGGATGCAGGGAGGTACGGTGGATCAACTCGGACCAGGAGCCATGGATGGTCCACCATGTGCCCGACTCATCCACCCAGAGGCTGTCGAACGAGGGCAGAACCCAGTAGCGCACCAGGTGAATCACGCCCAGAAACAGGAGCAGTAGCCGCAAGAAGGCAGCATAGCAACAGGGCGCGCATTCATTCGTCCGCAGCAGGGCGGACCTCCAGGGCCGGGCGCTACAATCTGCTTATGCGCCGTTTCCTGCTTGGGTTATGCCTCGGCGTGGCCTCCCTACCCGCCCAGAGGCAGCCCTTCTCCGCGGAGCGAATGCTCGAACTCCAGCGGATTTCCGAACACCAGCTTTCCCCCGATGGCTCCACGGTGGCTTTCACCGTCCAAAGCGTGAATGTCGAGGCCAATACCAAGCCACGGCAGATCTGGCTGGCGCCGCTCAACGGTGGCGCGCCGCGCAAGCTCACTTCCGAGGGCAACAACTGGCGTCCGCGCTGGTCGCCGGACGGCAAGGCGCTGCTGTTCATCTCCTCCCGCTCCGGCTCGGCGCAGGTGTGGTGGATGAACGCCGACGGCGCGGGTGCGCGCCAGGTGACCCAGCTCTCCACGGAGGCCGACGCGGCCAGTTGGGTTCCCGGCGGCAAGCGGATTGTCTTCACCAGCGAGGTCTACCCCGAGTGTTCCACCGACGCCTGCAATAAGGAGAAGCTCAACGCGGAAACCAAGAGCAAGGTGAAGGCGCGGATCTATACCTCGCTGCTCTACCGCCATTGGGACACATGGCGGGGCGCCAGGCGCAAACACATTTTTCTGATGCCGCTCGAAGGCGGCGCGGCGCAGGACCTGACGCCCGGCGCGCGTGACGTTCCGCCCTTTTCCCTTGGCGGCGGCGACGACTACGCCCTGGCCCCCGACGGCAACGAGATCTGCTTCGTCATGAACACGGACCCGGAGCCCGCCACCAGCACGAACTCCGACCTGTTCGTCGTCTCCCTCACCGAGCCCGGCGAACCCCGTAAGGTGGTGGACAATCCCGCGGCCGACGCGGGCCCGGTCTACTCGCCCGACGGACGCTACATCGCCTACCGGGCGCAGTCGCGGCCCGGTTTTGAAAGCGACCGCTGGCGGCTGATGCTGCTCGAACGCGAAACCGGACGCTCCACCAGCCGCACGGAAACGCTCGACCTGAACGTGGGCGGCTACTCCTGGGCCCCCGACTCCAAACGCATTTTCCTGATTCTGGAGGACCGAGGCCGCGCCAACATTCACATGCTCCCCATCTCAGGCGGCGCCAGCCGCTCCGTGGTCGCAGGCGCCAGCCACATGGACGACCCGCAGTTCACTCCCGACGGCCGCACCATGGTGTACGCCGAGCAGTCCGGCTCCTCGCCCACCGAGCTGTTCCGGGCTAGCTCCACGGGCGGCGCCCCGGTGCCGCTCACCCATCTGAATGACGCCATCCTTAAGGATGCCGCGCTGCCCCGCCTGGAAGACTTCTGGGTGGATGCCCCGGACCGCGCCCGCGTGCAGAGCTTCCTGGTGAAGCCGCCCGGCTTCGATCCGGCGAAGAAATACCCCGTGCTGTTCCTGATTCACGGCGGTCCGCAAGGCGCCTGGGGCGAAAGCTGGAGCTACCGCTGGAACCACCAGGTGTTCGCCTCGGCGGGCTTCGTTGTCGTAATGCCAAATCCCCGTGGATCAACTGGCTACGGTCAGAAATTCACCGACGAGGTGAGCCAGGATTGGGGAGGCCGCGCCTACGAGGACATCATGGCTGTCGCCGACCATGTCGCCGCGCAGCCATGGGCCGATCCGGCGCGCTTTGCCGCCGCCGGAGGCAGCTACGGCGGCTACATGGTGAACTGGATGCTCGGCCACACGGACCGCTTCAAAGCCATGGTCTCGCACGCCGGCGTCTATGACCTGCCGAGCATGGGCGGCGAGACCGAAGAGCTTTGGTTCACCAAGTGGGAGTTTGGCGGCATGCCCTGGCAGGTTCCCGAAAGCTACGCCAGGTGGTCGCCCTCGCAGCACGCCGCCAGCTTCAAGACACCCACCCTGGTGATTCACGGCGAACAGGATTTTCGGGTGCCGTATGGGCAGGGCTTGCAACTATTTACGGCGTTAAAGGTAAACCAGGTTCCATCAAAGCTGCTCATCTTCCCGGACGAGGGCCACTGGATTCTCAAACCGCAAAACAGCGTCCTCTGGTACAAGACTTTTCTGGACTGGGTGCAGGAGTGGACCCGCAAAACGGACCGCTAACCGCCACCCGCGCTTACTGATAGCCGGCCGCCTGCAACCGGAACAACTCGGCATACCGCCCGTCCATGCGCAGCAACTGCTCATGGCTGCCCGACTCGGCCAACTCTCCGCCCGCCAGCACAAGGATATGGTCCGCCATCCGGACGGTGGAGAACCGGTGGCTGATGAGCACGGCCATCTTGCCGCCCGTCAGGTGGGCGAAGCGCTGGAACACCTCATACTCGGCGCGCGCATCCAGGCTGGCCGTCGGCTCGTCGAGAATCAGCAGTTGGGCGTCCCGCATATAAGCTCGCGCGAGCGCAATCTTCTGCCATTGTCCGGCCGAGAGGTCGGAGCCGCCGTCGAAGCGCCGCCCGAGCATCGCCTCCAACCCGCCGGGAAGCTTGCTGATCACCTCACCGGCAAGACTCTTCTGCGCCGCCTCTTCGATGCGGGCTCGGTCCTCCAGGTTCTCAATTCGCCCAAACCCGATGTTCTCCCACACCTTTAAGTCATAACGGACAAAATCTTGAAAAATAACTCCGATTTCGCGACGAAGCTCCACCGGATCATAGTCGCTGAGGGGATGACCGTCCAGCAGGATCTCCCCCGAAGTAGGCTCATAGAGACCGGCCAGCAGTTTGACCAGCGTCGTCTTGCCCGCTCCGTTTTCACCAATCAGAGCAATCCGTTGCCCCGGCTCCAGACGGAAGCTGACCTCCTTCAGCGCCACACGCCCGCTGCCAGGGTAGGCAAAGCCGACGTTGCGAAATTCGAAGCCCTGACGAATGGGACGCGGTGCGGGCAGCCAGCTCCGGTCCCGTGGCGGAGCTTCCAGTCTGGGCCGCATGGCGAAGAACTCATAGAGGTCTTGCAGATAGAGCGCCTGCTCGCTGACATCGTTGACGCGGCGGAACAGCTCTTCGATCAGCATCCGGGAGCGAGCGAAAGAGCCGGCCAGAAATGTAAGATCGCCAACACTATACTGGCCCGCGAGCGTGCCTCGTATGATCCACAGGTAGGCCGCGTAATAGCCGCCCGTCCCGAGCACGTTCAGCAGTCCGCCCACGGAGGCCCGGCGCAGCGCCAGTTGCCGGTTTTCGTGGAAAAAGCGGTCCGACAGCCCACGGTACCGCTCCGCCAGATAATGGCCCAGTCCGAAGACCTTCACCTCCTTCGCCGTCTGCGACGAAGCGCCCAGCAGACGGACGTAGTCCAGTTGACGGCGCTCTGGCGTCCACCGGTATAACAATGAATAAGCCATTCCGGCAAAGTGACTTTCACCCAAAAATGAAGGTATCACTGCAAGAATGAGAAGCGGCAACAGCCAGGGCGAAAACAGCAGAAGTCCGGCCGATAGCGTCGCCAGCGTAATGCCCTCCTGCAGCAGCGCCGAAAGGCTCGAAAGCATGCTCAGACGGCCGGCGGTTTGCCGCCGCGCCCGCTCCATCTTGTCGTGGAATTCCGGATCTTCGAAGCAGACCAGGTCGAGCCGGGCGGCGTGCTCCATGAGCCGCACCGAGATCTCGTTGGCAAAACGGTCCCCCAGCAGGCTATCGCACAGCGCCACGCCTCGGCCCAGCCAGTCGCTGACAATCGCCAGTCCGAATTCCAGGGCCACCAGCTTGTAGATCTCGCCAGGAGAGCCCGTTCCCGAGCCCAGAAGGGCCACCACGTGGTCCACAATCAGTTTTCCCACCCAGAGCAGAGCCACCGGGATCGCCGCCTTGCACAGGCGCAGCAGTAAGCTGAGCAGGACAAGCGGAGGCGAGGTGCGCCACACCATGCGGAGAAGGGGGGGGATATTGCTCAGTGCGGCCCACCGTTCCCGCCAGCCGGAGGGGGGCTGGCGCTTCTGCGTGGGCGGGTGCATCACCAGGAGTGTACCACCACAACAACGGGCGAACAAACTAGAAAGCCCACCGTGTGGTGGGCTTTCTATCTCTCCAGCCGCCGCCGGAGAGGACGTTCATTGGGAGAATCAGAATCGAACAGTACGAGACCGTCGAATCCTTTTGTTGATTTGGAGTTTATCGCCTGGGGCGGGATGAGTCAAGGAAAAAAGGCTTCAAAAAAAATCATCCCTAATCAACTGATTATAAAACAGTTGTCAGTCTATCAAAATCCGTGAGTCCTGTGTAAAACCTGTTGATAACCTGTGAGTATTGAGACGCGCAACACGCTAACCGGACGGATCAATTGGATTTACAGGGCATCGGCGACGCTGGCGCACGGTGCTCGTCAGGGCGCGCGCTGGAACCGTTTTACTGCTCAATCCGGCCGGGGTGAGCGGTGGTCGTCCAGATGGAGAGTCAGCATGGCCTCTCCTTCCTTCTCCCATCCCAGGTAGCGCCGTCCGAACAGTTTCACGCCCGCCAGGACGCCGCCCAGCAGCAGTGTGAACACCATCAGGAGTCCGGCGAACTTGAACGCCGTCAGGATGACATCGCCCATGTTCGGCTCCACCGGTTTGGTCTGCTCATCCCAGGAGACCTGGGCCCGGTAGTTCACCTGCGCAAGCAGACGCTCGGCGAAATCGGCATCGCCGCCACCCACCACCACGGCAATCATGGGACCGGTGCGCTTCACCAGCACGCCACCCAGCTTGCCGAATTCGAGCACCTGCTTTTTGGCCATGGCCGGCGTAGGATAGCTGAACAGGGCCAGCGTAACGGGCCCCTTGGGGGACTGGTATTGGGCGATCTGCGCCTCGGCGCCCATGTGGAACGCCGCCGCCGAGGGTGGCAGGCGCGGCTCGAAGTGTTCGAGCGAGGCCGGTCCCAGGATGTAGCGCTCGGAGTAGGGCGACAGCCCGGACCCGGGCAGATAGCCGGGCAAAGTGGGCAGCGGGCCGCGTTCGAGCCTCGGCAGTTGCACGAAGAGAATCTGCCGCTTTTCCTCGTCTGGAATGTAGCCTTCCAGGCGGATCACATAATTGCCAAAGACAAAATATGCGTTCGGGCCATTCTCCAGCGCCAGTTCCGTGAGCCCCGATTTCTTCCAGCCTTGCGGCCGCTGCCACTGAAAAACGGCCATGGCCGCCGTTGTGTCGTTGACGCGCCATCCCGTGGCCGTGAACTTCACCGCACCGTCCTCGTAGGTGGCCTTTTCGGCCTCCTTCAGGCCATATTCCCGCCAGACGCTCTGATCACCGGGCGTCAACTGTTCGAGCGAGGTCCGCTTGAAGCTCCACCACTGCCCGGGCCAGATGGCGGCCGCGGCGGGAGAGGCGAGCAGGCACGCCCATGCGGCGGCCATCGCCCAACGTAAGGGCAATCTCAGGCGCCGCAGCATTTCTTGTACTTCTTCCCGCTGCCGCACGGACAGGGCTCGTTGCGGCCGACCTTGTTCGACTTCAACACCGGTTTCTGCTGCGTGGTGGATGCCGTTCCCACCATCGAGATGGCGTCGAGCTCCTTCTCCTTCTTGCGCTCGATGCGGCGCGTGAACTCGGTGAGTGACGCCTGCGCCGCCTGGCGCGCCTCGGCGGTGACGGTCACCGTCTGCGGCTGCTCCGCATCGGCCTCGCCCTCATCCTCGTCCGGCGCATAGGGTTCGCGCACGCTTTCCACCGCCTGCAGGAAGAACAGATAGCGTATGGTTTCGTCCTCGATCCGGTCCATCATGGACTCAAACAGGATGAAACTCTCCTTCTTGTACTCCACCAGCGGGTCCTTCTGGCCGTACCCGCGCAGGCCGATGCCTTCCTTCAGGTGGTCCATCGACAGCAGATGGTCTTTCCACTGCGCGTCGATGACGTTCAGCATGACGATGCGCTCGGTGTCGCGCATCACCTCGGGCCCCACCAGGGCCTCCTTGTCGCGGTAGCGGCGCTCGATGGCCTCAAAGACGCGCTCTTCGATCTCGTCGCGCGTCAGCCCCTCGATGGACTCCAGGTTGATGCGCACGCCGTACTGGTTCAGTACGTCGTTCTGCAGGCCCGTCAGGTCCCACTGGTCCGGCCTCGAATCCGGCGGCAGCTTCTGGTCGATGAACGTCTGCAGAATGCCGCGGGCATATTCGACAATCTTTTCGCGCATGTCGCCGCCGTCCAGCAGGCTGTGCCGCAGGCCATAGACGGCCTTGCGCTGCTTGTTCATGACGTCGTCGTATTCGAGCAGGTGTTTGCGCGCGGCGAAGTTCTGCGCCTCGACGGCCTTCTGCGCGGCGGCGATCCGCTTGGTAATCAGGCCCGACTCGATCGGCACATCCTCTTCCATGCCGAGCTTCAGCATGAGTCCCTGAATGCGCTCGCCGCCGAAGATGCGCATCAGGTCGTCTTCAAGCGAAAGATAGAAGCGCGAGCTGCCCGGGTCGCCCTGGCGGCCGGCGCGTCCGCGCAACTGGTTGTCGATGCGTCTGGACTCGTGCCGCTCGGTGCCGAGAATGTGCAGCCCGCCGGCGGCCACCACCTCGTCATGCTCGGCCGCGCACTGGGCCTTGTAGCGCTGCAACACCGGCTCCCAATCCTCTTTCGGAACAGTGTCCGGGTCGATGGATTGTTTGCGGAAGTACTCCTTGGCCATGAACTCGGCGTTGCCGCCGAGCAGAATGTCGGTGCCGCGGCCGGCCATGTTGGTGGAGACCGTGACGGCGCCCTTGCGTCCGGCCTGGGCCACGATGAACGCCTCGCGCTCGTGGTTCTTCGCGTTCAGAACCTCGTGAGCCACGCCCATCTTGGTGAGAATTTTCGAGAGCTTCTCGCTCTTTTCGACGCTTACCGTGCCCACCAGAATCGGCTGCCCGGTGGCCGTGCGCTCCTTGATTTCCTTGGCCGCGTTCCGGAACTTTTCCTCGAGCGTGCGGTAGACGATGTCGTCGGCGTCCTTGCGCACCATGGCCCGGTTGGTGGGAATCGGCAGCACGTCGACGTTATAGGTTTTGGCGAACTCGGCCGCCTCGGTTTCGGCCGTCCCCGTCATGCCGCTCAGCTTCTTGTACATGCGGAAGTAGTTCTGGAAGGTGACGGTGGCCAGCGTCTGGTTTTCCCGTTCGATCTTGACGCCTTCCTTGGCTTCCACGGCCTGATGCAGACCGTCGGACCATCGCCGCCCGGGCATAAGACGCCCGGTGAACTCGTCGACGATGATCACCTGGCCTTCCTTCACCAGATAGTCGCGGTCACGCTGGTACAGCACGTGCGCGCGCAGCCCCTGCTGGACATGGTGGTTGATCTCGATGTTCTCCGGATCGTACATGTTGCCAATGCCGAGCAGGCGCTCGCACTTCAACACGCCCTCCTCGGTAAGCGCCACGCTGCGGTGCTTTTCGTCCACCGTGTAGTCGCCCGTGGTGTACTTCTCGCCCGGCTCCTTGCCCTCGATCACCTCGCCGCGGATCAGCTTCGGAATGATCCCATTAATGCGGTAGTACTTGTCGGTGGACTCCTCGGAGGGGCCGGAGATGATCAGCGGCGTGCGCGACTCGTCGATCAGAATCGAGTCCACCTCGTCGACGATGGCGAAGTTGAACTCGCGCTGGACGCAGTCCTCCAGCCGGAACTTCATGTTGTCGCGCAGATAGTCGAAGCCGAACTCGTTGTTGGTGCCGTAGGTGATGTCGCAGGCGTAGTTGGCCTTGCGCTCGTCGTCGTCCAGGCCATGGACGATGCAGCCCACGCTCAGGCCGAGGAACTTATAGAGCCGGCCCATCCATTCCGAGTCGCGCGAGGCCAGGTAATCGTTCACCGTCACCACGTGGACGCCCTTGCCTTCCAGCGCATTCAGGTAGGCGGCCAACGTGGCCACCAGCGTTTTGCCTTCACCGGTCCGCATTTCGGCGATGGCCCCCCGGTGCAACACCATGCCGCCGATCATCTGCACGTCGAAGTGGCGCATCCCCAGCGCGCGGCGCCCCGCCTCGCGGCACACCGCGAAGGCGTCGATCATCAGGTCATCGAGCGTGGCGCCCTGGGCGAGCCGCTCCCGGAAAGCCACCGTCATGCCGGCCAGTTGCTCATCGGTGAGCGCCTGCATCTGGGGCTCGATCTCGTTCATGGCCGCGATGACGGGACGCAGCTTCTTGATTTCGCGGTCGCTCTTCGAGCCGAATACTTTGGACAGCAGGGTGTCGATCATTGCGCAGGGACTACCAGTTTTCAGTGTAACGCAGCGCACCAGCCGGCACGATTGGCGCGGTTGCGATGAGCGCTTCACCAGCCAGGCTTGCCGCGCCGGACAGGCGCTGCAAACGCGAGCGCGCGAGGCTGCCGGTCAGGGAGAAGTCCGTGCGCTTATCCCTCGAGCCCCAGCGTCCGGCCACGCCGTCCGGCGCTTACCTCGAGACCCAGCACCTCCACCACGAAGCGGCGCTCAGCCGCGGCAAGCCCCCGGCCGAAATAGAGCTTGCGATGCGACCGCGCCGCCGAAAGGTCCAGTTCCACCGCTTTGCCATGCAGATAGCGGCCGCGCACCTCCACCTCGCGCACGCCGGCCAAGGCGTTCCACGCAAAGCCGCGCACCGAGCCCAACCGGCCGATGTGCTCAAAGACCCGCCCCTGTCCGCCGTGGCATGAGACGCTGAGCCGGCCCCACTTGTGGCACACGGCCGAAGCGCCGGCAGGAATTCCGGCCAGAAGGGCGAAAGCGGCCAGGATCAGCAGGTTGGATGCGGAATCTTCCGTGCTCCGCGGCCCCAGTACAAAGGCGTACAGTGCGATGCACAGCCACAACAGCCCTAGCGGAATCACCAGCCAGCGCTGCGGTCCAGGCGAGCGCACCGTGAGGCGGAAGGCCGTGGCCGAACTCTCATACATGGCGCTGGGTGGCGCGGGCCCCGGCCGTGTTGGAACCGGGCCGGACAAGGACGGAGCGTGTTCGTTCGGGGCGGACTCCATCGCGCCCCGAGCATAGCACGCGACGCAACCGCTACCGGCCGCCGCGCGAGGTTCGTTTCTTATAGTAGGCGAGCGCCGCCAGTCCCGCGCCCATCATCAGCCACGTGGACGGTTCGGGCGTGGGCGTGAGCGGTGTCGGATCCGGCGGGAACGGGCCGGGTGGATTCGGACCCGGCGGAATCACCGGAGGGTTTGGCCCTGGCGGAATCACCGGAGGAAATATGGGGGGCTCCTCCGGTGGCGTCACCGGCGGGTTTGGTCCCGGTGGATTCGGTCCCGGAGGATTGGGCCCCGGTGGGGTCACCGGCGGATTCGGTCCCGGTGGATTTGGGCCGGGAGGATTGGGTCCCGGCGGGTTTGGTCCCGGCGGCGTCACCGGAGGATTGGGGCCGGGCGGGTTTGGGCCCGGCGGGTTTGGTCCCGGAGGATTCGGTCCCGGCGGGGTCACCGGCGGATTGGGGCCGCCGGGATTCCCCGGTTCGCCCGGCGTTCCGGGGTTGCCAGGACCACCTGGATCGACAGGCGGACCAGGGTTGCCGGGATCACCAGGACCGCCATTGCCACCCGAGCCACCACCGCCACCCGCGCCGCCGCCCGGAAGCAGTCCCGCTCCCGGCCCGGTCAAGCCTCCAGCGCCCGGTCCCGGCCCCGCATCGGCCGCCTGCGGGAACCATTCCGAGGTGCCCTCCAACGGCGCAAAACCGGGATTCGATGGGTCTTCCACGCCGGGCAGGGCCCCGGCTAGCACCGACGCCACGGGCGCGATTCCCGCCCTGGCCGGCATGACCAGTAGGCCGGTTTGCGGCCGGTTCAGCTCCCGCTCTTCCGGGTCCATCCAGTAGGTGGGCAGTTGCGGATTCTCGGCCAGCAGATTCCCGCAGCGGGCGCGTATCTTCGATTTACCATCGGTCCACACCACCTCGCCGGCGGCGATTTTCACAGGCCGCTTCGTCCAATACACACGGTTGTCGCGGCGGTAAGAAACATAGGCCAGGCGTGGCTTGGCCAATTGCAGCGGAACCAGCCGCCCGGTGTCGATTCCACGGTAGTGCGCGTTCACCACCGGATCGGTCCGCATCCTCTCGCCGACCTCGGCGCGTTCATAAATGCCACCAGCTACGACAGAGTACGGGTACACCTTACGCTGACTCTGACGCAGAGCCTCCGGCTTCACGCGGTCCGGCGCCCGGTACGCCGCTCGCCGGGGCGTCTGCGGCGCCCGCATCACCGTGAGCGTCAGCGCCAGATATCCCATTCCCAGGAATCCCGCCGTCACCACGGCAGCCTGCGGTGTTGCGGCCAGCCGCAACAGTTTGGCCAGTTTTTGCGTACTCCTGGCCAGGATCTGTCCCACCCTCCCGGCCATGAAAAGATTCGTCACGCTACCATTCAACCTACTATCTTCGCAGGAGTGAATCCATCGGAGGTATCAACGAGTACAGCGTGAGATGGAGTACTAAGGTCCTATCGATGTGACACTTAGGATAATTCCGTGAAACCACTGATTCCCCTAGGGTAAATAGCTGGCGTGGAACACACCGTGACGAAACGCACGCAGGGGGAAAAACGGTCGAATGGCTAGCCGTCAAACTAGTACTGGTTAAGGTACTGCCGGGAGGGTATTCCTGGGGATTCGCAAGGCCACCGAGCCCCCCACGGTCACAACATCGTATTGGCCGGCATAGCTGATGAGCAGATGTGCCGCCCAGGGCTCCATTTTGTATTCGGTCACGAGCCAATCCACCATATCGGAGGTGGCTACGCGGAGGCCGCGGTCGAGCGAGGAGACGAACTCCGGCTGGCTCCCTACGGAAGAGATGAAGTCCGGACTCGTAACTCTAGGATTTTTCAGTGGCTTCTTTTTGTGAACCAGCACCTCGAAGACGACCTCCATCGAGGTCTCCACTCCGGTCCCATTGGGCTCGCCGTCGGCTTGCAGCGCATGGCCATCGCCGAGGAACAAAAGCGCGCCTGGATGGTATACAGGGAGAAAAACAGAGGTCCCCTCATTGATGCGGTTATAGTCCATATTGCCGCCATAAGGACCACTAATTCCCGATGTCGGCGCGAAGACACCCGGCGCAGCCACGCCCACACAGCCGAGCATGGGTTTAGCGGCAAATTCGAGCTTATGCACCCGGCTGACAGGATCCTCCAGGCGGACCTTCCCCGCCTGCCTGTCGATGCGCCAGCGGACGATGGCATCGCGGCCTTCGATAACCGAGTTCGGCTTGTGGATCGGGGAGTAGAGCCCCTCGATGGAATCAGGTTCGAGCGAGAAGAGCCCTAGGCGGAAGGTGGAGAAGCCCCAGTCGCGGTTCGTGCGAATCTTGCGGAAGCGAACCTCAATCGAGTCGCCCGGCTCGGCGCCTTCAATGTGGAAGGGACCTGTGAGGGGGTTGCCGCGCACGCCCGCGCGTTTGCCGTGCTCGTCGATGCCGCCGGCGTCGATGGTGCGCGTTTCCACCACCTCGCCTGGCTGGATGCGGGCCAAGACGGGGTGGCGGTGGTCGAACGAATTGTAAAAGGCGGTAGGGTTGATGGCGGCGGCAAGCAGGAGTGGCAGCATTATGCGATCTTCTTCGAGTACTCGTTCTTGATGTAGTCGCAGGCGCGCACGGTGAGCGCCATCATCGTGAGCGTCGGGTTCTGGCAACCGATGGTCACATAGCAGGCGCCGTCGGTGCAGAAGATGTTCTCCACGTCATGCGCCTGGTTATACCGGTTCAGAACGCTGGTTTTCGGGTTGTTCCCCATGCGCGCTGTTCCCACCTCGTGGATGCAGAAGCCGGGGACGGAGAACTGCCCCGTCAGGCGGACGTTCTTGCCGCCGGCGGCTTCGATCATCTCGGCCGCCTGGGCGCGTCCGTCGTGCCAGAGCTTCTTTTCGTTGTCGCCCCACTCCATGTTGACCTTGAGGATGGGAACGCCCCAGGCGTCGACGCGAGACTTGTCGATTTCCACCCGGTTTTCCATCCGCGGCAGACACTCACCCCACAGGCTGATGCCCATCGAGGCGGCGCCCTGGCGCACGGCGTCCTTGTAGGAGGCGCCAAAGCCGGGCGCGTTCATCTGGAAATTCACGTTGCCGCCGCCCTGGTAGCCGTAGCCGCGAATGAAGCCGTTGGTCATCTTCTCCTTCACGTTGCGGAAACGCGGAATGTAGATGCCATTGGGCCGGCGCGGCATGCCCGCCCAGGGCTTGGTTTCCGGCAGCGGCATCTCGCCGGTGGCCCCGCCCTGGTAGATGTGGTCCATGAGATAGTGGCCCAGCACGCCGCTGGAGTTGCAGATGCCGGAGTTCAGCATCAGGCGCGTGCTCTCCAGCGTCGAGGCCGTGAGGAAGATGATTTTGGCGCGCACCTCGCGGGCGGCGCGCGTGGTGCGGTCGATGTAGGAGACGCCCGCCGCCTTGCCGTCCTTCATCACAATGCGGGCGGCCACGGCGTCGGTGATCAGCGTGGTGCGTCCGGTTTTCAGGGCGTCGGCGACGGTGGTGAACGGCGAGGCGAAGTAGGAGTTGGTGATGCAGCCGCGCTCGCAGGGACCACAATAATGGCAGGCGGCGCGGCCGTTATGGTTCTTCGTGAGAATGGCCGTGCGGCCTATGGTGACCGTGCGCCCGAGCTTTGACTGCACCGCCTTGCGAAAGGCGTTCTCCGTGCACGTCATCTCCATGGGCGGCAGGAAGACGCTGTCGGGCAGTTGGCTGAGACCTTCGCTTTGGCCGCTGATGCCGACGTAGCGCTCGACCCTTTCGTAATACGGAATCATCTCGGCGTACTCGATGGGCCAGTCGTCGCCGTAGCCGTCGTGGGAGGCGGCTTTGAAATCGAGATCGCCCATGCGGTAGCTCTGGCGGCCCCAGCTCAGCGAGCGGCCGCCCAGAATGCGCATGCGAATCCAGTTGAAGGGCTTTTCCTGGGTGTAGGGGTTGTCATGGTCGTTGACGAACCACTTGTAGTTGAACTCCGTGCAGGCGTAGCACTGCCCTTGGATGGGATGCGTGTCGCGCACCTTGGGCGACATGCCCAGATAGGGCAGTTGCCAGCTCTGCATGTGCTCGGTGAACTCCTTGGGAGTCACCTTGGGGCCTGCTTCGAGCAGCGCCACCTGGAATCCGGCCTCGGAGAGCTCCTTGGCGGCCCACCCGCCCGTGGCGCCCGAGCCCACTACCACCGCATCATAGGTGACTGCCGATCGCGTGATTTGCGCCATGCCGGAATTGTATCGCGAGACGGGCGGAGGTGCGATACGGCTGGGGGGTTACGATGCGGCGGACGGCCCTTGCGCGCAGCGGCCCGGACGCCTATGCCCGCGCCACGCGGTAATCATCCGCCGGACGGAGCACTTACTTACTCTTCGTCGTATCCATCATCCGGACGGCTTCCCGCATACCGTCCAGTTGCCTGGACTTCCTTGCCACGTCGGGCCCCCAACGCGACCCGTCGGTGAACAGCACATAGTCCACGGCAACCTTGACCGTATATCGATCGGCGCCGGAAACGGGATGGCTCATGACGGACTCCTGCCATACCTTACCCGCTTCGAATGGCTTTCCTTTTAGAGTAGGAACCACTCCGCTGGATGCAGCCAGCCTTGCCTGCGACCAGGCCTTCTTCCCGCCGGCGTCATAGTAGTCGATCATCAGCACATACGCGGCGATGCTTTTGG
>JADLCT010000016.1 GCA_020847045.1 Bryobacterales bacterium | reverse complement strand
CGGCCGCCCGGCCATAAACCGGCTGCGCCCGGCGTCAGTTGGCGATGCGGAGAATTTCCGACGCCACCCGGACGAAGGCCGCGTTCAACTGTGTGTTGTCCGGGGCAAAGACAAACATGCCCGAGGGCTGCGTGTCGGTGTACTCGGGGCTGCTGGGATCGTTCGACATGCGGAGCAGCAGGTCCGTGTCGGGTACGTCCAGCGGGTCGCTGGCCGCGGGATTCCCCAGGGCGATGTTATAAAACACCGGCTGAATGCGGGAGTCGCCGCGAATGCGAACCGACGCGTTGTAGGTCGCGTTCTTGTAGGCCTTCATCAGCGATTGGGGCGTGTCCACGCGGATTTGGCCGGAATAGTTGCCCGAGCCGTACTCGTCCACGGCCATCATCGAGCCGCGGAAAGCATTGCCGTAGACATCCGAGTTCGGCGCGTAGGCGATATCGCGGCGGATGTAATTCGTGCTGGAGGCAAACCGGCAGCCCGTGCTGTCGGTGATCACGGCGCCCTGCGCCGCGGCGAGGCTGGGCGCCAGAGCGTTGTAGAGGCCAATGGTGCCGCCGGTCGGCTGACCGTTACCCGCATAGACAATCACGCCCGTCTTATCCGGTGGATTCCAGCTTGGATTGGGCGTACTTTGCAGATACTTTGTGCCGCCGCCATTGGTTTGATACCAGGTGTAGTAGGTGCCACCCACCGTGTGGCGGCAGGGGCTGGGCGGAACGTAGCTGTACTGCGTGCTGTTGCTGGGGAACTGTTCCTTGCTGTTCAAGGCCGTGTTGGTCGTGCTCCGGTAGGTCCCGACGGGGGCCGCGATGCTGGAGCTATTCGGCCCATAGCCGTAGCGCGTATCCTCTTTCTTCTTCACGGGCCAGCTTGCCGTAGCCGCGCTGGGAAGCCCGTCGGTGAAGAACAGAATGATGTTCATTACGCCCGGCTCGTCGATGCCCACGATGTCGTTGTAGGCTTGCGAGATCGCCGTCGGCGAATTCGTGCCGCCCGTGCAGGTGACGTTGTTGATCACCGTATTGATGTTCGGGCTGGTCGACATGAAGTCCATCGTGTGCGGAAAAGCGTTGTAGTAGGAGGTGCTGTAGGTGATGATGCCGATGCGGTCGCGGCCGTTGGCGAACAGGCTGACGAAGTCCTTGGCCGCGTCTTTCATGGGTTCGCAGGAACCCGAGCTGGCCATCGACCCCGAGCGGTCCATCACCATGATGATATTCACGTCGCGCCGCGTGGCCGTGCCCGTGGCCCGCACTGGCGTGAAGGTGTAGCCGAACACCCGCATGAAATAGGTGGGGGCCATGGCCTGGCCCACCACGGTCACGGTGCGCCGCCGGAAGCCCGACTCGCTTACGTCCGGCGTCGGCACGGTAACGTTCTTCGCGCCCAGATCGCCTTCCTGGAAGTTGGCATAGAAATAAGCCGTCGCCTTGGCCTGCGCGTTGCCGGCCTGCTCGGCCAGTGTAAGCCCCTTGTTCAGGGTGCGCGCCGCGGCCACGGCGCCCGCGTCGACGGCCGTCTGTAAGCGCGCCTTGATCGTGTACAACACGGCGGCGTCAATCGCCAATCCCACCACGGGGATCACAAACACCAGCATAATCGCCGTAATGACAATCGCCATGCCTTTGCGGCGTAGTTCTCTGGAACGCAGTCGGCTTCCCATTGCTGTCTTCGTCCTCCGCGGGTTCGCATCCGCATGCGGATACGGTTCGCCCTGGATACAGTTTCCTGCACGTCCGGCCCGGCGGAAATAAGATAGAACCCCCATTCGGCGCTCCATACTTACCTGATGGTCTACGGGGATTCCCTCACCCTGGCCCGCCCCGTACCAGTTGCGCCCCCACGGGCCTCGCCGCGGGCTTGGCGCCGCTTGGCGCCGCTTGGCGTCGCTTATTATGGATAGACCTTGGAAATTCTCACCTCGTCTGTTCGCGCGCAGCTTTTTGGGCGTGCGCCCATATTCGCCGGACTCACCGCCGATGAGCGCCAGCCCCTGGCCGACATGTGCGTGGAGCGCCGCTACTCGCCCGGCGAATCCCTCTTCCACGAGGGCCAGCCCTGCGAAGGCATGCACCTGATTGCGGAAGGCCGCGTCAAGATTGTCAAAATCTCGCCCTCGGGCCGCGAGATTACACTGGCCGTGGATGGCCCGGCCTCCAGCGTCGCCGAGGTGCCGCTGTTCGACGGCGGCGCCTACCCGGCCTCGGCCGTCGCCATCACTCCTTGCACCGTGTTGTTTCTCCGCAAAGAGGACTTCAGCCGGTTCTGCCTGGATCATCCCGCCGTGCCAATGAAGATTCTGGCCGTCGTCGGCCGGCGCCTCCGCCAACTGGTCGCCCTGGTCGAATCGGTCACCTTTGGCAGTGTCCGCCAGCGGCTGGCGCGCCACCTGTTGCAAACCAGCACCGACCTGCGCACGGAGCGCTTCACGCTGAAGGTGACACACGAGGAGCTGGCTTTCCAACTGGGCACCGTCCGCGAGGTGGTTTCGCGTAATCTTTCGCGCTTCCAGAACGAAGGCATTCTTCGCGCCGAGCGCGGCGTCATCGAAATCCTCGACTCGAAGGCTTTGGAGACCGAGGCGGGAATCGAATATTAGTGGAGTGCGTCACAAGCAATCGCATAAGTACATTCGAGCTTCGTTCTTGCGCTGGAGGAGACGGCCTCCGAAAGCGTGTAGCCCCTGCCAAAGCTGGCATCACAAACCAGAAAGCCGCCCGCCGGCGCGCCCGCTTTCCGGCGCTGGGCCTCGCCGGCCTGGAGCAGGATGCGCCTCTCCCCGGACGCAAGCGGGGTTGCCGCTGAAGCGGGGCCGTGGCGCAACCATGACGCACCGCTACAAGCGCAACGGAACGGCGACGCTGTATGCCCCCTGGACGCCGCCACCGGCAAAGTTATCAGTTTGTGCCAGGAACGCGATCGCCACCAGGAGTGGTTGAAGTTCCTGCCCCTGTTGGACGAGGCCACGCCGGCCGGCCCGGAACTTCCCATCATTGCCGCCAACTACGCCACGCAGAAAAAACGCCAAGGTGCGGCGCTGGCTGGCGAAGGGTCCGCGATTTCACATGCACTTCACGCCTGCCAGCGCTTCGGGGCTGAACACGGTTGAGCGCTTCTTCCGCGATCTGACCGAATATCGACTCCGGCGCGGCGTGTTTCGCGATGTCGAAGATCTGATCGGCTCCCAGGTTGACCAACAGAACGACCAGCCCAAGCCCTTCATCCGGACGGCGATAGCCAACGTCATCCTGGAAAAGGTCAAACGCGCCACCCGGTTTAAAGCTCTGGAGCCTTTGCGCCAGGGCGTTCGCGAACCCGAAGGCAACGGCTGCATGGAACGCTTCTTCCGCACCCTCAAAGAGCAGCTTCTCTGGGTGCG
Source organism: Bryobacterales bacterium (assembly GCA_020847045.1). Taxonomy (GTDB): domain Bacteria; phylum Acidobacteriota; class Terriglobia; order Bryobacterales; family Bryobacteraceae; genus JAFLBB01. The sequence goes on along the minus strand of JADLCT010000016.1, from coordinate 3,164 downwards.
GCACTTCCAAAACCGTGAAGAACTGCAAATCGCACTGCGCGAATTCCGCGATCGCTACAACCGCGAGTGGCTGATCGAACGGCTCCGCTTCCAGTCCCCGCGGCAGGCTCGCGAGCGCCTCCGTGCGCTCCAGCAGGCTGCATGATTATGGTGAAGTTACTGTCCAGGAAATCGGGGGCGGGACAACCCATCATGCGCCCACTCCAAACCACCACCGACCTCGCCGGCTTCTGGTCGCGCCTCGATCCCGAACTCCGCCGCCAACTCTCTCGCCGCTACCCCAAACACTCCCGGCCCCAAGACCCCCTCACCGCCTCGCCCCCACTCCGCCGCTAAGTGTTTTCCACTTATCCGCGTTCATCACGCGCCGCAACTCACTGCACCGCGATCAGCGCCGGCTGTGTCCATTGGTTCGGAACAGTACAGTAAAACACGTTGTCTCCCGGCTTCGCGCTCATCGGAATCGTCACGTTCAACTGATACAGGCCCGGACTCACCAGCGCCGCCGCTACCGCCGCCGGGTCGCCGCCCAGAAAGCACGACGGCGTAAACGGCAGCGATCCCGCTTGCGTTGACGACCCGGCCACCAGCGCCGCCGTCGGCAGGCCCATCCCGATCGTCCACAGCGAAATCGTCTCTCCCCGCGTCCCGGGCGTCGATTGTCCCGGATACAACGTCGCCGGTCCCAGCAGCCGTCCGTTGGCGTGCGTCGCCACCGCGTCGCCCCGCGCGGTAAACCGCAATAATGAAGGCGTAAGCGGCTCCTTTCTCACCTGGAACGCCCCGCTCGACGCCGGTCCATTCTTCACCACTACCATCACTTGGCCCAGGTAATCGTCCAGCGGCGTCAGCACGTTGATCTGATCCTCCGCGCAGGCCGGCGTCGTCGCTTTGCTGCAGAACCACCAGACGTAAGCCGGTTTCCCGTTCACCGTCACGCTCACTCCGCCCAGCGCCGCCGGCATCATTCCCTGCGCGAACTCCGGCGCGTTGCTCCAAAACGTCCCGCCCGCGGGCGTGCTTGCCGGAACGAGATTGGTCCCCTTGATCTGAATCCAGTCGTTCTGCGTGATGCGCGGTCCGGGCAGCCACCACGCCGTTGTCACCGAAGTAATAATCGGCGTCGCCGGACCCGCTTCCGTGATGCTTCCGGCAATGCTGATGGCCGTCGAGCCGTCTGGGAGGGTTTCGGCTTTCGTCACCGGTATTGTTCCGGCCGCGCCCAGAAATCTTCCAGCGCCGCCGGTAATGGTGATCGGTGACGCCTGAATCGTGCCGGTTTTTGGGTCCGGCGTGATGAGAAAGAATCCCCGCGCGATGTCGCTCGCCGAAAACTCACACCGGAACGCAATCTCGAGGAAGTGGACGTTCTCGTCCCACTTGTCGGTATCCGGGTGCGCCCGTGCAAACAGAGTCCCATTGCCAATGCCCGGAATCGCGCAGGTGCCGACGAAGTCAGTGAACAAGTTCACCTGTGTCACCGCCAGCGTCACCTTCACATCCACCAGCGAGAGATTTACCGATCTCTGGCCAATCGTCGCCGTTCCGGTCAAGCCCAACAGATAGGTTGGCGGCGACGTTGACGTGCGGCTGAGCGTCATACTCATTCCCCCTGGCGCGCTCGTCGCCCCGGCGTACGCGCCCGCGCTGTTGTTCGCGTTGACAGCTCCACGCACGGTCGCCGTCGTGAAATTCGCGTCCTGAATTGCCTGGAAACCCATCTGTATGCGGTCGACGCTGTTGAACATTAGAGTCAGCCCGGTATTGGTTGGCCCGTCGCCTCTGTCGAAGTCTGGCTCGATCAGCCGGTTTTGATTGAGGTTCAGCATCAGCACCGCGTGCCCCAAAGTGCCCACCTCGCCGGCGCCCAGAAAGGCGCGCTGAAAGCCCTGCACATCCTGTTCTTGACCGGTGGCGTGAATCGTCCCGGTGAAATTGGTCGTTGTCTGCGCCGCCGCGTGCAGACTGAGCAGAATCGGTACGAACAGGTAGAGGATGCGCCGCATAGCGCAAATTCTACGGCCCGCCGCTCCGCCTGTCGTCCTCCAAATGGAGTAGTCTTACCCTCGCCCGGCGATTTGATCCAATATCGATGTAAATTCCTCGGGCATCGAGAAAAACGGCGCGTGGTCCGCATCCAGCGCGTAGATGCGATCCTCCGGCCACCCCGCATGCATCCGCCGTTGCACCGGGATGGGAACCAGCCGGTCCCGCAGGCACTCAACGTAGTACTGCGGTACGCCCGTCCCGGCGAAGAAGAGCGGCGCCTCATACGGCGCCACGGGCTCGGCCGTCAGCCGCGGCAGCGCCTCCTCAATATCGGCCTGCGGGCAAAGATAACACGCAAACCGGCGAACGCCTTCCTCCGACAGCCGCGCGCTGCGCCGGTCCTCCGCCCAAACGATCTCGGCGAGGTATGCGGGATCGAATCCATCCACTGTGCTCAGCAGCGTGCCTCCGTCCCGCGGCCATATCGATGCCACCCCTACGGCCGCGCGCACACTGCCCCGTGCCCGCGCCGCCGCTTGCCGCACAATCGCCCCGCCCATGCTGTGCCCCACAAGAATCGCTTGGCCGCGCGCATCGTTCACCGCCTGCACCGTTCGATCAACATATTGCGCAAACGTAACGCTCTCCACCGGAGTCCGGTCCTCTCCATGACCCGGCAAATCGAACGCCGCCGCTTCGTGACCTTGCTCCTCCAGGCGTGCAATCGTGCCGCGCCAGCACCAGGCGCCCAGCCAGGACCCATGCACCAGCACGAACCTAGCCACCGCTCCCTCCGTCCTCAATCACCGGAAGCCGCGCAATCAGCATCAGCAATTCCGCCTGCCGCGATGTCCCCGTCTTGCTGAAAATCCGCCGCAAATGCGTGCGAGCCGTATCGTAGGTGATCGACAACTCCTCCGCCGCCCGCTCCAACGGCCTTCCCTCCGACAGTTTCACCGCCAGCGCTGCTTCCTTACGTGTCAGCTTGTAAATCTGCATCAGCGCTTGCGTGCTCGCGGGCCGCTGCCGTTCCGGGTCGTCGATCAGCACTAGCAGGCTGCTGAAAAGCGTCTACACCGGGTTACGGTGAGCGTGGCGGAAACGTCATTTCTCCATGCGCGGAGAAGACATCCAACAGCACAGTTTGTTCAGCTACGGCAGCCTTGAGGAGCGGG
>JADLCT010000015.1 GCA_020847045.1 Bryobacterales bacterium | reverse complement strand
TCCATGGCCTGGCCACCCAACACCATGGCATTCAACTGGTCATCCAACTGTTTCACATTGCTCATATCCATATCCTCCTGAACTTCATTTTATATCGTATAACACATATTGTCAAGACAATTTATCTGGCGGAGTCCCCGGCCCGGCTTTCCTCACCAAAAGCCGGTATGCTGAGGTCGTTTCCGGAAGGATGGAATGCCGATGATCACCCGCCGTTCGCTCTTCGCCACGCCGCTGCTGGCGCTTGCGCAAGCTCCGCCGCGGCCGCCGGGACGCATCCGGATCACCGCTGTGAAGCTGGTTCCTCTAAAGCTGGTGAGAGAGGTGGGTTCGATCGAGCCGGCCTGGAGTCCCGGCTCGCGGATGGCCATCCGTATCGGCGGCAACTCGATTGTCGAGGTTCATACGGACCAGGGTCTGACCGGGATCGGTCCGGGCATGGATCCCGCGCTACTGCCCGCTGTACAGTCCCAACTGGTGGGGCAGGATCCGTTCGACACGGAACGGCACATGGCGCGCCTCAGATACTATGCGCAAGGAAGCAGCTACAGGGGCGCCGCGTGCGTGGACATCGCCTTGTGGGATGTAATCGGCAAGGTGTGCGGCCAGCCTCTCTACAAGCTGTGGGGCGGCGCACGGGACCGCGTGCCGGCCTACGCGAGCATGGTGCTGCTCTCGACGCCCGAGGAGCGCGCCGGCATGGCCGCGCGTCTGGCCGGCGAGGGGTGGCGCGCCATCAAACTGCGGCTCCATCACGAGACGATGTCCGAGGATCTGCGCACGGTGGAGATGGTGCGGCGGGCCGTGAGCGCGCCCATGGTGGTGATGACCGACGCCAATCAGGCGCAGTCCAGCGGCAACTGGCAGCCCGGCGTGCTGTGGGATTACAGGCGCGCGGCGGAGACTGCGCGCGCGTTGCAACAGATGAACGTCTACTGGCTGGAGGAGCCGTTGCCGCGCTTTGCCTGGGACCAGTTGGCGGAGTTGAACCGGTCCGTGGAGATTCCACTGGCCGGCGGCGAGAACAACCGTCTCAGCCATGAGTTCCTGGAGATGTGCCGCCGCGATGTGTACGACTTTCTCCAGCCGGAAGGCATGGTGATGGAGGGCGTGACGATGTTGCGCAAGATCGGCGCGCTAGCCGAATTTTACGGCAAGCGCATCGTGCCGCATCATGGCGGCGGCGACCTGGGCACGGTGGCCCACCTCCACCTGGTGGCTTCCTGGCCGCACGCGCCCTATTGCGAACTGCTGCACGATCCGCCCATTGCCGACTACCGGCACCGGTTCTCCATCATGAAGAACCCTCCGCAGGTGGGCCGTGATGGGTTTGTGATGTTGCCCCAGGAGCCGGGGCTGGGAGTGGAGATCGATCCGGCGATGCGCGCCTGAGGCGGCTCCGCCGCGCCGCCCCTCCCTCCGGGGATCTGGAAGAAGGGCACGGCATGAGCAGGCGGGTGGAGGTTAGAGTTTCACGCTGTGGAATTCCCAGCCTTTGCGGAAGGTGGGTTTCAACAGCTTGTTCGCTTCGGCGTTGTTCGTAATGCGCATCCTGGCGGGATCGTATTCGAGCTTGCCTTCGTGGCGCAGCGCGATGACGCCCAGCAGCATCCATTCGACGAACGGCGCGGCCACGTCGAAGTTCGAGCAGGCCTGGTCGCCGCCTTTGCATGCCCGGATGAAGTCGCGCATGTGGCCGGGCGAGCGGGTGAGCAGCGGCGGCGGCATCTTGTAGTCCTTCATCTTTTCGACCGGCAGCAGGCGTGTGACCTCGCCATAGGTGCCTGTGGTGAGCACGCCTTTGTCGCCGAGGAACACGCTGCCATCGGGCGTGGGGAAGCGGAGTTGGGCGCCGGGCGCGCGCAGGGCTTCAAACTGCTCCCAGTTGAAGATGCGGCCCGGGGAGTTGAAGGTGTAGTCGAAGGGGCCGGTTTGGGGCTCGGCGCCGGGACCGCCCGGACCGCGCCGGCCGCGCGGGCCGGCAGCGCCGCCGGTCATGAGCGAGGGCGGGTCGCCCACCCATTCGCCTTCCGGCACGCCCGGAATGGTGGGGCTCTTCTTCAGGCCGTCGTACCAGAACACCTTGAGCGCCGGCATGTCTTCATACGGCGCGAAGTCGAAGCGGATCACCGACGCCTTGGGGAACATGAAGGGGCTGACGCCTTCCTTCTTGATGCACTCAACGCCCACCACCTTGCGGCGCGACAGGTGCAAGGCCATGTTGGGCGCGCCCAGGATGTGGCAGGCCATGTCGCCCAGGGCGCCGCAGCCGAAGTCGTAAAAACCGCGCCAGTTGAACGGCTGGTAGAAGAAGCCGCCCCAGCGGTCGGGCTCCTTCTGGCCGCCGCCGGTGTAGGGACGCTTGTCGGCGACACCGAGCCAGAGGTCCCAGTCGAGCGTGGCCGGAACGGGTTCTTCCTTGGGAATCTCAGTGAGGCCCTGCGGCCACAGCGGACGGTCGCTCCAGGCGTGGACCTCGGTGACATTGCCGATGTCGCCGTTCCAGATGATCTCGGCGCACTGGCGCGTGCCTTCGTTCGAGTAGCCCTGATTGCCCATCTGCGTGGCGACGCCATACTTGGCCGCCGCCGCGCGAAGCTGGCGGGCCTCCCAAATGGTGCGCACCAGCGGCTTCTGCACATAAACGCCCTTGCCGCGCTCCATGCACCACATGGCCGCCGTGGCGTGCATGTGGTCGGGCGTGGCGACAATGACGGCGTCGATGTTCTTGCCTTCCTTGTCGAGCATCTGGCGGAAATCTTTGTGCCGGGTGGCCTTGGGATAGCGCTGATAGGTTGGACCAGCGCGGCGGTCATCCACGTCGCACAGGGCGACGATGTTTTCGGTGGGATCGGCGGCCCTGAGGTTGGACGCTCCCTGGCCGCCCGAGCCAATGGCGGCGAAGTTCAACTTTTCGTTGGGGGACTTGTAGCCGGCGAAGCGAAGGGAAGCGGCGCTGCCGAAGCCCGCGGTGGGAACCGCGCCGGCCAGCAGACTGCCGTAAAAAAAATACCGCCTCGAAAAACCCATTCCAATACCTCCTGCGAACTCAATCAAGAAAGATCGGTGAACCTCGGAGCACTTCACGCGGGCACTACTGGGGGCGAGGCACTTCGCGGCCACTTTGATGATAGCGGAACGGGCCGCCCCCGGGACTGGAAGCGGTCCCGTTCAGCGGGCGTGGAGCGCGAACCAGTTGCGGACCCAGCTGGCCACCTCGGCCGAATGCCGCGCCCGGCCGAGTGTGCCCAGAGCGTGGCTTGCGTAGGCCTGGCCCAGCCGCGGCATGCGCTGTTCGAGAAGCGCGCGGGCGTAGGGCTCGCGCCACTCCGGATGGCCCTGAATGCCGAGCAGGCTGTTGCGGCTGTAAATGGCCACCGGGCAGTGCACGTTGGAGGCATGCACGCGGGCGCCGGGCGGCAGCACCTCCACCTGGTCCTGGCAGCTCATGAACAGGTTCACGGTGGCAAGCGGCGGCTTCATCCAGGGCTCTGTCTGGTTCACATGGAACGTGTGTACGCCGATGCCCCAGCCGCGCGGGCTTTTCGCGACGCGGCCTCCCAACGCGTGAGCCATCATCTGGTGGCCAAAACAGATGCCGGCAAAGGGCGCGCGGGTGGCGTCGATGGTGCGCACCAGCTCCGCCAGCCGGTGAATCCAGGGAATGTCGTCGCTCACCGACCGCCGGGAGCCCGTCACCACCCAGGCATCGCAGTCGCCCGGAGCGGGGAACTCATCCGCCGTCAGGTCGTAGACGCGCCACTGGCCGGGCAGCCAGCCGGAGAACATGTCCAGGTAGTCGCCTGCGAGATGGCGGTTCGGGCCATCGACATGGTCGCACTGGAGCAGGCCGAACGTCATGTGGTGACAGTGCGCAGGTGGAACGACTTCGGACGCGTGACCTGGTCAAAGCCGAGAACACTCAGGGTGCAGCCGCGGCCGGAATCCTTCACGCCGGTCCAGGCCAGGGCGGGGTCGAGATAGTCGCAGCGGTTCATGAACCAGGTTCCGGTGTCGATCTGTCCGCCGATGTGGAGAGCGGCTTCGGCGTCGGAGGTCCAGATGGCGGCCGTGAGCCCGTACGCGGAATCGTTCATGAGGGCGATGGCCTCCTCGTCGGAGGCGACGGCCATGATGGGCGCCAGCGGTCCGAAGGTCTCCTCGGTCATGACGCGCATGGAGTGGTTCACGCCTGTGAGGATTTGCGGCGCCAGATAGGGCGTCCCGGGACGATTGCCGGGAAAGGCCGCGCCGTCGATGTGAGCGGTGGCGCCTTTCGCGACGGCCTCGGCGATCTGGGCGCGGACGAAATCAGCGGCCTGCGTCCGCACCATGGGGCCGAGCGTGGTGGCCTCATCGAGGGGATTGCCCAGAAGGTAGCCGCGAGTAAGTTCGACGGCGCGCTGCACGAATTCATCATAAACGCCGCGGTGGACGTAGATGCGTTCGATGCCGCAGCAGGACTGCCCGGAGTTGAACATGGCGCCATCCACCAGGTTCTCGGCGGCATGGGCCAGATCGGCGTCGGCGCGGACGTAGGCGGGGTCCTTGCCTCCGAGTTCGAGCCCCGTGGCGATGAAGCGGCCGGCTGCCGCCGCCTGCACGGCATGGCCTCCCTGCACCGAGCCTGTGAAGGCGGCAAAGGCGATGCGGCTGTCGCCGATGACGCGTTCGACATCGGCATGGCTCAGGTCGAGCGTTTGGAAGACGCCTGCCGGCAGGCCCGCGGCGGCGAGTCCTTGCGCGAAGCGTCCGGCGCACAGCGGCGTTTGGGCCGAATGTTTCAGTACGACGGCGTTGCCGGCGAGCAAGGCGGGAACCACCGAGTTCACAGCCGTGAGATACGGGTAGTTCCACGGCGCGATGGTGAAGACGACGCCAACGGGCTCGCGCCGGATGAACCGCGTGAAACCGGGCGCGGGGGCAATGGCGATGTCGGCGAGCTGCTGCGGGGCGGCCCCGATCATGTAGCGCGCGCGTTCGGCGAAGCCGCGGCGGATCTCGTTCGGCGCATAGCGTATGGGACGGCCCATCTGCCATGTGATCTCTTCGCCAATCTCCTGGGCACGCGCCTCCATCCATTCGACAAATTTCGACAGAATCGCGCAGCGTTCCGAAAGCGGCGCCGAGCGCCAGCCGCGCTGTGCGGCGGTGGCACGCGCCAGCGTCTGTTCAATCTGGGCGCCGTTAGCCAGCGGGCGCTGGTCGACGACGCGGCCGTCGACGGGCGAGATGGTTTTCTGCGTGCTCATGGCTTCCGTTTAGAGAGGCGTCGTGTAAGCCGCCGTGATGCCGCCATCGACGAGGAACTCCGTGCCTGTGACAAATGACGACTCCGAAGAGGCCAGGTAGAGCGCGGCCTTGGCGATTTCCGCTGCTTCGCCGAAGCGGCCCATGGGGATGTGCACCAGGCGGCGCTGCTTCTTTTCTTCCGTGTTCAGGTACTTCATGAGCAGCTCGGTGCGCAAGGGGCCGGGGCACAGGGCGTTCACGCGGATGTTCTGGCGCGCGTGGATGGCGGCCAGCTCGCGCGTCATCGACAGCACGGCGCCCTTGCTGGCCGTGTAGGCAAGCTGCGGCGTGGCGGCGCCGAGAATGGCCACGAAGGAGGCGGTGTTGATGATGGAGCCTCCGCCGGCGCGGTGCAGAGCCGGAATGCCGTATTTGCAGCCCAGGAAGACGCCCTTCACGTTGATGGCGAAGGTGAGGTCCCAGACGGCTTCCGTGGTGGAGATGGCGTCGTCGTCGTCGGCATGAGAGATGCCGGCGTTGTTAAAAAGCACGGTGAGCTTGCCGAACGCCTTTTCCGCGGCGGCCACCATGGCCTCGCAGTCAGCGGCCTGGGAAACGTCGGCCTTCACGGCAATGGCCCTGCCGCCGGCCTTGACGATCCCGGCCGCTGCGGCTTCGGCGGCGGCCAGGTTCACATCGGCGGCGGCCACGGCCGCGCCTTCGGCGGCGAACAGAAGGGCGGACTCGCGGCCGATGCCGCTGCCCGCTCCGGTAATCAGTGCAACTTGGTCTTGCAAACGCATGGAGTGTGTTGGTCCTTCAGGGTCAGATCAGATTTTCTCAAAATAGCGGCGGCGTTCCCAGTCGGTGACAGCGCGGTCGTAGGCGCGCTGCTCGCTGCGGTAGAAATGAGCGTAGTGAGCGGCCACCGGCGCGCCCAGGGCCGTCTTCACGAACTCGCTGGACTCGAAGCGGCCAATGGCTTCGGCGAGTGAGTAGGGTACGCGAGGAAGGGATCGCGCCGCATAGACGTCGCCTTCAAAAACAGGCGGCGGCTCGATCCGGTTGGCGATGCCGTCAAGCCCGGACGCGAGAGCGGCGGCAAAGACGAGATAAGGATTGATGTCGGCGCCAGGAATGCGGCATTCGATGCGCAGCGATTCGCCGTGGCCCACCACACGGAAGCCGGCCGTGCGGTTGTCGTGGCTCCAGGCCAGGCGAGTGGGGGCCCAGGAGAGGTCTTCAAACCGCTTATAGGAATTGATGGTGGGCGCGTAGAAGACCATGAATTCGGGCACGTGGGCGAGCCAGCCGCCCAGGAACCAGCGGAAGATATCGGAGCCGCTCACCGGACCGAGTTTCTTGTTCCCGGCGAAGGCGTTGCGGCCGCCCTTGCGCAGGCTCAGGTGGACGTGGCAGCCTGAACCGGCTTGTCCCGCAGCCTGCTTGGCCATGAAGGTAACGCTGACGCCGCACTGCTCGGCCACCTCTTTCAGACACTGCTTGTACAGCGTGTGGTCGTCGGCCATCTGGAGAATGGGACCGTAGCGGACGTTGATTTCGTGCTGGCCGAGGCCCCATTCGCCCTTCGAATTTTCCACAGCGATGCCGGATGCCTTCAAATGGCGGCGCACGGAGGCCGTGTAGAACTCTTCGCGGGTGCCCTGCAGAATGTTGTAGTCCTCGAGATACCAGCCGAGGGGTTCCAGGGAACGGTAGTCCTTCCGGGCGGCATCGCGGTAGGTGTCGCGGAATATGTAGTATTCCAGCTCGCTCGCCGCCATGGCTTCGTAGCCGGCCTTGGCCGCCAGGGCGGCCTGCCGCTTCAGGATGGAGCGCGGGGCGAGGTCGACGTGATCGACGTCGCAGTGCACAAGGGCGGTGCGGTCCTGCCAGCTCAGGCGGCGGAGCGTGGCCAGGTCGGGCAGAATGTGGAAGTCGCCATAGCCGAGCTCCCAGTTGGCGAAAGCATAGCCGGGAACCGGCTCCATTTCAGCGTCGGTGGTGAGCAGATAGTTGCAACAGTGCGTTCCTTCGCGCGCGGCGTGCGAGAGGAAGAAGCCGGCGTCGAAGCGCTTGCCCATCAGGCGGCCGTAGTGGTCTGTGAACGCCGTGATGACGGTGTCGATTTCGCCCGACTGCGCGAGCCGCTTCAGATCAGGAAGGGTGAGATGAGCGGAGATTGGTTTCATATGCTTCCATGTGGCGGCGGCGGTAGAGCCAGTAGTAGGCGAGCATGGCCGCGATGAAGACGGCGGCGCCGGTGACGCCGGGACGGAATGAGGGTACCGCGAACGTGGCGGCCAGGCAAAGCAGCGCCAGCGCGATGCCGGCGATGGCGCCGGGAACGCCGAGCGGGGAACGGTAGGGCCGCCGGAGCAGGGGCGAATCCACGCGCAGCCGGATGAACGAGAGCAGCACCAGGATGTAGGAGAGCAGCGCGCCGAAGACGGCCATGTTCAGCAGCGCCGCGCCCACGCTGGCCGAATAGCGCTGCGCGAGAAAGCACAAGCCAAGGCCGAGCGCGCCGCCCGCGATCAGCGCCACCGAAGGCGTGCGCCAGCGGCCCACATGGCCCAGCACCGAGGGCAGGTAGCCGGACCGGCTCAGGGAAAACAGCAGCCGGCCGTAGGCATAGATGATGGAATGGAAGCTCGCAATCAGTCCGGTGAGCGAGATGAGCGATAACAGCGCCGCCGTCACGTTGCTGGGATAGACGGCGCGGAACCCGGTCTCCAACGGTGAGTTGGACGCGCCCACGCCGGCCGCGCCAGGACCAACGCCCGAGTTCAACACAAGCGTGCTCAGCGACAGGCACAACAACGTGGCCATGCCCCACTTGAGGGCGCGCGGCATGTCGCGCTCGGCATCATAGCTCTCCTCGGCCGACAGCGGGAGCTGCTCAATGGCGAGGTAGAACCAGACGGCATAGGGCAGGGCGGAGAAGATCCCGAACCATCCGTGGGGCAGAAAGGCGCTTCCCTCCGGTGTGGTGGGGCGGATGTTCAGTGCGTGTTCCCAGCGGAATGAGCCGGTCCACAAGGCGCTGGCATAAAAGAAGACGAGCACGAACGCGGCAAGCGCCGTGATCGCCATCGAGACGCGAAAAGTAAGCGCCGCGCCCTTAACGTTGATTGAAACAAAGACGCAGTAGAATACCGCCCACCAGACCCACTCCGGAGTAGACGGTGCAAGCGCCTTCATATAGCCAGCGATGCCCGCCACGATGACGGCCGGTGTGGTGACATACTCAATCGCGTCAGTAAGTCCGTTCAGGAAGGCGCGGTCCTTTCCGAAGGCCGAACGGGTGAAGTTATAGAAGCCTCCGGCGGAAGGCAGGGCGGCGGACAGTTCGGCGATGGAGAAAACCAGGCAAACATACATGGCCGCGATTATGAGCGTGGCCAGGAAAAGCCCGCCAAACCCGCCCGTGAGTAGCCCCGTCTGCCAGCCGAAAAAGTTACCGGAAATTACTCCGCCAACGCCCAAAGCCCACAGATGGACCCATCCGGCGGTCTTCTGCAGGCTGTGGCTGGAGGAGGTCACAGGGTGATCGGTCAGTGTAACACGGAGCCGAAATGAAATTGCCATTGGACTGACATCGAACTCGCGCTACAATCGACCAACGACCGGGAGTTACTGAAACGGGTGAACCAAATATGAAACTATCTCAACAAGCGATTTTCGCCGTGCTGCTGCTGTGCGCCGCCTCCGTGGCGCCTCTGGCCGCGCAGTCCACTTATGGTGTGATCCTAGGTAATGTCACCGACGCCAGCGGTGCTGTGGTGAAGGGTGCGGCGGTAAAGGTGACGCAGACGGCGTCGAATACCAGCCGCGAAGGCGTCACGAACGATCAAGGCGCGTACGAATTTCAGAACGTGGACGCGGGGCCCTATGTGGTGTCGGTGACTTCACCCGGCTTCCGCACCTTCGTGTCCGGCGGCGTTACGCTGGAGGCCCGCTCCCGGTTGCGCGTGGATGCGCGGCTGGAAGTGGGCGAGGTGTCGCAGACGGTGGAGGTGGAATCCTCGGCGGGCGTCATCGCGACCGACACGCCGTCGATCGCCTCGAACCTAACGGCGGAAAAGGTGTTGAACCTGCCTTCCAACGTGCGCGGCGCGGGCAGCACCAGCCCGTACGCTCTGTTGCAGTCGCTGCCGGGCGTGCAAGGAGACAACGGCGCGGCGCTCTCCATCCAGGGCGGCCTGCCGGCGCAGTCCGAATCGACCGTGGACGGCATCTCCATCACGGCTTCGACGGGCAACTCGCCGAACCGGAACATGTTCCTCTCGGTGGAATCGATCAGCGAAGTGCGTGTGCAGGGCGTCGGCAACACGGCCGAATTCGGCCAGCCGGGCGATGTGACCGTAATATCGAAGGGCGGTTCAAACGCCTATCATGGAGCGCTGTTCTGGTATCACCAGAATAAGGCGCTCGATGCGCGCGCCTACGGGCAGAACGTGCTGCCAGCCAAGATCGGGAATACGTTCGGAGGCACGCTGGGCGGCCCCGTGGTGCTGCCGAAGGTGTACAACGGCAAGGACAAGACGTTCTTCTATTTCACCTGGGAGTCGCTGCGGTTCCCGCGTCAGGGCACCATTCAGAACACTGTCCCCACCAGCTTCGTCCGCGGCGGCGACTTCAGCCGCGAGGGCGTGAACATTCGCGACCCCTACACGGGCATTCCGTTCGCCGGCAACATCATTCCGGCGTCGCGCATCAGCGACATCTCGAAAAAGGTGATGAGCCTGTACCCGCTTCCGAACACTGGCCCCACCGACCGCCGCTCGGCGTCGAACTTCCGTGAAAACCGTTCGACCTCGATCAACTCCGACCAGTACGAGGCGCGCGTGGACCAGAACTTCAGCCTGAAGCACCACGTCTACGGCCGCCTCTCCTACAAGAACAACCCGGCGCTCGGCGCCAATGCGCTCACGCTGCCGTCCGATACGCAGAGCGCGAAGTTCTGGCAGGTGTCCGGCTCCTGGACCTACACGATCAAGCCGAACCTGCTGAACGAAGCGCGCATGGGCTACATCAAGTCGGACTCGGCGACCATCTTCAACTTCGATGGCCGCGCGTTCACCAATGACCTCGGCCTGAAGGACATCCAGCGGGACATCTTCTTCAACGGCCTGCCGGCTTTCGGCATCGACCTGTACACGAGCGTCAGCAAGGGCCGTCCCGGGTACAGCATCTCGGACAACGTGCAGTTCATCGACAACCTGACCTGGGTGCGCGGCAAGCATACCTTCAAGTTCGGCGGCGACGTGCGCAACCTGCGGGCGCGCTCCGATCTGGGCTTCACCACGGGCAACAACTATGGTGATTTCAGCTTCGGCCCGGCCTTCACCGGATATGGCTTCGCCGACTTCCTGCTGGGCGTGCCGCAAAGCACCGCCGTGGCCGCTCTGGACCGTGACAACGACGGCCAGGCGACCCACTACAAGCTCTACGCGCAGGACACCATTCGCGTGAACAGCAAGCTGACGCTCGACCTCGGCGTGCGCTACGAACTCCACCCCGGCTACCGCGACAACGGGCTGAACATCGCCAACTTCGACCGTAACGTGGCGCGCACCGGCGCCGTGATCATCATGTCGGACCCCGAGGCGCGGAACCTGGTCGCACCCGGCGCGATCCTCTCGTTCAACGGCTGTCCGGGCGCGCCGCAGAATGGCGTGGGCTGCACGCCGATCATCACGGCCAAGGACGCCGGGCTTCCGGAGTCGCTCCGCAACACATACAAGACGCAGTTCCTGCCTCGCGTTGGCCTGGCTTACCGCTTGAACAACAAGACCACGTTGCGCGCCTCGGGCGGGCTGTACAACATGATTCTGATGGGCTCGGTGTTCTACTCGCTCACCGGCACCGTGCAAAGCGACGTACGCAACTTCAACAACATTGGCGCGGATGGCAAACCGATCTTCGCCCTGCCGGAGACGCGGACGCCGGGCAGCGGCGTGCGTGGCGGCTCGCTCGGCACCTTCGAGTTCCGCACCGCGAACCAGATCGATTTCAAGCCCCCGCAGATGTTCCAGTGGGCGCTCACCGTGGACCGCGAGTTGAGCCGCACCACCGGCCTGCGCGTCTCCTACATCGGCAACCGCTCCTACCAGTTGCCTTGGGCGCCTGACGTGAACCAGATGACCCCCTCGACGTCGTTCTATGCGCGGCGCACCAGCCTGGACCGGCCGTTCCCGAACTGGGGCCTCATCTTTAGCCGCGACGCCGGAGCCAACTCGTTCTACAACTCGCTTCAGTTCGAGGTGAACCGCCGCTTCACGAGCGGACTCAGCTTCACCACCGCCTACACGCTGGCCAAGAATCTGGCCGACAACGCCGGCCCCGCTCCCACGGGCTTCGCCGGTGAAACGGGCGGCGGACGCGTGACCAATTCACTGGACCGGCGCGCCGACCGCGGCGATGTGTACGCCACGCGGCGGCACCGTTTTGTGACGACGATGGTCTACCAGTTACCGTTTGGCAAGGGCCGTAAGTTCATGAGCGGCGCGGGGCGCGCGGCCGAGCTGGTGTTGGGCGGCTGGCAGGTGTCCAGCATTCTGACGCTGCAATCGGGACCCTTTCTGACGCCCACGTTCTCCGGCGGCGACCCCTCGGGTACGAATGCTCCGAGCCGCGGATCGCAGCGCCCGGACCGCGTGGGCGAAGCCAACGGTTCCGTGTCGAGTCCGAATGCCGACATCTGGGCCAACCGCGCCGCCTTCGTCTGCCCCGGCCGCGAAGTGGGCAGCTTGCAATATGACTGCCGCGTCGGCTCCACGCCGGGCCGCGATCCCAATCCGATCGCGCGCTTCGGCAACGCCGGCGTTGGCATCTTCAATGGCCCCGGCACGTTCGCCTTGAACATGGGTTTGAGCAAACGGTTCGTGATTCGCGAAAACGTGGGCTTGCGCCTGGAGGGCTCGTTCACCAACCTGCCCAACTGGACCAACCTCGGCGATCCGAACCTGAACGTGGCCGACAACAACTTCGGCCGTATCACCGGTTCGCGCGGCGTTGATTTTGGCGGCGCCCGCACCGGCCAGGTGGCCTTGCGCCTGGAGTTCTGATAGGAGGAGGGCGCGTCAAGCCCCCACGGGTTTGACGGCGGAAATTCCGGCCGGTCATCCTTGCGCGCGAGCGGGAGGGGGACCGGCCCTTTCTTCATCTCAGGTAATCTATCCTCAGCCAGAGGAAGGTTCACACATGAAGATCCGCCGCGAAGATGCCCTCGACTACCATGCGCCCACGGCATCGGGCGCGCCCGCCGGCAAGGTGTCGGTTGTCTCCACCAAACCCTGCCGCACACAGCGCGATTTATCGCTGGCCTATACGCCCGGCGTGGCGATTCCCTGCCTGGAAATCGAGAAGGATCCGTCGCTCGCCTACCAGTACACGTCAAAGGGGAATCTGGTGGCCGTGGTGACCAACGGCACCGCCGTGCTGGGCTTGGGCAACATCGGTCCGCTGGCGAGCAAGCCGGTGATGGAAGGCAAGGGCGTGCTGTTCAAACGCTTCGCCGACATCGACGTCTTCGACATCGAGTTGGCTGCCAAGGACCCGCAGGAGATCATTCAAGCCTGCCGGCTTCTGGAGCCCACCTTCGGCGGCATCAACCTGGAGGACATCAAAGCGCCGGACTGCTTTGTCGTGGAGGAGGAACTGCGCAGGACGCTGAAAATTCCCGTGTTCCACGACGACCAGCACGGCACGGCGATCATCTCCGGCGCCGCCCTGCTGAACGCCCTGGAGATCGCCGGCAAGAAGTTGGACGAGGTGGAGATCGTGGTGAACGGCGCGGGCGCAAGCGCCATCTCCTGCGCACGGCATTTCGTGAAACTGGGGGCGCGGCGCGAGCGGATCACTATGTGTGATTCCAAGGGCGTCCTCCACGCCGGACGCATGGCGGAGTTGAATCCTTACAAGCAACAGTTCGTCCGGGAGACCGCCGCCCGGACGCTCAGCCAAGCGTTGGCGGGAGCCGATGTCTTCATCGGTCTTTCGTCGGCCAACTGCGTCACGGGCGAAATGCTGAAACCCATGGCGCGCAATCCCGTTATCTTCGCCCTGGCCAACCCCGATCCGGAAATTCCGTACGAGGAGGCCGTGGCCGCGCGGCCCGACGCCATCGTGGCCACCGGACGCAGCGACTATCCGAACCAGGTGAACAACGTGCTGGGCTTCCCCTTCATTTTCCGGGGCGCTCTGGACGTGCGGGCCACCACCATCAACGATGAGATGAAGCTGGCGGCCACGCGGGCACTGGCCGCGCTGGCGCGCGCCGATGTGCCCGATTCGGTGCGGCGCGCCTATGGCGTGGACAAGCTCGAGTTCGGCCGCGAGTACATCATTCCGAAGCCGTTCGATCCACGCGTGCTGGTGCACGAAGCGGCGGCCGTGGCCGGCGCGGCGATGGCCTCGGGCGTGGCTCAGGTGACGCTCGATCTGTCCGAGTACCGCGAGAGCCTGGAGAAGCGTCTGGGCAAGGCGCGCGAGGTGATGCGCATGCTGATCCACAAGGCGCAGCAGGCGCCCAAACGCGTGGTGTTTCCCGAAGGCGCCGATGAGCGCATCGTGCGCGCCGCGCGCGTGCTGGTGGACGAGCGGATCGCCCGGCCTGTGCTGGTGGGCGCCGCCGCCGCGATTCGCTCGTCGCTGGCCGCAATGCATGTGGACGCCGCGCAGGTGGAGATTGTCGATCCCGCCAGCGATGAGCGCGCCGGGGCCTATGGCGAGGAGCTGTTCCGGTTGCGGCAGCGGAAAGGGATCACGCGGGATGGAGCGCGGCTGGCCGTGCGCGACCCGTTTGTCTTTGCTTCGATGATGGTGCGCATGGGCGATGCCGATGGCATGCTGGGCGGAATGACGCGCAATTATCCAGACACGATCCGTCCGGCGCTGCAGGTGATCCGGATGGAGAAGGGGCTGCGGCGCGTGTGCGGAGCCTACCTGCTGATCACGCCCAAGGGAGAGTTCTATCTTCTGGCCGATCCCACCGTGAACATCGAGCCGTCGAGCGAGGACCTGGCAGAGATCGCCATTCTCACGGCGAGAACCGCCCGGCGGTTCGACCTCGAACCGCGCGTGGCGATGGTGTCGTTCTCGAACTTCGGCTCGACGCGCCACCCGCTGGCCGAAAAGGTGGCGCGGGCGGTGGAACTGGTGCGCGAGCGCGCTCCGGAACTGGTGGTGGACGGAGAGGTGCAGGCCGACCTGGCCGTTTCGCCCGAACTGCTCGCCGAGCAGTATCCGTTTTCTCCGCTGGCCGCACGCAGGGCCAACGTGCTCGTGTTTCCGAACCTGGAGGCGGGCAACGCCGCCTACCGTCTGCTGGCGCGGCTGGGCAATTGCGAACTGGTCGGTCCGGTTCTGATGGGCTTCGCGCATCCCGTGCACGTGCTGCCGCCGGAGACCGAGGTGGACACGATCGTGAAAATGGCCGCCGTGGCCGTCGTGGAAGCGCAGGAGAACGCGGCGCGCTAAGCGCCCCGGCTCCCGCGGAGGGTGAACCGGAACCATGCCGGAACTGCATCTGTGGCAATGGGCGCTGGCGGCGGCGTGCGCTTTCTGCGTGGGCGTGGCCAAGACGGGCGTGCCGGGCATAGGCATTCTCGTGGTGCCGATGATGGTGCTGGTGGCCGGCGATGCGCGGCGGAGCGCGGGCTGGCTGCTGCCCCTGCTCTGTTTTGCCGACCTGTTCGCCGTAACCTATTACCGGCGCAACGCGGCGGCGGGACGGCTGGTCTCCCTGATTCCGTCGGTGCTGGTAGGCATGGCGATGGGGGCGATGGCGCTGTCGTGGCCCGAGGGAACGATCCGCCCGATGATCGGCGTCATCGTGCTGCTCATGTTGGGCGTCTACCTGTGGCGCCGGCGTCATCCCGAGGCGCTGGCCGTGGAGGGCAGCGGCGCGCCCTACGGAATCGTGGCCGGCTTTTCCACCACGGTGGCCAACGCGGCCGGACCCGCGATGAGCCTCTACCTGTTGAGCCGGAAGCTGACCAAGGAGGAGTTCGTGGCCACCGGCGCCTGGTTCTTCTTCGCCGTGAATCTGGCCAAGGCGCCCATCTACGCCTGGCATGGGCTGTTCAGCTGGCCCTCGCTGACGCTGGATGTGATGCTGGCCCCCGCCGTGTTCTGTGGCGCGCTGAGCGGACGCCGCCTGCTGGGCTGGGTATCGCCGGAGGTCTTCGAATTTCTGGTGCTATCGTTGACGGCGGTCAGCGCGCTGCTGCTGTTTCGCTAGCCTGCCAGGAGCAACCCGGCCAGTCCGGCCGCGGCGCTGCCAAGCACAATCCACAAAGTATCCAGACGCGTGAATAGCAGCGCGCCGAAGCTGGCGCACGAGATGGCGATGGGGAGCGGACCGGTCCAGGCGTCACGCGCCATCGGGAGGGCCGCGGCCACCACCAGCGCGCCGGCGGCGAGCGTAACGCCGCGGATGGCGCCACGCACGCGCGGATGATCCCTGTGCCGTCCCAGGTGTAGCAGCAGCGGCAGAATCAGAAACGCGGGCGTCATCAGGGCGGCGCAACCGGCCGCGGCGCCGGGAAGCCCGGCGATGAAATAACCCGCCGCCACCATGTAGAGGCCGTGCGGTCCAGGACCGGCGCGGCCAACGGCGAGTGCGGTGGCCAGTTCGCGATCGGTAAGCAGTTGGCGCTCAACGACGAACTCCTGGCGGATGATGGGCAGCGAACCCATGCCGCTAAAGGAAGTGAGCGTGGCCTTGAGAAACAGCAGGTAGATGAGGAAGGGATTCACGCCGGGTCCTCGCTGCCGGCCGGATCGCCGTAGAGCGCGCCGAGGAGTCCGGCGGCGGCGAGAAGCTTGAGCGGCGAGAGCGCTTGAAACCACATCGCGGCGATCACGGCGGCCGCCAGCGGAAGCCCGGGCAGCAGCCACCGTCCCCGCGCGCGCGCCCGGATGAGCGAAACACCGCTGGAAGCCATCATCCCCACGGCGCCGGCCACCACACCCGCCACCCCGGCGCGGAACCAGGGGTTCCCGCCGTAACTGTCATATACGCCGCTCAGCCACACCGCCAGCAACGCCGAGGGGACCACCACGCCGGCTACCGACAGCAGCGAGCCAAGCCACCCCGCCACCATCCAGCCCGTGGCCGCGCAATAGGCGAGCACGTTCGTGCCGGGCGTGACGCGCGCCAGTCCGAATGCAAGGCCGTGCTGTTCGGCGGTGATCCACCGCAACCGGTCCACCAGTTCGCGCTGCATGGCGGCCATGGCCGGGTCGCCGCCTCCGAAAGTCGTGTTCCCGAGACGGAGAAGCAGAGAGCCCATGGCAAGGGCCGGACGGAGCTTCATGGCCGTTAGCGTAGCACCGGCGGCGGGGGCGGGTATGATGTTCTTTGCTCCTCTCGCAGATCAACCTGAAATGGGTTCTGGGCATTGCCGGCGTGGCGTTGCTGGCGCTGGGCGTGGGCGGCGTCACGCTGTTCCGGCGCGAAGCCAGGAAGCCGGAGACGAAACAGTCCACGCCGCCGCCGGCGGCCGTGTTGAGCACAGGCGCCGAGGTGAGCGTTACGGGCTTGATCAGCGCGCGCGAGGTGCTGCTGGTGCCCTCTCCCGTCGAAGGAACCATGGAATCGGTGGAGGTGCAGCCGGGCCAGGAGGTGTTTGAAGGTCAGCTCCTGGGACGCATCCGGAACGAAGGTCTCGACGGCGTGATGACGGCGGCCAGGGAGCAGTTGGAGGCGGCGCAGTCGCGCGTGACGAACATGGAAAGCACTCTGCTGGCCGCCCGCCTGGAGGCCTCGCGCGCCGGCGCCGACGCTTCGCGCGCGCAGGGCGAGTATGACCGCGCCAGCAAGATCGCCACACGCCAGCAGTTGCTGTATCGCGAAGGCGCGACGCCGCGGCTCACCTACGAGAAGGCGGAGAAGGAGGCGGAGAACGCGCGGGCCGAATCCGAGGGATTGCGCGAGTTGGCGCGGCGGGCCGAGGAGCGCGTGAAGAACCTGGGCGCCGACATCGAGGCGGCCAGGAAGTCTTTGGAGGACCGTGAGAAGGCGCTCGAAGCGGCGCAGAATGATCTGTCGGCGGCCGAGGTGCATTCACCGGCCGACGGCGTGCTTCTTGCGGCGCGCGTGAAGGCGGGCGACCCCGTGGACGCGGGGATGGAGGATCTGTTCCAGCTCTCGGTTAACCCGCTTCAGTTGAAGGTGGTGATCGAGCCCGAGCCTCCGGTGCTCGAAAAATTGCGCGTCCCCATGCCGGCCTCCGTGATGGTGGCCGAGTTGCCGCTGACGCCGGTCGAGGGTGAGGTGGTGGAGATCAAGGATGGCCGCGTGACGGTGAACTTCGACGCGCCCGACGCCGCCGTGAAGGCGGGACTGACCGCCACGGTCCGCATCAAGATACCATGAAACTGGTATCTTTCCATGCAATTCCTCGCCAGTAGCCTTCTTGAACTGATCACCCAGACGTCCACCAACCTGCCGCCCGACGTTCGCGCGGCCATGGGGCTGGTCACGCGCGACGAACCGGCCGGGACGCAGGCCTCGCAGGCCCTGAACGTGATCGCCACCAACATCGACATGGCGTATGAGGACGAGGGTCCGATCTGCCAGGACACTGGCATGCCGACTTTCCTCATTCACACGCCCGTCGGCGTGAACCAGATTCAGTTGAAGCAGGCCATCCGCGGTGCGGTGGCCGAGGCGACGCGCCTGGGCAAGCTGCGGCCGAACTCGGTGGACTCGCTCACCGGGAAGAACTCGGGAGACAACCTGGGGCCGGAGACTCCCGTGTTCCACTTCGAGCAGTGGGAGGAGGATGAGATCGAGGTGAAGCTCATCCTGAAGGGCGGCGGCTGCGAGAACAAGAACATTCAGTACTCCGTGCCCTGCACGCTCGACCACCTGGGACGCGCGGACCGCAACCTCGAAGGCGTGCGCAAGTGCATCCTGCACGCGGTGTGGCAGGCGCAGGGGCAGGGCTGCGCGCCGGGCGCCATTGGCGTTTGCATCGGCAGCGACCGCGCGCACGGCTACTACGTGGCCAAGGAGCAGTTGTTCCGCACGCTGGACGACACGAATCCCGATCCCGTGCTGGCCAAGCTGGAGTCGGAGATCATGGACGAAGCCAACCGTCTGGGCGTCGGACCGATGGGCTTCGGCGGCAGGAGTTCGCTGATCGGCTGCAAGATCGCGGCGGCGAACCGGCTGCCGGCAAGCTTCTTCGTCAGCGTCGCCTACGACTGCTGGGCGTTCCGCCGTCTGGGCGTGCGCTTGGATGCGCGGACCGGCGCCATCACGAAGTGGCTCTACCGCGATCCCGAACGGGAGGTGGAGCGCATGGCGGCCGGCGAAGGCTTCCCGCTCACCGGACGCGAGGTGATTCTCACTCCGCCCATCAGCGAGGAACAGATTCGCGCCCTGAAGGTTGGCGACGTGGTGATCATCAACGGGGAGATGTACACAGGACGGGACCAGGTGCACGCCTACCTGATGAAAAACCCTCCGCCGGCGGATCTGCGCGGCAGCGTGCTGTATCACTGCGGTCCGGTGATGCTGAAGCAGGGCGAGGAGTGGGTGATGAAGGCGGGCGGACCGACGACATCAATCCGCGAGGAGCCCTACCAGGCGCACGTGATCGGCGAATACGGCGTGCGCGCCGTGATCGGCAAAGGCGGCATGGGTCCCAAGACGCTGGCCGCGTTGCAGCAGCATGGAGCCGTGTATCTGAACGCCATCGGCGGCGCGGCGCAGTTCTACGCGCGTACGGTGGAAAAGGTGCTCGGCGTGAACCTGTTCGAGTTTGGCATTCCCGAGGCGATGTGGCGGCTGCGCGTGAAAGGGTTCATGGCGATTGTCACCATGGATGCGCACGGCCACAGCCTGCATGCCAAGGTGGAACAAGCCACGGGCGAGGTGCTGGAGACCCTGAAGCGGTAAGCGGCGCGGCGCGCCCGTTCGGCCACGCGCTACCGCCGTTTGGCCGCGGCTTTCTTCGTGGCTTTCTTGACCGGCTTCTTCGCGGTCTTCTTGGCCGCTGGTTTCGGCGGCACGTACGCCTCGGACATCTGATGCAGGCCGATCAGGTTGCCCTCGGTGTCCAGGAAGGCGGCGATCCAGCCCATGCCGTGGCCGATTTCCATTTTCGTCAACGCCACCTGGCCACCCGCTTTCTGAACCTTCTTCAGCGCCTCGTCGATCGACGGCACGCCCAGGTAGTTCATGAACGGCTGGCCGTTCTCGATACGCTTCATCAGCCCGCCGTTGATGCCGGGCTCCCCCTCTTCCTTTGTGGTCACCAGGAAGTAATCCATCTTCAGCGGGTCCGCGATCTTCCAGCCAAACGCCTTCTCGTAAAATTTCTTGGCCCGCTTGACGTCGTCGGCGGGAATTTCAAAGTGAATGGGTGCATTGGGCATGCGCGCCACTCTACATGAGCGGCGGACGGGTGTCACCGGGGGTGCGTGTAGCCCGCGTAGCCGGCGATGGCGGCATACACGCCCATCAGGAGCATCTGCATGCCGATCACGGCGATGATGAGCCCCATCAGGCGGCTCACCACGTTCATGCCGCTCTTGCCGAGAAAGCTCATCAGACGCGCGCTGAAGTAGAACGAGGCCAGCGTGACGGCGCAGATGAGAGCCGCGGCGGCCAGTGTCATGCCAACGCGCACCAGGTTGCCGTCGCCGGCAAAGCCCATCGCCGTGGAGATCGTGCCGGGGCCCGCCACCAGCGGCGTGCCGAGCGGCGACACAGCGACCGTCAGTTGCGACTCGCGGCTATCCTCCTGGTCCTCGTCCGAAGGCGCGTGCACGCGCGAAGACTGCCCGTGCACCATCTCAAATCCCACGATCATCACCAGCACTCCGCCCACCATGCGGAACGCCGTCAGGGTGATGCCAAACAGGCTGAAGATCAGGTTTCCGGCCACGGTGAACACCAGGATGATGCCGAAGGCGATGGCCACCGCGCGCCGCGCCACCTGGTTCCGCACCTCGGGCGAGCTGCCCGCCGTGACGTTGGCGAAGATGGGAGCCGAGGAAACCGGATTGATGATGGCCAGAAAGCCTGTGACCATCGCGCCGAACAGGGTCCAATCCATGCCTCTCCATTCTAGGGGCTCACGCCCGGTCCCCAAACGCAAACCGGGCCGGGTCCCGTAGGATCCGGCCCGGCGTGTTGCCTGTTTTCGTACGCGCCGTTAGCGGTTCGAGCCGCCCAGTTGTACCAGCGTCACCCTGACATTGGTTACCGAGGAGGCGCCCTTCGAGTCGGTCACCTTCAGTTCAAACGTGAAGTAGAACGTATTGGTGCCGTCCAGGATGGCCTGCGTTACCGCCGAATTCGGGTTCAGGATCGTCGCCTTGCCGTCGATGCTCCGCCACTCATAGGTAAGCGGATCGCCGTCGGGATCGAACGAGCTGGACCCGTTCAGTACAATCTGGCGCAGCGGCGTCAGGAAGCTGGAGATCGGCACGAACGCCGTGGGAGGCTTGTTCTCGTTGGTGCCGCCCGTGTCCACGGTGACCGACACCATCGCCGTCGCCGTGTTGTTGCGGCCGCGGCCGATGGCCGTCAGTTGGTACGTGGTGGTCTTCATCGGTCCCGCGTTGGTCAGCGAGCCGTTGGGCGAGCGCGAGCCGATACCCTCGGTGATGAAGACTTCCGCGGCGTTCTCCGTCGTCCAGGCGAAGGTCACCGGCGTGCCGGGCTTGTTGATGGTGGACGGATTGGCCGTGAACGAGATCACCTTCACGCGCGGAATCACGGTGACCGTGGTGTTGGCGATGGATTGTCCGAACTTGTTGGTCGCCGTCAGCGTGTAGGTGGTGGTCGTGTTGGGCATCACGTCACCCGAACCGCTCGGGGCCGGGCTGGTGATGCCGGTGATCTCCACCTTGTCGGCCCCCTGCACGGACCAGCTCAGCGTGGACTTGTCGCCCTCGACGATTTCCATCGGCTCGGCCTTGAACGTGGCGATGATGGGACGGTTGCCCGTTTGCACCGCCACCGTCGCCGTGCACGTGCCCTCGCCGCCGTCGCCGCGGGCGATCAGCGTATAAGTGGTGGACTGCTGCGGCGTGACCACCGTCGAGCCCACCGGCGCGAACGTGCCAACGCCCACAACCTCCACGCTGCGCGCGTTCTCGCTGCTCCAGTTCAACGTGGCGGCCTCACCCGGCAGAATCGTCGCCGGGCTGGCCGAGCAGCTGACAAAGCGCGCCTGGGAGCGTTCCACGCCCACCACAACCACGGCCGTCTCCTCGCTGGTGGCGTTCTTGGCCGTCAGCGTGTAGCTGGTGGTCTGCTTGGGCGATACGCTCACCACGCCCGACTGCGGGCTCAGCGATTGCGTGACGCCGGAGATGCTCACCGAAGTGGCGTTCTCCACAAGGTAGTTCAGCGACGAGCTTTCGCCGGGCTGAATCAGCGACGGGTTCGCCGTCCAGCGCAGAATGCGCACCCGCGCCGGCTCCTGCGTGGTGACCGTAACGCGGGCAATCGCCTGCGAGTTCTTGTCGTCGGCCAGCAGCACGCGGAAGCCGTACATCTGGCCTTCCGTCGCGGTGAAGCTGGGCCGGGAGGTGTTGGCTCCGGTCAGCGTCACGGCCGGGCCGGCCACCTGCGACCACAGGAACGTGATCGGATCGCCATCCGGATCGTAGGAATCCGAAGCGTCCAACTGGATCGAACCGGCCTTCACGCCAAGCAGATCCTTGGTCACCGGCACCGGCGGGTCGTTGCCCGTGCGGCGCGTGCGGGTCAGCATCTCATAACGGACGCGCGGAATGTCCACCGGCACCGGATGATCGGCGGCCTGGAATTCCTTCGGGTGAATGTAGTTGCCGAACAGGATGCCGAACACGGCGCGGCCGTTGTTCTCGGTTCCGATCAGCGTCTCGTTCACGCCGCCTTCGGCCGACAGGGCGAAGTAGGGGTTCACCGGGAAGACGAAGCGCGCCGTTCCGCCGGCCTTTTTGTTGCCGCCCGCGCTCTTCAACCAGCCGATGTTGCCTTCCACCCACGGCGACTTGGGACTGCGGCCCAGGGCCACCGTGCCGGAAGCGCCGAGTTGATCAACGGCGTGCAGATAGGTTTCCGTCACCAGGTTGCGCTGCGCCACCGTCTTGATGACGGCGTCGTTCAGGAAGGTCTTCACGCCGAACAAGCCGACTTTGCCCTGGCCAAACAGATAGTCAGCCGTGAAGCTGGCCTGGCCAAGCGTGCCGGTGTTGTCCATGCCCTTCATCCAGACGTTCTTGAAGCTGGCGAAGCCGCCCAGTTGGACATCCTTCCAGCGGTTCACCAGGCCAAGGTCGAACTGGCCCTCGCGGCGGTCGCGATAATACATGTACTCGCCCTGCGCCTGCACGGCGGAGCGGGTGCCGAACGGCGCGAAGTAGCGCGCGCGGCCCGTCATGGTGGCGTTGCCGGAACCATCGGGTCCGACGTTCAAACCCAGCAGCGAGAACTTCGGCGAGCCGGACTTCATCTCGTCCACGGCCTTCTTGGCCGCCGATTCGGCCATCTGTGTCAACTGCGTCGGGCTGACGGCGGGCGATGAGGCGGGCGCGGCGGCGGCTGCTGCCGCGGCGCCGGTTCCCGCTCCACCCCTCTTCAGGGCCGCGAGCTCGTCGAGGATCTTCCGGTGGTCATCCTTTAACTGCCGCAGCTCGGCCAGAATCTCTTCCAGCTTGTCGAGCCGCTTCAAAATCAGATTGCAGCACTCCTCGCTCTGCTTGGCGTGCTTTTCCATGGCCGCCACGGTGTCACCCGCGCCGGCGTTGGCCTTCACCACGTTGCCCTTGTCGTCGGTCAACGTCATCTGGACGCGGCGGTTTACGAAGCGTCCTTCCTTGGTGTCGTTGGCCACCTTCGGGGCGCGCTTGCCTTGCGCGGCCGCCGTGGTTTGATTCGGGTTGGCCCCGTACTTCTCCAAAAATGATTTCACCGCTTTGGCGCGGTTCATGGCGAGCTTGTCGTTGAACGGGTGCGAACCGAGCGAATCGGTATGCCCCTCCACTTTCAACCGCCAGCCGGGATTGCCCTTCAACAGCTCGGCCATTCTCAGCAAGGTGGGGAATCCATCGGAGATCTTGGCCGAATTCGTTTCGAAATTGATCTCTTCCCAATCGTCCTTGTTGGCGTGCACCTGTGGGCCTTCACCTTGCGCGTACAGTGCGCCACAGGTGAGCAGCAATGCGATGAACAGTGCAGCCAGTATCCTATGTTTCACGAGATTTCTCCTGGTTCCTTGTAAACGCGGGTACCGAAGTTGAGAAAACGGCACTCAACTCTCCCTCCGATTCAATGAGTTTACTACAACTTACATTCTCTTGGGCGCGTACTCCCCGTGCCCGGCCCAATCACTAAGGATCGTTTGGCCCGGAAAAACGTTACGGCCCGGAGTAAATCCCAGCCCGCCGTGCGAAGATGAAAGCGGATCCCGCAAGGCGGGCAGCCGCGTCGCCTCAACCCTCAAGCCGCAAGGCGCGAGGAGAGGCGCCGAGGAAAGTCCGGTCTCCATAGGGCGGCGTGCCGGCTAACGGCCGGGGGGGCGTGGTTAGAACCGCGTTCCACGGATCAGTGCCACAGAAAATATACCGCCTGGCGGGTTCACGCCCGTCCGGTAAGGGTGAAATGGTGCGGTAAGAGCGCACCGCGGCCGCGGTAACGCGCGCCGGCAGGGAAAACCCCACGTGGAGCAAAACCAAATAGGGGAGGATGGCGTGGCCCGCGCCGTTACAACTCCCGGGTAGGTTGCTGGAGCCCGCCAGCAATGGCGGGCCGAGAGGAATGGCTGCCGCCGCGGTCCGCTCCGGCGGACGGCGGTACAGGAACCGGCTTACAGCCGCGCGGGATCCACTACTTGCGCCGGCGCATGGCGATGGCCAACCCGGCCAGTCCGGCGCCCCACAGCAGGCTGGCCGAGGGTTCGGGCACTTCCGTTCCCTGGGCATCGAACTCCAGCCGGAAGCCGCCCGGGTTGCCCGACTGCTGCGGCACGTTGAACACCAGAAAGGTGAGCGTGTTCAGGCCGGGAAGCAGGCCGGCGGTATTCACTGAAAACCAGGGCGACAGCGTACTGAATGCCGCCCAGGGACCAGGGATGATGACGGGGCCGCCGTTCAGAATGTAGCCGTCAAAACGGTTGTCCACGCCCAGCCGGAAATCGATCTGCACCGAGCTCAGGACGAAGTTTGTAAGGTCGAACGTGTTCCGGTACTCCCAGAGTCCTCCCGCATCCGACCCCGCGTTCGGGTAGCTCGGGCTCGGGCTCACCCACATTGACGTGGCGTTGTTGGCCATCCACCAGGGAAATGGAAACCCCGGGCTCGCTGTCCGGTAGGCGTTCCCATACGGATTGCTTCCCTGCCGTACTACCCAGTTCGGGTCCACCTGGCCACTGCCCGCCGCGCCAACTCCCGTATTTTCCAGCGAGGCGATGATGGTTGCCTGGAGACTTAGCGCCAGGGTGGCCATTATGAACATAATTGCAATGATTCGTTTCACTTGCACTTCCCTCTGGCTCAAGTGTGGAGGGAACAGCGGCGTGCGTAAATGCAGCGATCGCCCTAGCGCGGCCCGGTTTCCAGCCGAAAGTGGCCTTAGGTTCGCCGGTGTGGGGCCTTAGGGCCAGTACCAGCGCGGCGCTCCACGGCCCCGCTCTCCCCGTTGTATCCCGCCGCCGGTGGTCTACAATAACCAGGAAGTGGGCCCCCCGTTCCGGCCCGTGCGATTCGACAGAATTCGACACAATTTATTCCCGATATCTTTTTGGAGGGGTCTCATGAAAATTATCCTTGGCTGCGCCGCCTCGTTTGCCCTGGCCGCGCTTCTGGCTCCGGCACTGCCGCAGTCCTCCACACCGCCCGTACCCGTGCCGCAGTGGGTGGATCTGTTCAACGGACGCGACCTGACGGGCTGGGTGAACGTGAATACCGATCCCGACACCTGGTCGGTGCAGAACGGCGAACTCATCTGCAAGGGCACTCCGATCGGCGTCATGCGCACCGCGAAGCAGTATGAGAACTTCCTGCTGCACATCGAATGGATGCACACCGAAACGGGTGGGAATTCAGGCGTGTTCGCATGGTCCGGCGCGGTGCCAGGAGAAAGGAACCGTCTGCCGGATGGCATCGAGATCCAGATGCTCGAACTCGGCTGGCCCGAGATGCACGCGCGCGATGGCATCACGCCGCCCCATGCCTATGTGACGGGTGAGCTGTTCGGCGTAGGCGGTGTGAAGACGGTGGCCGACAACCCGCGCAACCAGCGCAGCTTTTCCTTCGAGTCGCGCTGCAAGCCCAAGAACGAATGGAACGTCTATGACGTCGTGGCCGTGGACGGCGTCATCAAGCTGTCGATCAATGGAAAGTTTGTGAACGGCATCTCAAAGGCAACGCAAAAGAAGGGCTACCTGTGTCTGGAGTCCGAAGGCGCGAAGATTCACTTCCGCAACATCCGCCTCATGGAGCTGCCTCCCGGGATCATCGCGCCGGGGCAGGCGGCCAAGGAGTTGTAGCCGCGGCTTAGCGCATCCAGGCCAGCGCCGGGTCGCTGGTCTTTTCCATGCGCTCTTCCAGCGCGCCGCGCATCTCGGCGATCACCTGCTTGTGCAGCGCCGAGGGCTTTTCGGCGAGGTTGCGCGCCTCGGCCAGGTCTTTGTCCACTTCGTAGAGAGCGTCCCGCCTGGACTGCCACAGGATGTATTTGTAGAAGCGCGTGCGCACCAACCGGTAGGGTTCCACGGCAACGCGAATCGCCAGACCTTCGGGCCGGCCGTCGTTCCAAACCGCGAAGCCGTGCTCGTGGTGCGACGTCCCTTTGGACAGCTCCTCGCGCAGGCTCACCCCGGCCAGCGAGTAAGCCGGCTGGACGCCCGCGAAGTCGAGCCAGGTGGCCGGCGCGTCGATGGAGCAGACCGGAGCGCTCTGCTTGCCGCGCGCCCGCACCATGCCGCCCGAGGCGAGGAAGGGAACGCGCACGCTCTCCTCCCAGGGATGCACCTTGCCGTTCAGCCCCTTCGTGCCGCATAGGTAGCCGTTGTCGCCAACGAAAAAGATGAGCGTGTTGCCCCACTGCCCGGCGTTTTCAATCGCCGTGATCACGCGTCCAACGCCCGCGTCCATGTGGGAAATCACGGCATAGTAGGTGGCCCAGTCGAACGGCTTGCCGCCGGCCGGGTGGGCGGGCGGCGGCGCGGCTCGCACAGCGTACCGCGTTTTGTAGGGCTCCACCGCGGTCCAGGGCGTGTGCGGCGCGTTGTAGCTGAGCCACAAAAAGTAAGGCTTGTCCTTCGGCGCGGTCTCGATGACATCGACGGCGGCGTCCGTGAACAGATCCGTGATGTGGCCCCGCGTCTCCTGGTCCTGGCCTTCCAGGCCGCGGCGCAGCACGGGGTCCACATACTTGCTGCCGCCCCCGCGCAACCAAAGGGGAGCGCTTGTGAAACCGCACTCGGCGGGCATGTTCGTGATGTGCCACTTGCCGGTCAGGTGGGTGGCATAACCGGCGCGCCGCAACTGTTCGATCACGGTGGGGCCGTGATTCGGCTTGAAGGCCGTGTAGCCATTCGATTGCAGCCCGCTTTGATAGGTCTCCAGTCCCGACAGCATGACGCCGCGCGAAGGGCAGCACTGCGGCGTGCTGACCATGGCGTGCGTGAAGTTCACTCCTTTCGCGGCCAGACGGTCGAGGTTCGGCGTCTGAATGTGCGGATTCCCCGCTGCTCCGAGACATTGATAGTGGTGGTCGTCGGAAAAGATGAAAACGATGTTGGGCCGCTTTGGCTGCGGCTGCGCGGCCAAGGCGCCCGCCGCCAGTGCTGTGAACTTCCGCCGGTTGATCATGGCGCCCTCATCTTCTCTCTACCGGTAACTTCGTTGCAAGTGAGGCCGTCAGATTGATAGAGTCTCCCCTTTATGAAACGCCGCGATTTTATTGTTCATTCGGCCGCCGCCGCGGCCCTGATTCCCGGACCCCGCGCCATGGCCGCGACGCCGCGCGAACGGGAGTGGAACTGGTATGGTGGCGACGCGCAGGCCACGCGCTACTCGCCCGTGGAACAGATCACGCCTTCGAACGTGAAAAATCTGAAGGTGGCCTGGGTGCACAAGACGGGCGATGCGAGCCAGCGTCCGGCCACGTCGAGCGAATGCACGCCTATCGTCGTCGACGGCGTCATGTACATCACAACGCCCCGCGTGAAGGTGCAGGCGTTGAACGCCTCCACCGGTGCGTTGCTCTGGAGTTTCGACCCCGCCCAGGGGCGCACCACGCGCCGCTCGCCCGGCAACAGCCGCGCCGTGTGCTACTGGGAGGAGGGCGGCGACAAGCGCATCTTCTGCTGCTATCAGGACACGCTGATCGCCTTGAACGCCACAACCGGCCAGCTCATCGAGAGCTTCGCCAGCAACGGCGTGCTCGATCTCAAGCAAGAGTTCGATCACGACATGCGCAACCTCTCCTTCAAGCACACCTCGCCCGTGGTTGTGTACAAGGATGTGATCATCACCGGCGGCGGTGGCGGCGAAGGGCCCTATCCGGAAGCTCCCGGCCACATTCGCGGCTGGGACGCCAAAACCGGCAAACGCCGCTGGATCTTCCACACGACGCCGCGTCCGGGCGAGTTCGGCAATGACACATGGGAGAACGACTCGTGGCTGACGGCCGGCGGCACGAACAACTGGGCCGGTATGAGCGTCGATCCCCAGCGCGGACTGGTCTTCGCCGGCATCGGCTCGCCCGCCTTCGACTTCTACGGCGGCAACCGCAAGGGCGCGAACCTGTTCGGAAACTGCGTGCTGGCGCTCGATGCGCTGACCGGACAGCGCAAGTGGCACTACCAGATCGTGCATCACGACGTGTGGGACATGGACATGCCCGCGCAACCGGCGCTCATCACCATGCGCCATGGCGGCAAGACCATCGATGCCGTCGTGCAGCCCACCAAACAAGGCTGGATGTGGTTCTTCCACCGCGATACCGGCCAGCCCGTCTGGCCCGTGGAAGAGCGGCCCATGCCGCAGTCGGATCTGGAGGGCGAACGCCTGCACCCGACGCAACCTTTCCCCTCCAAGCCTCCCGCCGTGTCGCGGCAGGGCTGGCGGGATGAGTGGATCACCGACATTTCGCCCGAGGCCACGGCCTATGTGAAGGACATTCTGCAGGGAATCAAGCGCGGTCCTATTTACACGCCGAACGCCAAGAACGGTTACCTTGTGCATCCCGGGTTCCGGGGCGGTCCTCTGTGGGGCGGCTGCTCGTTCGACCCCAAGCGCAACCGCGTCTTCGTCAGCTCCGACGACACGTCGAATATCGTCGCCTTCGCCGACGCCAAGCCCGGTATGCCGTACCGCTACCAGCTCACTAAGCGCAACGACCTGCGCGACAACAAGGGCTATCCGGGGATCAAGCCGCCCTGGGGCTACATGACGGCCATCGATTGCGGCAAGGGCGAGTTCGCCTGGCGCATCGTGAATGGCGAGTTCCCGGAACTGAAGGCCCAGGGAATCCCCAAGACGGGCGCTAGCTCGCACGGCGGCAGCATCTGCACGGCAGGCGGCCTCGTCTTCATGAGCGGCACCTTCGATCGCGTCTTCCGCGCCTTTGACAGCGACTCGGGCAGGATCGCCTGGGAGCACCGGCTGGAGTCGGCCGGTTTCGCCACGCCGTGCAGCTACGAGGCTGGCGGCAAACAGTATGTGGTGGTGGCCGCCTGCGGCGGCAAGGAAGGCTCGCCCGCCTCCGACGAATTTATTGCGTTCAGCTTATAGCGCCTGGTTGAGAGCCATGAAACGAGCACTCATTCCGTTCGCCATCGTCCTGCTGGCACTGGCCGCGCTGGCCGACGACGAGTTGAAGACCGACCCGGTGGGCTACGCTCCGGCGCAGCCCATCGCCTATTCACACAAGACGCACCTGGCTTTGGGACTGAAGTGCAACGTCTGCCATGCGATGAAGCCGACCGAGGCGGGCGAGGGCTTCGCCATGGGCTTCCCCAAGGAGTCCTTCTGCATGGGCTGCCACACCACCATCAAAAAGGATTCGCCGGAGATCGCCAAGCTGGCCAAGGCCGCCGCGGATAAGAAGGCGGTGGAGTGGGTGCGCGTCTACCGTCTCATGCCGATTGTCTGGTTCAACCACGCCGCGCACACGCAGACGGCCAAGATTGCCTGCGCCACCTGCCATGGAGATCTCGCCGCGATGCCCGTCACCACCAAGGCGCGCCTGCTGAATATGAAGGACTGCATGGACTGCCATGCCGAGCGGGGCGCCCCGAACGGCTGCGACTTCTGCCACGCGAGCCAGTAGCGGACCGGCCACACACTGGTGCGTTAGTGCGGATGCAGAGCGACAATCTCGAAGCCGCGGTTCGAGCTTTCCACGCGCTGCGTATCCAGCAGAGCTTCGAAATGCGGCAGGCCGGAGCCCTTGCCGGCGGGTAGACGGTTGAGCAGGCCTGCCAGAAAGCTTTCCGTGGTGAGCAGAGTGCCCGCCGCCTCAGTGCTGGTCATGTCCGTTCCGGCCAGAATCAGCACATTGCCGGTGCGGCTCAAATTGGGCAGGCAGGCGATCAGGGCGTAGCCGTGCGTGCCTTCGGCGCCGCGCGACAGGCTGACGTACCGCGGCGGTTCGCCGGGCCGCGGCCGCCGGTTTTCCACCCAGACGTGCGAGTCGCGCTCGTCGTGCTGCATGTGGAAATCCTCGCTGCCGTCGTAGAGATGGAAGTCCAGGGAGGAGTCGAATAGGCTGACCCAGGGGATGGCGCGCTGGGAACCGATCAGGATGTGATTGCCCTGCTGGAAGGCGCGGATGTTATGGTCGCGCGTATGAACCACGGAGGTGCGGGACGGATTCAGAAGCTGCGACTCCGTGATGCGCCGCACGACGAGCACGTCGGCGAGCGAGGTATACCGCCGGGCCATAAGGTAGCGCAGCAACTGGCCGTACCTGGGGGGAAGGCCGGCCTTGCTGAACTCATCCTCATAGCCGCGCCGGACATACTCGTCGATTCCGATCGGACGCTGGATGGCGTCCTGCAGCGCGGAGTAGGAGGAGTCGGCGACGACGATGAACGACTCGGCGCCATTGGCGGCAAACGCCGACCAAAACTGCCGCACCGTGGGACCCGTGGCAACGGGAACGGGCGCTTGGCTCCGCAGTTGCTGAAACAGCCAGCCGCACAACAACAGCAGCCCCACGCAGGCGGACGCCAGCAGCCAAACCAGATAGTGCCGGAGCGCGCGCCGCTCGCCGGCCGCGGGTTCGGCTGTGGCCTCCAGTTCGGGTTGGGCCCCGGAGCGTCCATACACCACCGGCAGGTAGGAGCCCCGGCTGACCTCGAGGATGAGCTGCTCGTCGCGCCCCTCCTCGGCGAAATACCGTTCCAAGCGCTTGCGCAGTTGCGACGCCTGCACGCGGACAATCGTGTCCTGCGTCGAGTCGTATTGCGGGGGGCGCTGGAAGACGCCGACGCCTAGCTCGTGCTCGCGAATCTCCTCGGCGCCCTCGTTCCAACTGCGCCGGCAGACGTAGTGCAGCAACTCCTTCAAGCGCGTGGAACGGGCCAGGTGAGGAGAGGAGCAGATGCGCGCCACCAGGGCCCAGCGCTCATCCGGGGAAGACGCGGGCGGCAAGGGCTGGTCTTCATGGCCGATGCCGGACTCCCTCATGGCTTACACATTCTACCATCGCGCCGTGACGAGGGAACTTGCTCTAAAATGAAGCGTTTGCGCTTTAAGCTCTCCGAGAATTCACGGAGAATTCTCTTGTCTCCGCTGGTGCGGGAGCGTAGCGTAACCCGAAGAGGAGTCTCTCGTCAGCCTATGAATCGAATCTTTGCCATTTGTCTGGGAGTGTGCCTGACGTCCGGCGCGCTGTGGGCCCAACAAACCACCGCCACAGTTGTGGGTACGGCCGTGGATGGGACCGGCGCCGCCGTACCCGCCGCACAAATCCGGTTGAAGAATCTGGAAACGAACGCGGTCCGCGAAACGGTGACCGACTCGACAGGACACTATTCAATTCCCTTCCTGCCGGCCGCCCGGTTCACACTGTCGGCGGCCGCCAAGGGGTTTCGCACGTATGAGGTGCAGTCCTTTGAACTGCAGGTAGGCCAGACGGCTCGCCTGGATCTGAAACTCGAACTGGGTGAAGTAACCCAGACGATGAGCGTGTCGGCGTCGGCGGCCGCGCTGCAAACCGAGTCCGCCAGCGTGGGCGCGGTGATCGACGGCTCGAAGATCGTCGACCTGCCGCTGAATGGCCGCAACTTTGTCCAGTTGGCGCAACTGATTCCCGGCGTGAACCCTGGCACGCCCGGTTCGATCACGGTGCGGCGCGGCCGCGGGTCGATCGGAGAGACCTCGCGCAGCTTCGGCCAGACGGCGATGTCGGCCAACGGGGCGCGCGACACGAACAACCGCTTCTATCTCGATGGCGTCGAATTCATGGACTACGATGCTTTCAGCTACCCGTTCGCCCTGTCGGTGGATTCGCTGTCCGAGTTCCGCGTGGAGACCTCGACCTACTCGGCCGAGTACGGCGCCTCGCCCGGCGGCCAGGTGAGCATCCTCACGCGCCGGGGCAGCAATGCCCTGCGCGGCACGCTGTGGGAGTTCAACCGCAACGACGCCTTGACGCAAACCTATGATGCGATCGGGGGCAAGAACGCCACCTCGCCGAGGCTGAACCGCAACCAGTTCGGCGCCAACGTCGGCGGGCCGGTGTACATTCCCAAAATCTACAACGGCAAGGACCGCACGTTCTTCTTCTTCAATTGGGAGAGCGGACGGCTGGCTTCGGGCGCGGCGGCCGGATACCGGTTGGTGCCTCCCGCCGAGATGCGGAATGGCGACTTCAGCAAGCTCACCAACTCCCGCACCGGAGCGCCGATCATATTGAAGGATCCGCTCAACATCGGCATCGCGAACAATCAGATTCCGCGTTCGCTCATCAGCCAGCAGGCGGTCACTTTCCTGAAGTACACGCCGCAGCCCAATACGAGCGTGGGCAACCTGAACTTCATCAACAACCCGCAGAGCGCCGTGGCCACGCAGGACAACTACACCTACCGCATCGACCACAGCCTGACGAACAAGGACGCGCTTTCGTTCCGCTATGTGTGGAACTCGACCATCGAAAAAGGCACGCCCTACTGGGGCAACGACGTGCGAGACAACAACGCGCGCACTCAGAACCTGGCCGGAACCTGGACGCGGATGATCTCCTCATCCATCGTGAATGAGGCCCGCTTTGGGTGGAACGACATGACCGAGGACGAGATCTTCGGTACGACGAACAAGCCGGAATTCAACATCGCCAACGAGATGAAGATCCCGCTGGCCTCGCAATTGCCGATTGACTACGGTCCGCCGAGCATCTCGATCAGCGGCCCCGAAGGCGGCTTCAGCGTGTTCAATATCCAGCGCCAGATCGGCCCGCGCGTGCGCGCCAACGCCGTCTACAATTTCAACGACATCGTCTCGATGCAGCGCGGCAAGCACTTCATCAAGATTGGCGCCGACTTCGTAAAGCGCGGCTTCGCGTTTGAGCAGGCCCGCAACCCGCGCGGCGACTTTTCCTTCGATGGAACCTACACCGGATCGGCCATGGCCGATTTTATGCTCGGCTATGTGAAGACGGCCAACATCAACCCCGACCACACGAACACGGACCTGAAAGCGTTGTGGCAAAGCTACTTCGTGCAGGACGACTGGAAGATTCTGCCCAACGTCACCTTGAACCTGGGCCTGCGCTACGACTACCTGCAACCGCTGTTCGATTCCAAGGGCCGCATGGCCAACGTTGAGCAGAACGGTCTGTTCGTGACGCGGCTGGTGACGCCTGCCACGGCGGCGTTCCCCCGCATGGTGCGCGGCGACAAGAACAACTTCGGGCCGCGCGTGGGTCTGGCCTGGCGTCCCACGTTCCTGCCCAAGACGGTGGTCCGCGCCGGCTACGGCGTCTACTACAATCACATCCACCCGAATGCTCCGTTCGGCAACACGGAGTCGTCGCAGGCCAAAAGCAGCTACTCCATCATCGGAGCCGCGGCTGGCGCGCCCGACGTGCTGTTGAGCGATCCCTTCCGGCGCGTCGGCACGCCCGGCTTCGAGTTGAACGCCGTTCCCTCGAACGACCCCTACTATCGCGACGCCTACATTCAGCAGTGGAACTTCACCATGCAGACGCAGACCGTGGCGGGCTTCCTGCTCGATGCGGGCTATGTCGGCTCCAAGGGAACGCGGTTAAGCGTGACGCTGCCGTCGATGAACCGGCCCGTCGAAGTCGTGGACCCGCGTACGCCGGGTCTGGCGCCGATCAACGCGCGCCGTCCGAACCAGTCGTTCCTGCGGGCCATCGCGGGCGACAAATCCATCGGCAACTCGAGCTACCACTCCCTGCAGGTGCGCGCGGACCGCCGCATGGCCCGGGGACTCACCTCGCTCACGGCGTACACCTGGTCCAAGTGCATCTCCGGACCGAGCGACATCGGCGCCGACATCGGCGGCGGTTCCTTCATCGGCGAGATTCAGGATATTTATAATCTGGCCAATGAGCGCTCGCTGTGCGGCTTCGACGTGACGCAGCGCTTCGTGCAGTCGTTCGTCTACGACCTGCCGCTGTTCAGCGGTGCTGCTCCCCTCGTGCGGACGATCGCCGGCGGCTGGCAGGTGTCGAGCATCATCGTCGGCCAGAGCGGTTTTGCCGCTAACATCGCTTACGGCGTTGATACGACCGGCACCGGCGTGGGCTCGCGTCCCGACATGGTCTCCGGGCAGAAGGCCAACCTGAGCCCCGGCGAGCGAACCTACCAGCGCTGGTTCAACACGGGCGCATTCGCCCAAACGCCGTTTGGCCGCTTTGGCAATGCCGCGCGTACCGGGAACATCCGCCTGCCCGGCGTGTTCAGCATCGACATGTCGGTGAACAAGCAGTTCCGCATCGGCGAGGCGCGGCGCGTGGAGTTCCGCACGGAATTCTACAACCTGCCGAACCACTACAACATC
This sequence comes from Bryobacterales bacterium, assembly GCA_020847045.1. Taxonomy (GTDB): domain Bacteria; phylum Acidobacteriota; class Terriglobia; order Bryobacterales; family Bryobacteraceae; genus JAFLBB01. The sequence goes on along the minus strand of JADLCT010000015.1, from coordinate 66,716 downwards.
GAGCCCGGTTCGGTGGACCGCGGCGTGCGGTCGCAGAACTTCGGCAAGGTGGGCGCGGGCGTGCAGGGACTGACGACGCGCGTGATCCAACTCGGCCTGAAGTTTTACTTCTAACCCGGGGCGGCCTCGCTCCGGGGCCGCTTCACTCAACCCTGCGGCGGGTCGTCCGTACGCCGGAACGGCCGCTTGAGATAGCCCTGGCACTCTTTCGCCACGCCGGATTCGGGTGCGAATGCAATCGCGTGGCGGTAGCAGGCCAGGGCCTTCGCGCGTTCGTTGCGCAGGTCATGCGCCTGTCCGAGGCGCATCCAGGCGGTAACGCCGGTGTTCGGATCCAATTCTCCAGCCTTGGCCGTGACGCGCTCGAAATTGGCGATGGCGGCTGTGTAGTCGCGATACCAGAACTGCACGGTGGCGCGGTAGTAGAGCACCTTCTCCATGGGCAGGCTGGCGAAGCCGGGCGTGGCGCCGCGTTTCAACTTCTCCACCTCCGCGATGGCGGCCAGAGCCGCTTCCCCGTCACCGTTGTCCGAGTACATCTGGGCAAGTTCGAGCCGCAGGAGATAGTTCCGCGGATAGCGGGGAATCAGCCGCTCCAGCAAACCGATGGCGCGTGCAAACCGGCGTTCGCGCCTGTAGATGACGGCCAGCAGAATGGCGGCGTCGTCGCGCGTGCGCTTGCCCTTGGCCGCCACCTCTTCCAACGTGCGGATGCCGTGTTCCCGGTCGCCGCGAAAGCCGATCAGAAAGCCCATGATCTTGTAGTGCCAGGGCAGGTTTCCCAGAATGTACTCGTGCGTGCCCTGCACCAGCAGCGCATCGGTATAGCCAGGGTCAATGGCGGTGATCCGCCTGTGAAACTTGCTGCTTTGTGTGGCGTCGCGGAGAGCGTCCATCCACGACTTTCTCACCAGGAAGTTGTAATTGGCCCGGAGACCATAGCTGATCCCCAGAGCGTAGAGCGCCGGTATGTTGCCTGGGTGCGCCGAAAGAGTGGCCTGCGCCAGCGTCATGGCCTTGGCGATGCAATCGTCGAAGCGGCGCTGGTCTTCCGGTGTGGGATTCATCTTTTCGCGGCGGAGAAAGGCGTTGCCGCCACTGACCAACTCGCTTTCCAGCGCTCCGGCCCTCAGCATTTCGCGGAAGAGAATCGACTGGGCCAGGTGGTTGTAATGATCCGGCGATTGCGGCTCGGCGGCGGTGGCCTTTTCAAAGGCGGCTATGGCTTGGTCGAACTCGAGGTTGTAGAAGTGGTCGAGCCCGCGCTCGTCCAGTGACACGCCGGCTGCACCCGGCAGCGCTCCGGCGAACAGGCACAGCAGCGCCGCGGCCGTCCGGATCATCCGGCCAACCGCTCCAGCGCCCATTGTGCGTGTTCGGCCACCATCGCATTCTCGTGCCGGGCCAGTGGCTCCAGGGCCTTGCGGAGCGTGGGGACGCCGCTGTTGCCCATGGCCACGGCCACGTTGCGCAGAAAGCCATGGTATCGCGCCCGTGTCACCGGGGTGCCCCGGAACAGGGCTTGAAACTCCTGGGGCGTGAGTGCGGCGAGCCGCTCCAGCGGTGGGGCCACGAAAGCCTCCCTTGGCGGCGAGACCGGAGTGGACGCAGGCTCCATACGCCGGTGCAGCCGCCGGTTCCACGGGCAGACCTCCTGGCAAATGTCGCAGCCGAAAATGTGGCGTCCCACGCCCGGCCGTAGCGCCTCCGGGATGGCGCCCCGCGTTTCGATGGTGAGTGTGCTGATGCAGAGGCGGGCGTCGAGTTCCCACCCGCCGGGAGAGGCAGGATTGGGCACGAGCGCGGCAGTGGGGCAGGCGTCGATGCAGCGGCGGCAGGTGCCACAGCGGTCCGGCGGCGGGGAATCGGGGGGGATCTCGTGGCTGGTTAGGAGAAATCCGAGGAAGAACCAGGACCCGGCGCGTTCGTCGATGAGGCACTGATTCCGGCCGATCCAACCGAGCCCGGCCCACCGGGCGTAGCCTCGTTCCAGCAGCGGGGCAGTGTCGACACACGCGCGCCAGTCATGCTCGCCCCAAGCGCTATAAATCTGGGCGGCAAGCTGCTCAAGTCCTTTTTTTACAATGTCGTGGTAGTCGTCGCCCCAGGCGTAGCAGGAGATCCACGCGCGCCCGGCGTCGTCCCACCCCGGCCCATCGGCGCTTGGACCGGTGTAGGGATAAGCTACACAAATGAGCGAACGAGCTGAGGCCAGCAGGTGGCGCGGGTCCGAGCGGACCCCGGCGCGGTGGTCCGTGAGATAGCCCATGGGACCGGCCAGTCCGCGCTGGCTCCACTCGAAAAATGCGGCATACTCCTCCAGCGGCAGGGCCGGGGCTACGCCCACGCGGGCGAAACCGGCATCAGTCGCCCACCTGGTCAGGGGTTCTCGTTGCATCATGATGAAGAATAAGGGGCTTAGTTGCCTTTTTCGGGCGCCTCCGTTTAGGCCCGGATTTCGCCATACAATGACGATATCTTACCCTTGGATACTTTGTGATGGCCGCCATGCGCAGCCTTTTCTACACTGGAAAACTGTACGGCGAGGAGTTTCTGTTCCGTTGTGACTCCGTCCGCCTGATTTTGACCGGTATCGGACGAGGAGAGTCGAAACGATGCACAAGCCGATTAAATACGTGGAAAAGGTCCTGACCGTGGCCGCCAACGGCGCCTGGTCGATCTACGACGCGTTGAACCAGTTCAGCCAAAACGCTTCCATCACTCCGAAGTGGAGCGACAAACCCCTCCTCAAGAGCTGGCAAAAGACGAAGCCCCCGCTGGGCTGGCCGCGCACGACCGACTCCCTGTGTCCGAACTGTGTGATTGAAGCGCGCCAGGAGATTCTGGACGGCAAGAAGGATTACACCGTTCTCATTAATGAGAAGGTGGGCGAAATCAAGGCGCAGATCATCGAGCGCGACGGCAAGATCATGATGGTGAAGGACTGCCCGAAGCACGGGCATTTCGAAGACATCATGTCGATCGACCCGGTGATGTTCAAGCACCTGGAAGAGTCGTTCCCGGGCCGTGACATCCGTGCGCATAACGACGAAAAGCTGCACAACCACGGCTCCTCGACGATCACGCACGGCCGCGGCGCCGTGCTGACGATTGATCTGACCAACCGCTGCAACATGATGTGCGATCCGTGCTTCATGGACGCCAACCAGGTGGGCTTCGTGCATGAGCTGACCTGGGACGACGTGAAGACTCTTCTGGACAACGCCATCTCGATCAAGCCGCGCCGCCAGATGTCGGTGCAGTTTTCCGGTGGTGAGCCAACGCTGTCGCCGTACTTCATCGACGCCGTGCGGTACGCCCGCAAGGTGGGGTACACCAGCGTGCAGGCGGCGACCAACGGCATCGAGTTCGCCAAGAGCAAGACCTTCAGCCAGCAGGCGGCCGAGGCTGGCCTCCGGTATGCCTATCTGCAGTTCGACGGCATCGGCAACGAAGCCAACTCGCACCGCCTGGTCGGCAACCTGTTCGATGTGAAGATTCAGGCCATCGAGAACCTGCATCAGGCGGGCGTGACGATCATTCCGGTGATCACCATCGTCAATGGCATTAACAACGAGCAAGTGGGCCACGTGGTTCAGTTCGCCCTGGACAACCCGAAGAAGATTCCATTCCTCAGCTTCCAGCCGGTGAGCTTCACGGGCCGCGACGAAGCAATCACGCCGGAACGGCGCGCGGCGCAGCGCTACACGTTGTCGCACCTTGCCTACGACGTGAAGCGGCAGACCGGCATCGGCGAGCCCCGGCGCGACTGGTTCCCGCTTTCGTTCGTCTCGACCTTCTCCGACTGGGCCGACAACATGCACGGTCCGGAGCGCAACTTCGGCCAGATGAGCTGCGGCTGCCACCCGAATTGCGGCGTGGGCATGGCGATCATGGTGGACAAGGAAACCCGCGAAGCCAAGGCGGTGACCGCGTTCCTGAACGCCGATCAGCTCTCCCGCGACCTGATGCGCGTCAACGACGCCGCGCGCGGAAAGAAGCTGTCCATGCTTGGCATGGCGCTGTCGCTGATGCGCAACTACAACCCGTTCGAGTCGCCGACGCACTTCAAGCTGATCGACCTGCTGCGGAAGTTCGACAAGAGCTTCGGGGCGACGGGCCGCAACTACGGCCAGGTTCATGGCGCCACGCGCATGCAGGACATCGAACGGCGCCGCGCCGACCGTTGGAACTTCCTGTTCATCGCCGGCATGTGGTTCCAGGATCTGTTCAACTACGACTTCCGCCGCACGGAGCAGTGCATCATTCCGTACGCGACCCAGGAAGGCGAAATCAGCTTCTGCGCCTACAACACGGGCATCGGCTGGCGCAATATCATCGAGAAGATGCACATGACGGCGTCGCTCACCAAGTGGTACGACGAGCACGGCCGCCACGAAATCTTCGCCGGAAATAAGAATGTTTCGCTGAAGTCGGTCAATCATGACCTGTCGCTCCGCGAGGAACACGTCAACTTCAAGAAGCAGACCGACCTGGATGAACTCGGCATCGCCAAGAACGCCCGCGAGGAGAAGATCCGCGCCCGCGATCTGAAGCTGAAAGTGCAGCAGGACGCCGAGAACGCCAGAATGGCAAAGCTCTACCGCGAGGTCGTCCTCAAGGAGCAGAAGCCGGAAGGCTTCGTCGGCATCGAGGACCTCATGGCCGCCCCGGCGAAGAAGAAAGCCGCCGAGGAAGAAGTCGGCGCGATGGGCGACTAGTCGCTCCCGCCGCATGCGCGAAATAGGCTGAGAACGGCGCCCAGAGCCTCACTTCTTTGCCTGCCACTAAACCCCGTTGGGAATCTCCCAACGGGGTTTTTTCCATTCGGGCAGCGAAATCAGAGGGGCGCCAGCGTCGCGCTACCACCTGCCTCCGCGAAGGAAATCACTCAGATCATCCATACGCGCGCGGATGATCTGGCGGTCGCGCGGATGGAGCTGGTCGGCGCGGGCGAGGTCGGCCATGTTGTCGAGTGCGCGTTCCATGCTGCGGCCGTCAAAGCGGCCCCGTGCGGCGTTCCGGTGGAAGCCGTCCAGTTCCTGAAGCGCGCGCCGGAAGTGGTTCGCCTCATGGCCATCGACACGCGAGCGGCGGAAGATCATCTCCAGGTCGCGCTGCGCCGCCGCGATGGGGTTGTACCGCTCCGGCGTCCGGCCATAGGAGTAGTTGTATCCGCCCGTTCCGGGGCCTCGTCCACCGCGCCAGCCAGGGGACCCGTAGGGGCGTTGCGCCGCGGCCGGAAGGGCGGCGGCCATGACGGCGATCACGGCTGCGAGGAGAAGTTGATTGCGCATCGTTCAGTGCCTCCTGGCCGATTAGAGGGATCCCGGCGGGACCGCGTTTCAGGCTCATTTCAGCCGGACCCTGGTGGTTTCCAGCCAAGCCACGGCACGGGTGCACGCTCCAGTGCAGTTCGGATAGGATACCCACATGGCAAACAATGCAGCCGTGAGGACGTCACAACGGGGTGGCGCAATGACACAGGCCACGAGGCGGCAGTTTGTGGCCGGCCTCACAGCGGCGGCGGCGCCAGCGGCCGAGGGCGCGAAACCGAACATCCTGTGGATTACCTGCGAGGACACCGGTCCGCACCTGCATGGATGCGGCGATGAATATTCAGTGACGCCGAATCTCGATGCCCTGATGAAGCGCGGGCTTTATTACAAGAACGCGTGGTCGAACGCTCCGGTGTGCGCGCCGGCGCGGACGACAATCATCTCAGGCATGTACCCGCCCTCGCTGGGCGCCGAAAACATGCGCTCGGAAACGCGCATGGCGCCAGGACAGCAGATGTATCCCCAACTGTTGCGCGAGTCGGGCTACTATTGCACGAACAACTCGAAGACCGACTACAACCTGGAAGAACCCGGCAAGGTGTGGGACGAGTCAAGCCCGAAGGCGCACTGGCGTAACCGCGCCGCGGGGCAGCCGTTCTTCTCCATCGTCAACTTCACGATCACGCACGAGAGCCAGATCCGCACGCGTCCGCACGTCTGGAAACATGATCCCGCCAAGGCGCGCATACCCGCCTATCATCCCGATACGCCGGAAGTGCGGAAGGATTGGGCGCAATACTACGACAACATCACCACCATGGACGGCCTGGCCGGGAAGGTGCTGGAGGAGTTGCGCGCCGATGGACTGGAGCAGGACACCATCGTCTTCTTCTATGGCGATCACGGCTCGGGGATGCCGCGCAGCAAACGCTGGCCGTACAACTCGGGATTGAACGTTTCGATCGTGGTGCATATCCCCAAGAAGTTCCAGCACCTGGCGCCGCCCGAATACCGGGAGGGTGGCGTGACGGGCCGGATGGTGGCGTTCGTCGATCTGGCGCCGACGCTGTTAAGCCTGGTGGGACGCAAGCCGGAACCGTACCATCAGGGGCAGCCGTTCATGGGAGTGCACACGGCGGCGCCGAGACCCTTCAACTATGGATTCCGCGGGCGCATGGACGAACGCATCGACATGGTGCGGACGGTGCGCGATGAGCGCTATGTCTATATCCGCAACTACATGCCTTACAAAATCTACGGACAGTACATCGCCTACATGTTCGAGACGCCGGCAACGGCGGTGTGGAAGAAGATGTACGACGAGGGCAAGCTGAACGCGGCGCAGCGCAAGTTCTGGGAGACAAAGCCGGCCGAGGAGCTCTACGACCTGGACGCGGACCGTGACGAGGTGAACAACCTGGCCGGGTCGCGCGAACATCGCGCCGTGCTGGAGAAGTTGCGCCAGGCTGAGCGGGACTGGATCATGCGCATCCGCGATGTAGGCTTCCTGCCCGAGGGTGAGATTCAGGCGCGTGCGGGAGCGGACGCCCCGTATGTGATGGGACATGACGGCAAGCGCTATCCGATGAAGAAGATTGTCGCGGCGGCGGAACTGGCTTCGTCGCTGCGGCCCGGCGTGGAGCAGCAACTGGTCCGGCTGATGTCGGATCACGACAATGCCGTCCGTTATTGGGGCGCGATGGGATTGTTGATGCGCGGCGAACCGGCCGTGCGCGCGCAAGCGGATGCTCTGCGGAAGGGCCTTGCGGACGAGGCGCCTTATGTCAGAATCGCATCGGGCGAGGCGCTGGGGCGTTATGGCTCCGATGCCGACGCGCGCCGTGCGCTGGACGTGCTGGTGGCGCTGGCGCCGGCGGATCAGACGAACGCCTATGTATCGCTGGCGGCGCTGAATGCCATCGCCGCGATGGGGCAACGGGCCAAGCCGGCCGTGGCGGCGCTGCGGACCATGAACGTGGTGGACAAGCGCGCGCCGAAACGCGCGGCGGGCTATGGCGTCACCGCCTTGAAAAAACTGCTGGCCGATCTGAGTGTGTAGCGGCGCCTCAGTTTTCGAAACTTGCTCCGCGCTGGTGCGCGCTCTCCGCCGCGTTCACGTTGGGAAGCCAGCGGGAGAGTTCCCGCTTGATGGCGGCATACTCGGGTCTGGCGGCCAGGTTGGTCCACTCCTGCGGATCGTACTGCTCGTCGTATAGCTCCTCGCCGCCGTCCTGGTAGTGGATGTAACGCCACCGCTCGCTGCGTACAGCGTGATTCCCATGAAGATACGTGGTGACCACCGGGCGGTCCCATGTGGCGGATGGGTTGCTCAACAATGGCCGCAGCGAAACGCCTTCCAATTCATTGCGCAGAGGCAGGCCGGCCAGATCGCACAGCGTGGGGTAGACGTCGATCAGGCTGACGGGCCGCGAGCAGCGGCCGCCGGGTTTGGTCACGCCCGGAGCCGAAACCATAAAGACGTTGCGCGTGGCCTCCTCCCATAAGGTGAACTTGCGCCAGTGAAGCTTCTCGCCGAGATGCCAGCCGTGATCGCTCCACAAAACGGCAATCGTGTTCCTGGCGTGCGGGCTTGCATCGAGCGCATCCAGAAGCTTGCCCACCTGCGCATCGGCGTAGTGGATGCAGGCAAGATAGGCTTGCACCGCGTCACGGTACTTGCCGCTGCGCACGATGGTTGCGTGGTCCCTGGCCGGGTTGGCCCATTTCACGCCTGTCGGCGGAACGTCGTCCAGGTCATCGTCCTTCACGCGCGGCATCGCGAGGGCGTTCTTGGGGAACTGGCCAAAGTAGCGCGGAGGCACATACCAGGGTAGGTGCGGGCGATAGATGCCGCAGGCGAGAAAGAAGGGCTTCGCCCGCTCCTTCCTCAACTCACCTGATGCCCAGGCGGCCACTTTGGAGTCGGCCATCTCCTCGTCCTTCACATCCACCGGTCCCCAATCGAAATTGGCCGCCCCCTTGATGCCGTTGGCCGGCACGGTGGGTGGCCGTACGTCGGCGGGCTTGGTTTCCGACTGGCTGGGAAAATAGCTGTCCCAACTGGCGGGGTCGGGATAAGAGGTGTGATAAATCTTGCCGCCGCCCAGAACGTCGTAGCCATGGGCGCGAAAATGCTGGGTGAGAGTGGTGGCCTTGGCGAGCACCGGTGACTTGCGCATGGGCTGGCCGTTGTCGTAGATGCCCGAGGTGGAGGGGCGAATGCCCGTCATGATGCTGGCGCGCGAAGGATTGCACAAGGGCGCGTTGCAGTGGGAGTTGGTGAAGAGCACGCCGCGGGCGGCAAGACGGTCGAGGTTGGGCGTCTTGGCGTCGGGGTGGCCGCCCAGGCAGCCGATCCAATCGTTCAGATCATCAATCGAGATGAACAGGACATTGCGCTTCGAGGAAGCGCTGGGCGGCGCCAGCAGCGGCGCGGCGGCGAGGGTGGAGAGAAATTGACGGCGGTACATCCTGACCGCACAGTGTATCAGCGTGCAGGGGGAGAGTGGCTCAGCGCGAGGGAACACGCACAGCGGGCGCGAGGGAGACGCCGGAAGCCAGCACAAGATCCTGCTCGCCCGAGGGGATGCCCGGCGGGACGATCAGGTTCACCTGATACACGCCGGCAAGGGCCGGGGCGAGTCCGGCAAATCGGACCAGGCATGCTTGGCCGCCAATGGTAATCGTGGGAAGCGTGCGGGCCGTGGCCAGTGGCGATGCGGGCGTGGCGGCGCCGGTCGCCGGCGTGTTGTCCACCGGACCGAGCCCGGTGGCGTACAGGTACACGTCCTCGCCTGGCTGAAGCGGCGACGAGGCTGTGACCAGCGTGTTGTTGGCGGCGTGAACCACGATGGCTTTCGCGCCGTCCAGTGTGAACACGCCGGGATGCGCTTCGCGCACGGGGATATCGACGGCCTGCCCGGTAACCTCTCCGCGGCGAACAGCCACACGTGCGGATTGCGATCCTGCGAGTTCGAACGGCGCCTGAAAGTTCACCTGCTCGAGGCCGTTCACGTTGGCCACCGCATAGAGCGGGGCTGGCGCGCCGTTCACCAGTATCTGAATGCCGTCGAGCGTCGTTGGCAGAGGCAGCGACGAAGCCGTGATGATGCCCGGCGTGAGCTTGGCGCCGCTCGTGAAGGCCGAGGCCGCCGAGCCGGGCGTCAATCCCGCGGCGAAACTGGCGCCATTGACGACGCTGGACGAGGTGAGGCGCGGCGGACCCGTGAGATCAATGCGGTGGATGCCGCCGCCGCTGTAGTTGGCGACATAGACCTCGCCTGCCTGATCCTGCCCGAAGGTGGAGATGCGGAAGTTGGGCGGACGGATGAGGAGTTCCCGGGCCCATCCGCCGTTCTCCTCGCGCAACGCCCAGATGCGGCCGGAAACATAATCGCCAAATATGTACAGGCCACGCAGGGTGGGCGAGATCGAGCCGCGGTACACGTAGCCGCCCGTGATGGAGATGTCGCCGCTCTCGCGCGTGTACTCGAAGATGGGGCGGATGCCGGAAGGAGTGCAGCCGGCCATCCGGCATTGCATGCCCTCCATATTGTTCCAGCCATAGTTCTCGCCGCCCTTGCTGGACGCGGGTTGCAGGTCGATCTCTTCGGCGCGTCCCTGGCCGACATCGCCGATCCAGAGGTTGCCGGTGGCGCGATCGAAGGAGAACCTCCAGGGGTTACGCAGTCCCGTGGCCCAGATTTCCGGGAACGTGAGCAGGCTGCCGGCAAACGGGTTGGAGGGTGGAATGGCGTAGGCCGCGGGATTCGATTCCACGTCGATCCGGAGCATCTTGCCGAGCAGCGACCGGGGACTTTGCGCGTGTCCGAATGGATCATTCCCGCTGCCGCCATCGCCCATGCCGATGTAGAGGTAGCCGTCGGGCCCGAACTGAAGCTGTCCGCCGTTGTGATTGGTGAACGGCTGGTTGATTGTGAGCAGGATCTTCTCCGAGCCGGCCTCCGCCGTGTTGGCGTCAGCCGCCGTCATGTGGAAACGGGAGATGGTGGTGTTGCCGGAGCGGTTGGTGTAGTTCAGATAGAAATACTGCTTTGCCTTGAAATCGGGAGGGAACGCGAGGCCAAGGAGGCCCCGCTCGTCGCCGCCTGAGTTGATGCGCGTCACACGGTCGCGAATGTCGAGAACCGGTTGTGGGTTGAGTGCGCCGTCCTGGATGACGCGTACGAGACCCTCCTGCTCAAGCACGAAGATGCGGTTGGAGCCATCGCCGGGCTGCTGAATGTCGACCGGGCGCGACAGGCCTGTGGCGATTGCGGTTAGTTGTACCTGCTGAGATTGCGCGATGGCTGTGAAGCAGAAGAAGAAGGCCAAGAGGAGAACAGGCATGATTACTGAGGATAGATGGGCCGGCCTGTGATAAGTTACACAATTCGTCATGATGCAAAGATGGTCCGCCGTTCTTCTCCTGGCCTTCTCCGCATTCGCGCAAGGCGTGCGGCCTGTGCCGCCACCCGGCGTCGAGATCGCCGCGACGGATCGAAAGCCACTGGACGCGGAGTTGTCACGGTTGCGGGAGAAGATCGCAACACTGAAGCCGTCGCCGTTGGTGGCCGATGTCAAGGTGTTTCACGACTCAGTCTACTATGCGCTCAACTTTGACGGATTCTTGCAGTCCGATGAGGTTCTGAAGGCGCGCGAATTGCTGCGCGAGGGCGGCGCGCGCGCCGATGCCTTGGCCCGGAGCGATGCGCCGTGGGCGCGGCAAACGGGTCTCGTGGTGCGTGGGTATGTGTCGCGGATCGATGGCAGCGTGCAGCCATATGGTCTGGTGGTTCCGTCGAACTGGCGTGCGGAGACGCCGCACAACTGGCGCCTTGATGTCTGGCTCCACGGGCGTTCCGAAACGTTGACGGAGATAAACTTTCTCTGGGATCGTGAGCGCTCGCCAGGACAGTTCACTCCTGCGGACACGATCGTGCTTCATGTATATGGACGTTACTGCAATGCGAACAAGTTCGCCGGCGAGGTGGACCTGTTCGAAGCCATCGAAGACGTGAGCCGCAAGTATCGCATCGACCGGGAACGGATCGCCGTGCGCGGTTTTTCCATGGGGGGCGCGGCGGCCTGGCACATCGCGGCGCACCATGCGGGTGTGTGGGCGGCAGCGGCGCCCGGCGCTGGGTTTGCCGAAACGGCTGAATATACGGGCGTGATGCGGGGCGGAGGGCCGAAACCACCATGGTACGAGCAACGCCTATGGCGGCTCTACGATGCGACGGAGTATGCGGCGAACCTGTTCAATCTCCCGGTGGTGGCTTACTCGGGTGAGATCGACAAGCAGAAGCAGGCGGCGGACATCATGGCGTCCTACATGGCCAAGGAAGGCATGACGTTGACGCACATCATCGGTCCACAGACGCCGCACCGGTATCACCCGGATGCAATCGCCGAGATCAACCGGCGCATGGACGCGATCATGGAGCGCGGACGCGTGGCATATCCGAAGAAGGTGCGGTTCACCACCTACACGCTGCGCTACAACCGCATGAAGTGGGTTGTTGTGGATGGATTGGAGAAGCACTGGGAGAAGGCGCGTGTCGAGGCCGAGGTGGCTGGCGCGCATGATGTGGCGGTGCGGACGGTGAATGTCTCGGCGCTGCGGCTGGAGTTTGCACCGGGGGCGGCGCTGGTGGAGGCGGGCGAGGTGAAGGTGGCCATCGACGGCCAGGTGGTGACGCTGGCGGGGCCTGAATCGGATGGTTCGTGGCAGGCGCCGCTGGTGAAGGCCGCGGGCAAATGGCGCGCTGGAGCGCTGCCGGACGGTGTGCGGAAACGGCACGGATTGCAGGGTCCGGTTGATGATGCCTTCTGGGACCGCTTCGTGATGGTGACGCCGGCGGGCGAGGCGATGCACGCCGGTGCCGCCCAGTGGGTGGCGTCCGAGAGCAGGCGCGCGATTACAGAGTGGCGGCGCCAGTTTCGCGGCGAAGCGATTGTGAGGAAGGACACGGAGATCACCGATGCCGACATCGCGTCTTCGAATCTTGTGCTGTGGGGTGATCCGCGGTCGAACGCGGTGTTGGGAAAGATCGCTGACAAATTGCCCGTGCAGTGGACGCGCGAGGCCGTGGTGGTGGGCGGGCAGCGGTTTCCATCGGCTACGCACGTGGCGATTCTGATCTACCCCAATCCGCTGAACCCTTCGAAGTATGTGGTGTTGAACTCAGGGCTGACCTTCCGAGAGGCGCATTACTTGACGAATTCACAGCAGACGCCGAAGCTGCCAGATTACGCCGTGGTGGATGTAACAACTCCGCCAGGAGACCGTCAACCAGGTAAGATCGTCTTGGGTGGTTTTTTCGGTGAGCGGTGGGAGTTGCTCGCCAATCATGGGCGTTAAGGGGGCGCGATGATTGCCTGCCGTCATATTGTTGTTGCGGGTCTTGCGCTCCTGCTCTCCAACGCCGCGTCGCGGGCGCCAGCGGCCACGCACACGCAGCGCACCCGGCTCATTGTGCTGACGGACTTCTTCAAGGACCCGGATGACAAGCAGTCACTGATACGGCTCCTGACCTACGCGAACGAGTTCGAGATCGAAGGGCTGATCGCGACTTCGCTGGCCTTTGGCGATGGCTCGGTGCGGCCCGAGTTGATACAGGCGGTCCTCGATGAATATGGAAAAGTTCTGGGTAGACTCCGCCGTCACGAGAGACCGGGTTATCCATATCCATCTGTGGAGGCGTTGAAGCGCAACGTGAAGGCGGGCGCTCCGGTGGTGCGCCTGTGGGCAGGATTCGGCAAGGGATTCGAGGCGCCGTATCCGCCCGGCTTCCGGGATAGCCGCACGTGCGATCCGGCCGAAAAATGGATTGGTCCGGAGAGGGATACCTCCGCGTCACGGCATATCATCGAGGTTGTCGACAGGAAGGACCCGCGGCCGGTTTGGATCACGGTGTGGGGTGGCGCCATGGACCTGGCGCAGGCCATCTGGAGCGTGCGCCATCATCGGACGCCAGGGGAGGCGCGGCGCTTCATTGAAAAACTCAGGGTATATCAGATCAGTTGGCAGGACACGGGAACGATCTGGCTCTGGAAGAATGTCCCCGAGCTGTTTCTGATTCTGAATATCGAAGCGCACAGAGGGATTCATACCGAGGGGCCGGAGGAGATGAGGGACGGCCCGTGGGTGGAGAGGAACGTGCGCCGTGGACATGGACCTCTGGGGGCGGCTTATCCGGACGCCGGAAGGCCAGGCATCAAGGAAGGCGATACGCCATCCTTCCTTCACCTTTTGGCGCGAGGCCTGAGTGACCCGGAGCAGCCGGAATGGGGCGGATGGGGCGGACGGTTCCGCGCGTTTGGTCATGATACGCGGTTCTTCGTGGAGACCGGTGACAGCCACCCGGAATCCAACGTGGAACTGAGGAGAGCGCAGTGGACGGTGGCGCGATGGAACCGCGCGACGAGCAACGATTTCGCGGCGCGCATGAACTGGTTGGTGAGGCCGTTCGCGGGCGCGAATCACAATCCGGCCGTTACACTGAACGGCGACCGGAGCATGAACGTGCTGCGGCGCACCGTGGCGCCGGGCGAAACTGTGTGGCTCGATGCGGCTGGAACCACGGACCCGGATGGCGGCTCCATCGGCTACCAGTGGTGGCAGTACCGCGAGGCGGGCACACCCGGCGCCAGCGTGGAGATCGCTCATCCCACGGCGATCCGCACCGCGGTTATGGTTCCGGCGTCGCCACGCGGAGCGAGCATTCACATTGTCCTTTCGGCTACCGATGGTGGATCGCCTCCGCTCACCTCTTACCGGCGCATGGTGCTTACCATCGCGCCGTAGGGCATTCACGCGCAGGCGCGCCCTGGCTACAGCACGTCGGCAAAGGTGGGCCGCAGCTTACGGTAGAGCAGAGCCGACGCGTAGACAGCCAGCACGGAGATCGCATAGAGCAGCAGGACGCTGCGCGGCGAGGGCATGGGGCCCTGCAGCAGCAGCGCTCGCCATCCGCGCACGATCACATAAAGCGGGTTCTTGCGGAAAAAGGCGTCCAGGCCCGGCGGCAGCGATTCCTCGGGGTAGCAGATAGGCGTGAGAAAGAAGAGCAGCGTCAGCAGGAAGCCGATGATCTGGCCGAGGTCCCGCAGATAGACGCCCAAAGCGCTGAGCGTCCATGACACGGCCACCGTCAGCAAGAGTTGCGGGACCAGGAACACAGGCAATAGCAGAGCCATCGCCGGGACGCCGCCGCGCAGCGCCAACACCAGCGCGCACAGCAGACCGAGTCCGACCATTTGCGTGATCAGCGCCGCCAGCGCGTGCACCACGTTCAAAATTTCAACCGGGAAAACCAGCTTCTTAACGAAATGCCGGTGGTCCACCAGCGCTGTAGGCGCGCGGCCCACGGCTTCACTGAACGCCAGCCATGGCGCCATGCCGGCGAGAAAGTAGAGCGCGAAACCCGCTGTGCTGGGGTCGCCCGCGAACCGCGCGCGCAGCACCACGCCGAACACGAACAGGTAGGTGAGCATGAGCAGCAAAGGATGCAACACAGTCCACAGGGCATCGCCTAGAGAGCCGCGGAAGCGCGCCGCCAGGTCGCGCCTGGCCAGAGCCCAGGCCAGACCGCGGTTGGACCACACAGCCTTCAGCATTTCGCGCGGGGCCGACGTGAGATCGCGGCGGGACAGTTCCGCGATGCTCCAGCAGCCATGCGCTCGCAACGCCGCGCCGCCGCTATCCACGTCCACATCGACCACGAGCGCCTTGGCGCCGCTCGTGTGCAGCCAGCCAAGCTCGGGCGTAAGAGGCGACACGAACAGCCTGTAGGAGCCGGCAATGGACGGCAGGCCGCCCTCGATCACGCACTCGCGGGATTCGCCCGGCGCCAGTTCACCGGACAACTCTACCGGAGGACCATCCTGCAGGTAACGATGCGATTCGCGATCAGTCACCTGCCAGCCAAGCGCCGCGCCGCGCCAGTAAAAGGCCGAATCGTTCACCACGCGCAACGACACGCGCAGCCGCCCCTGGCCGCTGATCTCCACCTGCGCATTCTCGTAGCGCACGCTCATGACATTCCGCTCCGGCGGCTCTCAACTATACAACCATTGCGGCCACCGCTCGCGCACGGGGCCGGTCTTCCGGCCCACGGCATACACGCCGTCGCCCCTCAATTCGCCCGGCATTCCGTACCGCGACAGCATGTGCTCCACCCAGACATGCTCCGGCCTTGGCTCGCTCTTGAATTCGCCCGTTTCCAGGCGGATAATCTCGAAGCCGCTGCCGTGCAGCAGCAGATAGACCTCGCGCGCCGTGTACTCGCGATTGTGGCGGGCGTCGGAGGCTCCGTCTTCGGAGGGCTTGATATAGGCGGGGAAGAAGCCTGGATGATAGCCCGCCAGCAACGCGGCGATGGCGCGAAGGGAGCCAATGTTCGGCGTGGTCAGCACCAGATGTCCGCCCGGCTTCAGCACGCGGTGGATCTCCGACATCATGTGCATCGGATCGGCCGTGAGATGCTCCAGAAGTTCGCAGCACAGCACGGTGTCGAACGACTCGCCGCCGTAAGGAAAGCGGTCCCGCTCGGCATCGAACAGGTCCACCTCACAGGTGAAGACCTCGCCGCCAGTGGAAACCACCTCGCGGTGCTCCACCCTTCCCGCTGGTCCGAAATAGCAGCCGCGCACCCCGCCGTATCCGAGCTTCGTCTTGAGTGAAGGAGTGATTTGCAGGTACGCGCCCATCTCGAGGATGCTCTTCTCAGGGCCGCCAGGCGGCGTCAACTCCAGCGTCTTCGTCAAGCGGGTCAGGTGCGTATCGACATATTCGCGCGCGGAGGGCTCGGCCCAGCCCAGCAGATATTCGCCCTCCACCTGGACGGCCGGCGGTGAGGATGGCGCGGTTGGCGGTTGCTCCGTTTCGGAAGGCTCGCGCCACTCGCGTCCAGCGGCCACGGCTTCCAGAAACTCCGCGTACAGCCGGGCCACGCGGGGCCAGGAGCACTCGCGCTCCACCCACTCGCGCGCCCGCGCGCCCAGAGCATGCGCCAGCGCCGGCCGGGACACGAGCAGGTTCAACAACTCATAAATCGTGTCCTCTTCCGTGGCGTCGACGGGGACCTTCAAACAGACGCTGCCGGGGAACTCGGCGAAGCTCCCCACGTCGCTCACAACCGCCGCCTTGCCCATGCCGAAGGCGCGCAGCAGAGTGCCCGAGGTTTCTCCCACGGTGGGGTAGCGAAGGTTCAAGATCACGTCGCACGCCGAGAGATAGCCGCTGAACTCCATCTCCGTCGCGAAGCCGAAGCGCCGCACCGCGGCTTGCAGGCCCAGAGCGCGGATCTGCGGCGCCAGCGGAGACTCCGGATGCTCCTCGCCCACCAGGATCATCTTTGCTTCGGGCGCCATGCGCAACAGGCGCGCGAACGCGCGCAGGGACTGGGACACCCGCTTGTACGGCTTCATATAGCCGAACACACCCACCAGAGGATCGCTCTCGTTCACACCCAGCTTCGCACGCCAATTCATCCGGTCCACCGGCGGCATCGCCGCGCCGTGTGGAATCACGGCCAGCGGTCCCGTGTAGCCCGCTTCGCGGCAGCGCGCGCCCACGTAACGGCTATGGACGATGACCCCGCGCGCCCGTTCCAGCACGCGCCGCAGCATGGGAACGCCTTCGTAATCCGGTCCTACATCGAGTGCCCGTACACGCCCGGCATAGACGCGCGCCGCCTCGCCGCCGTCATGGGCGCAAGCCTCCACATACGCGTCCCAATCACCACGGCGGATGGTGAGGTCGGTGATCAGGTGGTGGAGATTGGCCTCGTGCAACACGACGACACCGGGCTCGCGAAGCGCCATCTCGTAGGCTTCCATGTGATCGGCGTTGTTGCCCAGTTGGTAGAGCGCCACAGCCGCGCCGCCCGAGCGTCCGCCGAGGTCCACCTCCACCAGTCCGCGCAGTTCTTCCAGCAGCATCGCCGAATAGTCCGCGATGCCGCTTCGCGCCGGGGGCATGGGCGAGTAGTAGGCAACCTTCATTGATTACGGCGCCAGTTCCAGGCGGAACTTCCCCACGGCCATGTCCACGCGCACCTCCAGGGGGGTGCGCGCCATGTCGGGGCTGAACAGGATTTCAAACTCCGACTCCGACGCCGGACCCTTCACATGAAAGACAAACCGCTCGGCGTCCACCTTTCCGCCGCCGATGGTGACCTTGTCCGGTCCCAGTTTTTTCACTGTCACGCCGTACTGCGCGCCGAACAATAGCTTCCCGTCCGTGGGAACACGGCCAGCCTTCAATTCGCGCCGGACAAACTGGAGGAAGGCGAGCGCGTCATGCGCGCACGCGGGCACGGCCATGGTGGACTCACCGCCACCCGCCCCCGTTTTCCTCACCGCCTTGCCGCCCGCCACGGTCACCACCTCGTCGGAACGCCGTAGCGCCAGCGTGAACCTCTTCTCGAACCGCTGCGTGCAGCCTTTGCCGTCCATGGTGGAATGGAACTCGCCCGTCACGGGCACGCCGGGGAAACTTGCATCCATCGTCATACGCGCGGTAAGCGGCGCCATCGGCTTCATCTGTGCGCCGGTCATGTCCAGACGCACCGTGCCTAGTCTTGCGCCGCTGGGCCAGACGATCTTGTACTCCAGCGTTTCGCTCCGCGCCGCGCCGCCAGCCAGCAGTGCGGCGGCCAACGCCGCCAAACGTGCGCGCCCCATCACGATCGCGACACCGGCACCGCGTGCGCGGAGGCGCGCCTGGTCTTGGAAGAATTCGTACGCGCCGCCTCGGCCACTCCGGCGTAAATTTCCATGGTCCGCTCGGCCGCCGGTCTCCAGCGGAACATGGCCGCCCGTTGCTGGCCCAGCCGCTCCATGCGCAGACGCAACTCGGGATCGAGCAGCACGTCGCGGATCGCCGCCGCCATTTCCCGGGTTTCGTCTGGCGAAAACAGCAAGGCCGCTCCGTCAGCGACCTCGGCCGTGGCGCTGGTGTTGGAACAGGCCACGGCGCGGCCACACGCCATGGCTTCGACGATGGGGATGCCGAACCCTTCATAGAAGCTGGGGAACACGAACAGGTCGCAACCGCCGTACAGGTGCAGCAACGCTTCATCGGGAACGAACCCCGTGAAGTGGATCCGTCCGGAGAGAGCAGACCGCCTGGCGCGCTGCATCACCTCTCCCGCGTGCCAGTTCCCTTTGCCGGCCATTACCAGGTGATGCGGCAACTCCGGACGCTCACGCATCAGGTCTTCAAACGCCGCGATCAGCCCCACCTGATTCTTACGCGGTTGCAGATCACCTACGGTGAGCAGGTATGGACCGGGCACTCCGTATCGCCGCTCCACCTCGGCCCGGGCCACCTCCCGCGACACAGGGCGGAAGGATGCGGAAACGCCGTTGTGCACCACATGAATTTTCTCCGGCGCCGTCCCGTACACGCGCTGAATGGCGCGCGCTGAAAATTCGCTCGGCGTCAGAATCGCCACAGCCTGCCGGATGGTGCGCGGAACCGTGCGCTGCAACTGCGCCACGCGCGCCGCCGGGAAAAATTCCGGCCGTTCGACGAAGCTGACATCGTGCACGCTCACCACGATGGGCACGGGAGAAAACAAAGGGCCGGTATATTGGATGTGCAGCAGGTCGGGACGGTCGCGCAGCAGACAACGCCGCAGATCCCAGCCCAACCGCTTGAAAGGATTGCGGGAGACCTGCCAGCACTGAATCCGGTTGTCTAACTGCTTCGATGCGCCGGGCTCGGACACGTAAGCAATCAACTCGTGGCCTGAGTCCATCGCCGCGGCCTCGTTCAAAAGGCTGCGGATGTAAACCTCGTTCCCCGTTAGTTTGCGCCCGACAGCGTGTGCATCAACGGAAATGCGCATGCAATCTTTTCTCGCCATGCGTGCTAAGACCTATCCATCACCCAACCTCAGGACATGTCCGCGCACAGTCTCTTTAAGTATAGTCACAACCCCGCCCCGGCCAGAACTTTCCAGGCCGACTCCCATGTAAAAGAACGTTCGAACCGTTGCCGTCCGGCGACGCCCAGTGCGGCGGCCTCATCCTGCTGGCGCAGTAGCCAAACGATTTTCGCTGAAAATTCGTCTGCATTATCGGCCAGCGTCACAGGCAAGCCGTCCCATTCGCCTAGTCCTTCCGCACCCAGGCGGGTGGAAACCACAGGTGTGCCAGCCGCCCAAGCCTCCAGAATTTTCAACCGTGTGCCGGAACCACTCAGCAGAGGCACCACGGCGACATCCGCTCGCGCCAGTTCTGCCACGGCGTTTTCCACCATGCCTGTGCAGCGTACGCCTTCGACACCGCGCACAAGGTCCCGCACCACATGTTCATTCTTCCCAACCAGGACCCACTCCGCAGCGGGAACTGCCCGGCGCACCCGCGGCCAAATGTCGCGCGCGAACCACCGCACGGCCTGGACGTTGGGGTGATACGCCATGTTGCCGCTGAACGCGAGCACTCCTCCCGCAGCGGCTCCCGGCGCGGCGCGTGCGGGAAGAGCACAGTGAGGCAGTGTGTTGGGATACACGGCGGCTTTGCAGGATGGCAGTCTGAGAGCGTCAGCATCCGACGCCGCCAGCACCAGATCGAATCGTGGCAGCCAGTGCCGCTCGATGCGCTCATAGGCTCGCGCAAACCGCTCGTGCGCCCACCGCGCCGCGCCCCCCTCGGCGGCGCCGAACCTTCTATGGAGCGCCGATTCGACATTGTGCAGGTTCAACAGAATGCGCCCGGCCGCGGGCCGCAGCACACGCTCGTAATGGGCGCACCAGAGATGCTCGATCACCACCACTTCGTACCGGCGGCCTTCGACACAATTCGACACATCGCGGTCAAAGCCGGCGAAGCGGTCCCAGAGAGGCGGTACGCCGCGCAACAGGCGGAGGCCATTGCGCCGCAGGCGCGCAGGCAGCGTTCTGGCGTGGAACGGCAGACCGATCACCTTTGCCCTTTCGACCAGGCCCTCCGGCAGGGCCGCCGCCGGATCGCCGGCTCCCGGTTCGCGGAAGAGCACGATGTCCAGAGCATAGCGGCCGGCCAGATAGTTCAGCACAGACGCCGTGCGCAGCGCACCGCCGCCCCAAAGCGGGTACGGCGCCTCTGGCGACAGGAGCAATGCGCGCGGCCTAGGCATGCAGTCTCACCGCTTCCTCATACACGGCGTGCGTGTCGCGCGCGGTGCGCTCCCAGGTGAACGTTGCGGCCCGCCGGAGACCGGCTTCGGCCATGGCGCGCGCCCTGTCCGGCTGCCGCCACACGGCGGTGAACGCCTCGCGCCAGCCGGGCGCGTCGCTGGCGTCCACATGCAGCGCCGCGCCGCCGCACACCTCGCGCAACGCCGCATCGGTGGAGGCGATCACCGGCGTGCCGCAGGCCATGGCCTCGATGGCTGGAAGTCCGAAACCCTCGTAGTGAGAGGGCAACAGCAGGACGCGCGCACGCGTGTAGAGCGACGCCAGTTCGTGGTCGCTCACGTCGTGGTTCACCACGCGAAGAGGCGCCAGCGCTTCGGCCGCCTCGCGCGCCCGCTCGATATTCTTCCGCAGACCCGAGCCAACGACGAGCGCGAAGTCCTCCTTGGCCTCGCCTGTCGGCTGCACGGAGACTCCCAACGGCGTGACGCGCACCCGCGATTCATGAAGGCGAAAGCGCTCCAGCACCTCGCGCCGCACGGCTTCCGTGGGCGTGACCACCAGGGCCGCCATGCCAAGCGAAACCAGCCAAGGCGTCCGCCGCCGTACGCGCGGACTGGTGGCGGCCTGATATTCGGTGCGCCAGGGGGAGGTGTCGTGAATCGTCACCACACTGGGGCAGACCGGCAGGTAGGGCACGGAAAAGTCAGGGCCATGGAATACATGCGCGCCACGCTGGCGAAGGGCAAGCGGGAGACCGATGCTCCACCACCTCCGCCGGAAAAGCCCGAGAGCCGCTCCCTGATCGGTGAGTTCCATCACCGTGTCGCCAGGAAACTCGCGCCGCAGCGCGTCGCGCAGCCGCTCCGTATACCGTGCGATGCCGCCCCGCGGCGGCAAACCGCCGGCAACCTGCGCCAGCGGCGTCGTATCCAGGCCGATGATCACGCCGCGCCGGCCGCCAGCGCTTGCAGCACGCCCGGTCCGCACGGCTTCCAACCCAGCTCGCGCGCCGCTTTGGTGCTTAACACCTTTTGATCGAGAACCAGGCAATCGGCCATCATTCCCATTGTCGCCCGCGCCGCATCCACGGAGATAAACTCGACGCGCCCCGGAACGCCGGCCGTCTTGGCCGCCATCTCCGCGACGGCCCGCGCCGTGACGGCCGTGCCATGCGCGGCCAGGTAGAGCGACCCCGCCGCCGCGCGTTCAATGGCCAGATGGTAGAGCGCCGCCAGATCATCCACGTGAACGAAGCTCCAATGGTTCGCTCCCGTGCCGGGAAGTTGGATCACGCCACGCTCGCGCGCCTGGCGCAACATCATGCCCACCAGGCCGCCGCCCCGCCCATACACCATGGCCGGACGGAGCACCACGCCCCGTACGTTACGCTCCTTGGCGTCCTGCACGGTGCGCTCCACGGCCGGTCTCCAGGAGAGCATCGCCGGAGGCCGCACGGGGAACATTTCACCCGCCACGCGTCCTTGGGTTTCTCCCATCAGCCAGATGCCGCTTGTGTACACCAGTGGCTTATTGCTGCCGGAGAGCGCCTGGATCAGCGTGGCGACGGTGCGGGCATCCTCGGCTCCCGCCTCTTCTCCCCATGGCATGGCCGTGTGGACCGTGGCCCCGGCCCGGGCCGCCGCTTGTTCCAGCGCGGCCGCATCCTCCAGGCTGCCGCGCACCGGCGTGACGCCTGCCGCGCTCAACGCAGCGGCCGCCTCGCCGCTTCTGGCCAAGCCGCTGACGGTATGCCCCTTTTCCAGCAGGACCCGGCTGACCGCGCTGCCGATGTAACCGGTGGCTCCTGTCACAAAGATCTCCATGGGACCTTATTTTGTCCCACGCGGCTCGCCGGCTGTCAACGGCCCGGCGCCGTGCTGTGAAACGAAAATGGGGCGGACCTGCGTCCGCCCCGATTCGAACCGTGGATCTGTGCTTAGCTCACTGACCGTCCGCGCTCCACTCGCAGATGGTTCTCCACCGTGAACACTCCGGGCACGCCGTTGGCCGCGAGAAACGCGATGTTCCGGTCCATTTCCGTGCCCACAATGCCTTCCAGCCGCACGTCACCGTTCTTCACGATGATCCGGATGGGCGGCTGCGCACCCATGGCGTAGCGGTTCAGAGCCGTCTGTCCGTAGATGGCGCGCGCCGTCGCCCAGCGAATCCGGTCGTCGTTCGGCGACAGGGGCAGAACCTCAATCTGGTTCACCACGTGTTCCACGCCCTCCACTCGGGCCGTCACATTCGCGGCGGAACTCTTGAGCGTGGGCCGCGTCACCGAGCCCATCAGCGTAACCGTCGAGCCGTCCACGCGAAAACTCAAGTTGTCGAAGATGCTGTAGAACGGAAGCGTCACCAGTTCTTTGCGGACTTTGTCCGCGTTCACCGCGCCAAACATCGAAGGCGCGGCCAGCAACATCGCAATGGCCAAACCCATCAGACTCTTTTTCATCTTGGTCACTCCTTCCAACGGGTAGGATGTGAGCGAGCGCAAGAGGGTTGCGTGGTTTGCAGCCTTTTACATTGCTTTTACATCGTTCTCATGACCAGGCGAAACGCCGGTCCTGCACGACGGTTATCGCGTTACCGGTTGTTCCTCGTTGACGAAGGTCGGCTGGCTCACCACGCGGGGTTCGCTGACCACGTTGGCCTCGCTTACCACCCTCGGCTCGCTCACGATGACCGGTGAGGACACGGGAACGATGGGGAGTTCGATCACCGGTGCTTCCACCTCACTGCCCTGGGGGGCATCCTGTGTCGAAGCGTCAGTGTCCGTAAAGGTTGCTCCTGCCTCCGTCAGCAAAGCCGCCGGGCCGGGACCGGCACTCGTAGCGCTTTCCAGCGCTTGCAGCGAGCGAGGCAGGGATTCCACGGGATCGAGAAACGGAAGCTCCGGCGATTCGATTCCGCAGAGCTCCTGGAATTTGCGGGCGTTCACCAACACGCGGGATTCAAGCGAGGCGGCGCCCCGGTTATAGCAGTCGACGCTGCGTTCCAGACTCCGGCGCAGATCTTCCATGTGGCCGGTAAAGGTGATCAGCCGGTCATAGAGAGTTCTGCCCAGTTCACGGACGGTATTGGCGGTATCGGCCAGTTGCTGCTGGCGCCATCCGTAGGAGGTAGCCTTCAGGAGAGCAATCAACGTCGTGGGCGTGGCCAGGATGACGCGGTTCTCAGCGCCGAATTCGACCAGTGCGGGATCGTGCTCCAGAGCCGCGCTGAAGATGGACTCGCTCGGCAGGAACGCGACAACAAATTCGGGCGGGGAGGCGAACCGGCTCCAGTACTCCGCACCGGCCAGATGCGCAAGGTGCGTCCTGACGAGGCCGGCATGTTCACGTAGCTTTGCCGCGCGTGTGGCATCGTCACCGGCTTCGAGGGACTCCAGATAGGCCGACAAGGAAACGTTGGCGTCCACCACGATGTCGCGGCGGTTTGGCAGGTGCACAACCATCTCATTGCGTCCGGCGGCATCGCCGCCATCGTAGTCGCAGTGCTCGACCATGCCCGCCAGTTCGGCGACACGCCGCAATTGCACCTCGCTCCAACGGCCGCGCGCCGCCGCGGGGTGCAGGGCGCGTGCAAGCCCCGAGGTTTCCCGCCGCAGATCCTTGCCCTGCTCCACCAGGCCCGACACCATCTCTGTGAGGTTCGCGAGCGTGTCCTGGCGATCCTTCTCAAACTGTCCGAGATTGGAGTCCACACGCGCCAGTGTTTCGCAGATGGGCTTTATGAGCTCGTGCACGGCGCTGGAGTAGCCGGATGTTTGCGGCTGCGCCGTCTCCTGGATCCGCTCCAGGGCCACTTGCGCCAGGTCCAGGAATTTCTGGTTGTTCGCCTGCAACGCCTCAGCGGCCACCGTGCGGAAGGTTTCCAGCATGGCATCTGGGATCACCGCGGGAGCGGCCTCCGGGAGGCTGGCTGTGACGGTTTCCGGTCCGGCTGCCGCCAGCGCCGTCTCCCGCCGGGCCGCCTGCGCCGACTGCAACTCCTCCACCTGGGCGCGCATGGCCCGCAGCTCTTCGGTCATCGTGGCGATTCTCGCCGCCGCCGACATGCTCTGCTCGGCCGCCTGTTCCCGCTCAAACTCAGCCTGCCGCCGCGCCTCGGCCAGCGCCTGCTGCCACTGTTCTTCGGCCTGCTGCCGGGCTTCGGCCACGGCGTGCTGCCACTGCTCCTCTTCCCGCTGCATGGCCGCGACGGCATCGCTCTGCGCCCGTTGCGCCGCTTCTCCGCGAGCGGCTTCGACGACGGGTCCCCACTCCGCCGCCGCCTCTTCGCGCGCCTCGGCCACGGCTTGTAAGATGCTCTCCCCGGACTGCCGGCGGACCTCGTCCAACTCCCGCCGCAGGTTCTCGATCTCCTCCACGCGGGCCGAATCCTCGACAGCGGCCATCAGCGGAGGCTCCTGCCGCCGTGCGTCTTCCACAGCCTGCCGCCACTCGGCGGCCGCCTCTTCACGCGCCTCCCGGACAGCCGCTCCCAGCCGCTCCTCGGCCTCGCTACGCGCTTCGGCCACGGCCACGTTTACGCGTTCCTCGATCTGCCGCGTGCTTTCCAGCACCAGGCCTCCATCGCCGCCCGCCGCCTGTTTCAACTCGGTTACAATCTGTTGCCAGTATTCGTCGGCGGCCCGCCGCGCTTCGGCCACGCGCTCACCCGACTCACTGTGAAGAACCTTCAACTTTTCGTTCTGTTCCTGCAACTGTTCGATCTGGGTGCGCTCCTGCTCACGCTCCTTCTCGATCTCGGTCACGCGCAGCTCCTGCTGCCGCACCTGATCGGCAAGCTTCGCCCGTTCGGCCTCGCCCGCCTGCTGGCCTTGGGCGACCAGGCCGTTCCGCTCGTTGCGGAACATCATGTTGGCGATGAAGTAGCCGAACGCCACGCCCAGTACGATGCTGATCACATACATCAGTTGCGTTTCCACGGTAGTCTCCCGTTCTAAACTCACTGGACTATCGGCAGTCCTAATGGAAATGTTTAGGCTGGACGGGCCCGCCCACCGCGACAGCCAGCCTCGACACAGGCAGCCACGGCTGGCCCCCGTGCGGCCCAAGCCTTATATAATGCCGGTCGATGGCTGCTGTCGCTTCACCGCCTTCGCCCTCCTCCGCCCCCCCGCTGCCGGCCGCCGCCCGCGTCTTCTCGATCGACGCGTTCCGCGGCTTCACCATGATCTGGATGTTCTCCAACGGCTTCGGTCTGCACCATCTGAAGGACATCCCCTGGATCGCCCCGCTCGAATTCCAGTTCACTCACGCCGTCTGGCACGGTTTTAACGCCTGGGACCTCATCCAACCCTTCTTTATGTTCATTGTCGGAGCCGCCATGCCATGGGCCTTCGACAAGCGCCGCGCGGAGGGCGCCACGGAGGGCGATCTGTTCCGGCACGTTCTCAAACGCTGCGCCCTGCTCCTGTTCTGGGGCATGGTGGCGCGCTCGATCAGCGCCGGACGCCCCAACGCCGACCTGATCAACGTCCTTGGCCAGCTCTCCTTCACCTACCTGGCCGCCTACCTTGTGCTACATCGCGGCTGGCGCGCCCAGGCCGGACTCGCCGCGGCCCTGCTCGCGCTCCACTGGGGGTTCTACAACTTTGCCCGTCCCGCTGGCGTAACCGGGCCGTACGACAGCAATGCCAACCCCGGCTACTGGCTCGACGGCGTGCTGCTGGGACGCCACTGGGGGGGCGGCTACGCCACCATTAACTGTGTCTCATCGGCCGCGAACACGATTTTCGGCGTCATGGCCGGCTGGCTGCTGAAGAGCACCCGCACCGGCGGAGCCAAGCTGCGTACACTGGCCGGGTGGGGCGCCGCCGCGCTGGCAGCCGGACTCGCTCTCAACGCCGTCATCCCGATCAACAAAAAGATCTGGACCGCTTCGTTCGCTCTGGCGAGCACGGGCATAACGCTGTGGGTGCTGGCCGCGTTCTACTACCTGTGCGATGTGCGCCAGCTACGCCGCTGGGCCAGAACCGGCGCCATCGTGGGCGCCAACTCCATCTTTATATATCTGTTCCACGAGATGCTGCACGGCTGGATGGAACGCGCCGCGGCCGCCCTGCTGCTGTGGCCCATCGAATGGTGGGGCGCATGGGGAAAGGCGCTTGCCTCCTGCGCCGTGGTCGCCTTTCAGATCTATGTCTGTGTCTGGCTCTACCGCCGGAAGATCTTCATCAAGCTATGACCACGACCACCACGCGCCGTTCCTTTCTGGCCGCCTCGCTGGCGGTGGCCGCGCCCGCGCAAAGCAGGCGGCCGCCCAACATCGTGCTTGTGCTCATAGACGACTATGGCTGGCGCGATCTCGGCTGCTATGGCAGCACCTTTTACGAGACCCCCCATCTCGACCGTTTTGCGCGCGAAAGCGTCCGCTTCACCAATGGCTACGCCGCCTGCCCGGTCTGCTCGCCCACACGCGCCAGCGTTCTCACGGGCCAATACCCCGTGCGTTCGGGCGTCACCGATTGGATTGCCGGACGCAAGCAGTGGCCCACGGCGCGCGCCCTGTGCCCACGCACGCGCACGGAGCTGCCGCTCGATCATGTGACGTTGGCCGAGGCTCTCAAGCCGGCAGGTTACGTTTCGGCGAGCATCGGCAAGTGGCATCTGGGCGGGGAAGGCTTCTCACCGGTGGAGCAGGGCTTTGACCGGAACATTGGCGGCACATCGTCGGGCTCTCCGCGCTCCTGGTGGCCGCCCTACAATATCGCCGGGCTCACCACGCCCCCACCGCATGAGCACGAGTACCTGGCCGATTACCTGACGCGGCGGGCGGAGGCCTTCATCGAGGAGAACAAGGACCGTCCCTTCTTCCTCTACCTGCCTCACTACAGCGTTCACATCCCGCTGGGCGCGCCCGAGTCGCTCGTGGAGAAGTACAGGCGCAAGGCCGGTAGCGGAGCCGCTCAGGGCGACCCCGTCTATGGAGCGATGGTCGAGGCGATGGACTTGGCGTTTGGACGCCTGATGGCCAAGCTCGACGCGCTCGGCCTGGCGGAGAACACGCTCGTCTACTTTCTGGCCGACAATGGCGGGCTGCGCTATGAAGGCTCCAGCAAAAAGTTCGTCACCAATAACGCGCCGCTACGCGCCGGCAAGGGGCACCTCTATGAAGGGGGAATCCGCGTGCCGTTCATGATCCGCTGGAAGGGCCGCGCCGCCCCGGCCGTCAGTGACGCGCCGGTCTGCTCCACGGACCTGTTCCCCACGGCCCTGGCCGCAGCCGGCCTCGGGATTCCAGCGAACCTCGACGGCGTGAACCTGCTGCCGTTGCTCACCGGCGGCCGCAAGCCGCGCCGGGAGGCGCTCTACTGGCACTACCCCCATTATTCGAACCAGGGAGGTGCGCCCGGTGGGGCGATTCGCTCCGGAAACTGGAAGCTGATCGAGTTTTATGAGGACCACCGGCTGGAACTCTACAACCTCGATTCAGACCCGGGCGAGCAGACCAACTTGTCCCGCCGCGAAGCAAAACGAGCCGCGGCCCTGCGCACCCGTTTGGACCGGTGGCGCCGTGCAACGCGCGCCATCATGCCCACACCCAATCCGAACTATGACCCGGCGAAGTCGGACCAGGGCCTGACCGGCGCCGAGTCCGCTACGCCGCCCGTTTGAGGAAACATGCTCACCCGCCGCCGCCTTGCCCAATCCTTCACGGCCTCCTTCGCCACGTCTCTCGCCGCTCCCTTCGTCCAAACGGCGGCGCGCGGCCAGTCGCGGCGGCCTCCCAACGTCATCCTCGTGATGAGCGATGACCAGGGCTATGGCGACCTCTCGCTGCACGGCAATCCGCATCTGAGCACGCCCAATCTCGACCGCATCGGCCGGGAGAGCGCCCAGTTCACGCAGTTTCAGGTGTGTCCGGTGTGCTCGCCCACGCGGTCGTCGCTGCTCACGGGCCGTTACAACTACCGTACGGGCATTGTGGACACCTACCTGGGGCGGTCCATGATGTGGCCCGACGAAGTGACACTGGCCGAAATCCTGAAGCCCGCCGGATACCGCACGGGGATCTTCGGCAAATGGCATCTCGGCGATAACTACCCCTTGCGCCCCATGGACCAGGGCTTTGAGGACTCCGTCGTGTGCACGGGAGGCGGCCTCACGCAGCCCTCTGACCCGCCGGGCAACCTGTATACCGATCCACTGCTCAAGGTGCAAGGCAAGTGGGAGAAGCGCTCCGGCTACTGCACCGACATCTTCTTCCGGGAGGCCATCGCCTTCGTGGAGCGCAACCGCCGCCATCCGTTCTTCACCTACATTGCCACCAACGCGCCGCACACGCCATTGCAAATCGCCGATGAATACTGGAAGCCATTTGCCGCCAAGGGCCTCGATGAGACAACGGCCAAGGTGTATGGCATGTGCCGCAACCTGGACGAGAACATGGGACGTCTGTTGGCCGCGCTGACGCGCCTCGAACTCGACCGCGACACGATCCTGATCTTCCTCACGGATAACGGCCCGCAACAGCCGCGCTACAACGCCGGCATGCGTGGGCGCAAGGGCACAGTCTACCAGGGCGGCATCCGCGTGCCGTTTTTCTTCCGCTGGCCCGGCCGCGTGAAGCCCGCGCAGGTGGACCGCATCGCCGCGCATATCGACGTGGTTCCCACTCTGGCCGAACTATGCGGCGTCAAACTCCCGCCCGGACGCACCCCCGCCGGGCGGATCATGGACGGGCGCAGCCTGGTTCCACTTTTGGAAGGGCGGACCGCGGCGTGGCCCGGGCGCACGCTCTACACGCAATGGCACCGTGGCGACCGTCCCGAACTCTTCCGCGCCTGCGCCGCGCGCACGCAACAGTACAAGCTCGTGAACGGCGGAGAACTCTACGATCTGGCCGCTGATCCGGCTGAACAGCACGACATCGCCAGCAGCGAACCCGGCATCGTGGCCGGCATGCGCAAGGGCGTTGAGGAGTGGTTCGCCTCCGTCTCCGCCGAACGCAATTTCGAGCCGCCGCGCATCGCACTGGGCGCGCCGCAGGAGAATCCCGTCACTCTCACGCGCCAGGACTGGCGCGGTCCACGGGCCAGTTGGGAGGCCAACGGCATTGGCCACTGGGAGGTGGATGTGCGGAATTCAGGCCACTACGACGTCACCGTCCGCTTTGCCAAGGCCGCCGCGCCGGGCCGGGTCGAGGTTCGGCTGGGCGCCTTCTCCGGTGCGCAGAATTTCGAAGCTGGCGCCGAGTCCGCCACGATTGCTCGCGCTTCGCTGCCCCAGGGACCGGGACAACTGGAGCCCCTGGTGAAAGCCGGACAGGCCGAAACTGGAGCCCTCTACGTGGATGTGAAGCGGACTGGCCGCTGAGCGATACTGGGGATTCGCCCGCGGCCCACGCTCCGCGCTCGCCGGGTGAGCCGGCTCGCTTCCATTTGGCCGTATGGTGACTCCCACCTCACTTTCGCTCATCATCACGCTGCAAGACGGCACGCGCCGCATCTATCCCCTCGCCGCGGACCGCGTCACCCTGGGACGCGCCTCCGACAACGATCTCGCTTACCCCGAGGACGCCGTTTTATCGCGCCGCCACCTTCTGCTGGATCGCGAACTGGGCGCGTGGTTCGCCACCGACCAGGGCTCCAAGAACGGCACGCTGCTGAACGGGGAACGGCTGGAAGGCCGGACCCGCCTTGCTTCGGGCGACCGTTTGCACGCCGGGCGCGTCACGCTCACCTATCACGATCCGGCCCACGCCATGGAGCAGACCGTCGTGTTTGTCCGTGACGACAGCGGCCCGGGCCTGGCCGGCAATAGCGTCGTGACTACGCTCGACCGCCTGGTGAGCCGGGGCGGATCGAGCATCGAGCAGGCTCTCAGCACCGGAATGATCACGGGTGCTTCGCGCGTCCAGGCCCTCATGGAGGCCGGCCGCGAACTCGCCGGACACCGGCCTCTGGCCGAGCTTTTCGAGGTGATTCTCGATCTCGCCATGAAGAGCGTGGGCGGCCGCCGCGGCATGCTGGCCACCTGCGAAGGCGAACGCCTTGCCGTGCGCTCCCTGCGGGGCGACGGGCTCCGCGTGAGCGAGGCCATCCGCGACCGCGTTCTGAAACTGCGCGCCTCCGTTCTGGTGGACGACGCCGGCGCCGATGAAACCCTCCGCGGCTCCAGCACCCTGTTCGCCCAGGATGTGAAAAGTCTGATCGCCGTGCCTCTGCAAACCAAGGACGACGTGATCGGGCTGATCTACATCGACACGAACGACCCGCGGCGCACCTTCTCGGCCGAGGATCTGAACCTGCTCACCGTCATGGCCAACGTCGCCGCCATCCGCATCGAGAACGCGCGGCTGATCGAGGTGGAGCAGGCCGAGCGCCTGTTGTCGAAGGAGGTGGGGCAGGCGGCTGAAATCCAGCGCAACCTGCTGCCGCGGGAAGCCCCGAGGGTGGCTGGTCTCGACGTGGCCGGCGTCAGCCTGCCCTGCCGTTCGGTGGGCGGCGACTACTTTGACTACCTGCGTCTGGCCGGCAGCCGGCTGGGCGTGATCGTCGGCGACGTGGCCGGCAAAGGCATGTCAGCCGCGCTGCTCATGTCCAGCCTGCAGGCGCGCGTGCAGGTGCTCAGCGAGGAGACCGAGGATCTGGCGCTCTTCCTGACGCGGCTCAACCGCAGCGTCTCGGCCAGTTGTCCGGAGAACCGTTTCATCACGTTTTTCATCGCCATTCTCGACGCGGCCACGGGCGAGTTCACATACGCCAACGCCGGGCACAATCCGCCGTACATCCTGCGGGCCGGCGGCGCGCTGGAAACGCTTCCCGGAGGCGGTCCGGTGATGGGCGTCCTCAAGAACCAGCAGTATGGCGCCTACCACGGCGCGCTCCACCATGGCGATCTGCTTGTGCTGTACAGCGACGGCGCCACCGAGGCCGTTTCCGGAGAGGGCGAGGAGTTTGGCGAAGAGCGCTTCGAAACCGCGCTCCGCCACGCCGGCGGCCTGAGCGCCGGTGAGGTGCTTGCGCATCTGCAGCAACGTCTCGACCAGTTCATGGGCGTGGCGCCCGCCGCCGACGATCTGACGCTGGTGGCCGTGCGGCGGCTGTAGCGGCCCGCGCCCGCATCGCCCCCGAGCGGGTGAAGGACCGTCCGCGGCGGTTATCCTGTAAGAACATGGCTTATATCGGCAAGGGGCACTCGGCTGGAAGGGCATGAAAGATTCCAGCGGTCACGCACTCCACAAGGTTCTGCAGGAACGAATCGCGATTCTCGACGGCGCGATGGGCACCACCATCCGCTCTTACGGGATGAAGGAGGCCGACATCCGCGGCAGGCGGTTCCTCGGCACGAAGAAGGATCTGCTGAACAACGGCGAGCTGTTTTCGCTGACTCAGCCGGAGATGGTCTGCGACATTCACCGGCGGTTTCTCGAAGCCGGCGCGGACATCATCGAGACGAACACGTTCGGCGCGACCTCGATTGCGCAGAGCGAATTCTTCGTGGATGATCCGCGCGAGCACGGCGGCCGGAAGGATCCGGAGTTCTATCAGAAGATCATCGACGACTCCTCTTTGAACGAGTTGGCCTGGGAAATCAACGAAACCTCGGCCAGGCAGTGCCGCGAATGGGCGGACCGCGTGGCCAACGCCACCGGGAGACGGCGTTTCGTGGCCGGCGCGATCGGTCCGCTGACGGTGTCGCTGTCGAATTCTCCTGACGCCGATGATCCCGGTTTCCGGGTGGTGACGTTCGATCAGTTGAAGGCCGCCTACGCACAGCAGGTGCGCGCGTTGATGGCGGGCTCGCCGGATGTCCTGCTGGTGGAGACAATCTTCGATTCGCTGAACGCCAAGGCGGCGCTGGTGGCGATTCAGGAGGTGTTCGAGCGGGACGCGAAGGAGTTGCCGGTGATGATCTCCGCCGCCGTCGGGCGCGGCGGCGAGACGATGATTTCGGCCCAGACGGTGGAGGCGTTGTGGAACGCGGTGGAACATGTGAAGCCGCTGTCGGTGGGGCTGAACTGCTCGCTGGGCCCGGATCTGATGTACCCGTTCCTGGAGGAACTGGCGGAGAAGTCGGGCGCGGCCATCTCGTGCTACCCCAACGCCGGGCTGCCGAATCCGCTCTCGCCGACGGGCTTCGATCTCGAGCCTGGGGATATGGCGCGGTTCCTGGGTGAATTCGCCGGCGCCGGTTTGATCAACATCGCGGGCGGCTGCTGTGGCAATACGCCGGAGCACATCGCGGCGATCGCCAGGACGCTGGAAGGAAGGCCGCCACGCAAGCGCGGGATGATTTCGATGAGTTCCGGCGCGGCGGACTGGCGGCCCTTGCGGCTTTCTGGCTCGCAGCCGTTCACGCAACAGCGTGGCGTATTCATGATGATTGGCGAGAGGACGAACGTGGCCGGCTCGCCGAAGTTCGCCAAACTCATCAAGGAGGGCAAGTACGAAGAGGCCGTGGCGGTTGCCCGGCAACAGGTGGAAAACGGCGCCAACGTCATCGACATCTGCATGGACGAGGGCATGATCGACGGCGTATCCGCCATGACCCGCTTCCTGCACCTGCTGGCCAGTGAGCCCGAGGTGGCCAAGGTTCCCTTTATGGTGGACTCCTCGAAGTGGGAGGTGATCCAGGCCGGATTGCAATGCCTCCAGGGCAAGGGCATTGTGAACTCGATTTCGCTGAAGGAAGGCGAGGAGAAGTTCCGGCAGACCGCGCGGGAGGTGTCGCGGCATGGCGCGGCCGTGGTGGTGATGGCGTTTGACGAGCAGGGACAGGCCGCCACCTTTGAAGACAGAATCCGCATCTGCGAGCGCGCCTACCGGATCCTCGTGAACGAGGTGGGCTTCCCGCCCGAGGACATCATTTTCGATCCGAACATTCTCACCGTGGCCACGGGCATGGAGGAGCACAACAACTACGCGCTCGACTTCATTCACGCCACGCGCTGGATCAAGCAGAACCTGCCGCACGCCAAGGTGAGCGGCGGCGTGTCGAACATCTCGTTCAGTTTCCGGGGCAACAACGTGGTCCGCGAGGCGATGCACTCGGCGTTTCTATTCCACGCCATCGCGGCGGGCCTGGACATGGGCATCGTGAACGCCGGGATGCTGGAGGTGTATGAGGAGATCGATCCGGAGCTGAAGGAACTGGTCGAGGACGTGCTTCTGAACCGCCGTCCCGATGCGACCGAGCGCCTGGTGGAGCGGGGCGAGGCGATCAAGGCCGCCGGAGCGGGAGCGGCCGCGGGCGAGAAGAAGAGCGAGGAATGGCGCAACGGCACGGTGGAGGAGCGGCTGGCGCACGCGCTGGTGAAGGGCATCGACACCTACATCGACGCCGACACCGAGGAGGCGCGCGCGAAGCTGGGGCGTCCGCTGACGGTGATTGAAGGACCGTTGATGGACGGGATGGGAATTGTCGGCGACCTGTTCGGCGCGGGCAAGATGTTCCTGCCTCAGGTGGTGAAGTCTGCACGCGTGATGAAGAAGGCGGTGGCCTATCTGACGCCGTTCATGGAGGCGGAGAAGGCGGCGCTGGCTGCCGCGGGACAGGCCGTGAAGACGCAGGGAAAAATCGTGCTGGCCACGGTGAAAGGCGATGTTCATGACATCGGCAAGAACATCGTCGGCGTGGTGCTGGCGTGCAACAACTACGAGGTGATCGACATGGGCGTGATGGTGCCGTGCGAAAAAATCCTCGAGCGCGCCAGGACGGAAGGGGCCGACGTGATCGGTCTCAGCGGCCTGATAACGCCCTCTCTGGACGAGATGGTGCACGTGGCGCGCGAAATGGAGCGCCAAGGCTTCAAGCTGCCCCTGCTGATCGGCGGAGCCACCACCAGCCGCGCGCACACGGCGATCAAAATCGCCCCGCACTATAGCGAACCGGTATTGCATGTGCTGGACGCCAGCCGCGCCGTGCCGGTGGCGACCAGTCTGTTGAGCCAGGAGAGCAAGCAAGCCTTCGTGGAGCAGCACCGGAGCGAGTACGAGGCGATCCGCAAAGCTCATGCGGCGCCCCGGCAGCCGGTGGTTCCGATTGGCGAGGCGAGGGCGCGGCGGACGCCGGTGGCTTGGAACGCCTCGGAGATCCCCACGCCCACCTTCACGGGCGTTCGCGTGGTGAACGATCTGCCGCTGGAGACGCTGCGCGAGTTCATTGACTGGAGCCCGTTCTTTCACACGTGGGGATTGAAGGGCGTGTATCCGCGCATCCTGGAGCATCCCGGCCATGGAGAGCAGGCGCGGCAGCTGTTTGCGGAAGGAACGGCCATGCTCGAACGCATGATCCGCGAAAAGCTGATCACCGCGCGCGGCGTCTACGGCATCTTCCCCGCCAACGCCTTCGGCGACGACGTCGTGGTGTATGGCGGTGAAGCGCGCAAGCGGGAATTGGCCACCTTTTACTTTCTGCGCCAGCAGGCCAACCGGGAAGGGAAGGAGCCGTGCCGGTCGCTGGCCGACTTCATCGCGCCACGCGAAACCGGGCTCGCCGACCACATCGGTGCGTTCGCGGTGACCAGCGGCATCGGCCTGACGGAGCTCTGCCAGCGGTTCCGCGCCGAAAATGACGACTACAGCGCGATCATGGCCGAAGCTATCGCCGACCGGCTGGCCGAAGCCTTCGCCGAATACCTGCACAAGCGTGTGCGGTGCGAGTGGGGTTATGGGTGCGAAGAAGGGTTGTCGAACCAGGACCTCATCGAGGAAAAGTACCGTGGCATCCGCCCGGCGCCTGGGTATCCGTCGTGTCCGGACCACACGGAAAAAGGGACGCTGTGGCGTCTGCTGGACGTGGGCGCGAACACGGGCATTCAAATTACGGAGTCGTTCGCGATGTGGCCGGGGTCGAGCGTGAGCGGCCTGTACTTCGCCCATCCTGAATCGCGCTACTTCAACCTGGGCAAGATTGATCGCGACCAGGTGGAGGATTACGCGCGGCGCAAGGAGATCAGCACGGCTGAAGTGGAGCGGTGGCTGAGCACGAGCCTGAACTACGATCCGGCGGAATAGCTGTCCGCCCCTCCCGTTGCCAATCCTATCCGTGGATGTATACTGCACGTTGCCGGGAGACCCGTGTGGGGATCCGGATGAGGCAGAATCGCGGTGCACGCGCCGCGACGGACTGGGAATGGAGACAGGGGGTTGCGATGTATCGAATCACGTTCATTGGCTTGTGCTGCGCGCTGGCCGCGTCCGCGCAGGTGGCGACGTTGACCGGACGCATCACCGATCAGACGGGAGCCGTGGTGCCGGGCGCGGAAGTGAAGGCGCGTTCGGCGGACACCGGGATTGAAGCCGCCACGACGTCGAATTCCGAAGGCTACTACACGCTTCCTTCGCTGCAGCCAGGGCAGTACGAGGTTTCCATCACAAAACAGGGATTCGTGCCTGTGAAACAGACCGGCCTCGAATTGACTGTGCAGCAGGTGGCCCGGATGGACCTGACGTTGAAGGTCGGCTCCTTGAGCGAAACCGTCGAGGTGCGCGCGCAGACACAGTTGCTGGACAGCGAAAGCTCAACTCTCGGGCAGGTGATCGGGAACAAGCAGGTGACCGAGTTGCCGTTGCTCGGGCGGAACACATACGCGCTGGCCATGCTGGTGCCCGGCGTGCGGCCTTCGGGCGGCGTGAACAATGTCGTGATCGATCAGATCTCCACGGTGGCCTACTCGATCAACGGACAGCGCGCTTCGGCGAACGAGTTTCTCCTGGACGGCGCGCCAAATTCCACCTCGTCGCAAAACCAGCCCGTAATCAATGCCAATCCGGACATGGTGCAGGAGTTCAAGGTGGAGACCAACTCGTTCAGCGCGGAGTACGGGCGCGCGGCGGGCGGAGTGTTCAACGTTGTGACGCGAAGCGGGACGAATGATCTGCACTTCACGGCCTATGAATTTTTCCGCCATGAGAAGCTCAGCGACAACGACTATTTCGCCAAGCTGAGCAACACAGCCAAGGCCCCTTTCCGGTTCAACCAGTTTGGCGGAACGGTGGGCGGCCCCGTCTACATCCCCAAGCTCTATGATGGACGCAACCGGACCTTCTTCTTTTTCAACACGGAGCTTGTGCGTTTCACGCAGGGAATCACCTTCACGGCAGTGACGCCCGAGGAGAGCCAACTGCGCGGCGATTTCAGCAACGCGCGTCTTCCCGACGGCCGTCTGGTGAACATCTTCGATCCGGCCACCACCACCGCCGTGGCGGGCGGCTTCACACGCACAATTTTCCCCGGCAACGTGATTCCAGCGAACCGGATCGACCCGGTAGCCAGCAAAGTATCCGCCCTGTTGCCGCGTCCGATGCAGGCCGGCCAGCCGCTGGGGCGTATCAATTACACGCGCACCGGCGGCAATCGCGTGCCGAAAGACACCGTGAGCATTCGCGGCGATCACAATTTCACGGCGGCCAACAGGCTCTTTGTACGGTACTCGCGCGACAACACGCCTTTGTACCGCGCGCTGGCGTATGGCGAGGAGTTGAAGTCCTCCTCGCCCACGGCCGGACCCCAGGTGTTCACGCGCTGGAACGCGGTGGTGGAGGATTCGCACACCTTTTCCCCCAGCCTGCTCGGTACCTTCCGCTATTCGGTGACGCGCCTGGTGAACAACCGGCGGCCGTACTCGGACGGCTTCGACGTGACATCCATCGGGCTGCCCTCGTACATGATTGGCGGCATGGTGGACCCGATCTCGCTTCCGGCCATCAACATCACGGGACTGTCCCGGACGGGCTCGGTCCCCAACACCGTTGTGGGCGGATTCATTGGCGCGACGGACCTGATCAACTTCGGTCCGACGACACATTCCGTGCAAGGATCGCTCACCAAAACGCTGTCCAGCCACACACTGAAGTTTGGCGCCGAGTACCGGGTGATTCAGTTGAACGCCCAGCAAACGGGCGACCAGGCGACGGTCTTCAATTTCACGCCCAACTGGACGCAGGGGCCAAATCCGACAGTGTCCAGCACGACAGCGGGCCTGGGCCTGGCCACCTTTCTCCTGGGCATCCCGGGAGGCGGCGTGACGCCGGCGCCGTCGCTGGCGATGACGACCAAGTACGCCGGCTTCTTCGTTCAGGACTCCTGGAAGGTGACCTCGAAGCTCACCGTGAACTGGGGGCTGCGGTATGAGTATGAAGGCGCGCGCACGGACCGGTTCAATCAATTGACCAATTTCGATTACGGCGTGGCGTCCCCGTTGAAAGCCGAGGGGCTGAGTCCACGGGGCGGGCTGACGTTCGTCGGCGTCGGCGGTTTGCCGCGCAACAATGCCAACCCCGATAGAAACAACTGGGCGCCCCGCGCGGGAATCGCCTGGCGTGTGCTTCCCAAGACGGTCATCAGGACCGGGGGCGGGTTGTTCTATGCGGCGACGACGGGCATAGGCGGTGCGGCGGGCGCGTTTGGCGTGAGCGGATTTCAGGCATCCACTTCGATCACAACGAGCCTGGATGGCGTGACGCCGATCGTGAAATGGAGCGATCCCTACCCACAGGGATTCAACCGTCCCACCGGATCATCGCTGGGTCTGTCTACCCTGGCCGGGCAGAGCATCGGGTTCTTTGACCGCGGCAACTACGTTCCCAGCAGCGCACAGTGGAGCTTCAGCATCCAGCAGGAGTTGCCGTACAACACGCTGTTCGAGATCGGCTATGCGGGCAGCCGTGGCGTTGGTTTTCAACAAAATCGCGTGTGGAACCAGTTGCCCGACTCGGCGCTTTCCCTGGGCAACGCGCTGCGCGACCAGG
Source organism: Bryobacterales bacterium (assembly GCA_020847045.1). Classification (GTDB taxonomy): domain Bacteria; phylum Acidobacteriota; class Terriglobia; order Bryobacterales; family Bryobacteraceae; genus JAFLBB01. The sequence continues at coordinate 28,599 of JADLCT010000015.1, read as the reverse complement.
TGACGAATCCGTTTTTCGGCCAGATCGCCGTGGGCGCCCTGTCGCAGCCGCGCGTAGCGCGGGCGCAACTGCTGCGGCCGTTTCCCCACTTCGACGCCGTGACGTCGCAGAACGCCAGTTGGGCCAGTTCGAACTACAACGCGATGGAGGTGAAGGTCGAGAAGCGCTATGCCAGCGGCGTCAGCGCCATGGTGGCTTACACCTGGTCGAAGCTGTTCGACTATGGCGTGGGCCCGTTCGCCGGCGAGGTGCTGGGCGCGGACGGCTTTCAAAACAACAACGATCTCGCCTCGGAATGGGGTGTGTCCACCACCGATCAGACACACCGTCTTCTGTTCAACGCCGTGTATGAGCTGCCGTTTTTCAAGAACAACCGGAGCGCCGTGGGCAGGCTGCTGGGCGGCTGGCAGGTGGGCGGCATCTGGTCCGCGTTTTCCGGAGGGCCACTGGGCATCTCCTCGCAGACCAACAACACGTTCTCGCAGGGCGGAGGGCAGCGGCCGAATTGGAACGGGCAGAATCCTTGCGTGGCGAATCCAACGGCCACCAACTGGCTGGACGCCTCCGTGTTCTCCAATCCGCCCGCGTATGCGTTCGGCAACGCGCCGAGCAACTACAACGGATGCCGCGCCGACTCCACAAGCCAGGTGGACGTGAACTTCGCCAAGACCACTCCCATACGGGACCGCCTGAGCCTGCAGTTCCGCGCCGAGATCTACAACATCACGAACGCGGTGACGTTCGCGCCGCCCAACCAGGTGTTCGGCAATGTGCAGTTCGGCACGGTGAACGCGCAGGGAAACCTGCCGCGTATCATCCAGTTCGGCTTGAAGCTGATTTATTGACGTGCGGCGGAGGCGCCGGGTATCTTCGGACGCGGCGGAAACACGGCGCGCATCACACGCAGCGCGTTTCCGCCGATCAGCTTTTGAATGTCAGCGTCGCTATAACCGCGCTGCACCAGCCCGGTGGTAAACAGCGGCCAGTTTGTCCAGGCCATGGTCTCCTGCCCCTCGGGAAAGCGCGCGATGGGCGTGGGCCAGAAGGACTCCCATCCGGCGTGAAGCCTGCGGCGTGCGGGGATTTTGCGGTACTCCGCGCCGGCGTGCGTGGAGCGGTAGGAGAAGTCAGTGGCGATGGCCACATGGTCCACGCCAACCTTCCGCACGGCGTAGTCGATGTGGTCGAGCATCGCCGTCAGGTCGTGGGAACGGCCGATGAAATCCGCCACAGCACAGATGCCGGTGAAGCCCCCTGTATCGGCAATGGCCCGGAGCACCTCGTCTTTCTTGGCCCGGTAGTGGGGATGCAGGGCATGGCACGAGGAATGGCTGGCCACCATGGGCTTCGTGGACGCCTTGGCCGCCTCGTAACTGGTGCGCTGGCCAGAATGCGCCACGTCCACGATGATGCCCCTGCGGTTCATCGCGGCGACCACGGAGCGGCCGAAATCGCTCAGGCCGGCATCGGAAGGCTCGGCGCAGCCATCGCCGATCATGTTGCGGCGGTTGTAGGTCAGGTGCATCATCCGGATGCCCAGATGAAAGAAGGTGTCGAGAAGGCCCAACTCGGAAGGGACCGTCTCCCACCTCTGCTCCAACGGAACGCCATTGGCGCTCAGAGCCATGGCGACGCGCCCGGCCTGTTTTGCCGCCGGTATGTCCTCGGCGTCCACGACGCGGACCACGAAGTCGCGCATCATGTCGAGCGCGTAGGTGAAGTAGCCGAGGCGCCGGAGCAGCTTCAGCGGATCCTGGCTCTCGCGCCCGGCGTTCTGGAACACGCAGGTGACGCCCGAGGCCTTCCAGGACGATACGAACTCGGCGCGCTCGGCCGGATCGGGCACGAAGCGCGTGTTCTCCATCTCGTCCATCATGTGTTCGAGATCGTGATCCGAGGCGCCGGCCTCCAGCGCCCGCCTCACGGCGTCACCGTCCAGAGCCGCGCGCGGCGCAAAGCCGTAGGGCTCGATGACGATCGAGGCGGCATGCAGCTCGAGGCCATGCTGCAACTGCGGCTCAGTTGGCTTCAGCAGCGTGAGCGCCGCCCGGCGGGCCTTGGCGATGGGCTCATTGGGAGGCGCCAGTGGTCCAGAGGCCTGCATCATCACGGCCCCGGTTTTCATCAGCTCACGCCGGTTCATGGGCGGGTTCCTCCTTGCGTTGTGAGGGTGCCCCGTTGGCCGCGCCCCCTACGGCCGGACTCTCCAACTCCAGATCCATGCGGTCGAAGATGCGGGCCAGTCCCGCGACCAGCGCGCCGCGCAGGAATACGTCCTCGCCAAGGCCGGAGAGCTCCAGTTGTACGGGCCAGCGGATGATGGATTCGAAGACCGTCCGGATCCTGTCGAACAAGGCCGAAAACAGCGGGCCCAGCAGGATGATCTTGCCCGGATCGTAGCATGCCGAGACGTTCACAACCGCCACGCCCAGCGTCTCGGCCAGCTCGCGGACGAGTTGCCCGGCCTCTTTGTGGCCTTGTTTCTCCGCTTCGAGCAACGCGTCCACCGGCGGCATCCGTTTCAACAAGCTCGCTAGCGGGCCGGGCGACGATTGCGCCAGCTTGTGCACGCGTTCCGTCACGCGGTCCATGGCCACGGCGGACTCCAGGTGTCCGCGGCCGCCTGTGGGCGAGCCAATCAACGCCGGATCCAGCACCATGTGCGCAATTTCTCCGGCGGCCCAGTGCTGGCCGTGGTACGCGGCGCCATTCAGGAAAATGCCCAGTCCGATGCCAGTATCCAGTTGCACCAGCACGAAGGACTGTTGGTCCTGTCCTCCGCCGGAACGGGCCTCGGCTAGTACGGCGAGGTTGACGTCGTTGTCCACAATCACCGGCACACCGAACTCCCAGTTCAGGTCGGCGCCGAGGGCGACGTTGCGCCAGCCAAAGATGTTGTCCGTTTCCAGGACGATTCCGTTGCGGACATCCACCAGGCCCGGCGTCGCCACGGAAATCAGCCGCCGGCGGAACGGATCACCACCGCCGTTGTTCAGGATCGGGCGTATCGCATCCTTCAGTGTCTGGATGACATAGCCGGGGCCGAGCTCCAACTGGATGGGCAGCACCGTTTGATGCGTCAGCGACCCGTCCAGCCGCGCCTCCCACACCTGAACCCTGGTGGCCGAAACCCTGGCGGCAATCACGCGGCCGCAGTCCTCGTTGAACTGAAGCAGGGTTGGTTTCTTTCCGCGCTGCGACCCAGGCCGTTTCTCGCCGGTTTCAACCACCAGACCGCGCGACATCAAGTCGTTGATCTGCTCGGACACCGTCGGCTTGCTCAGCTTGCTGATCCGCGCCAGGTCCGAGCGCGACAGCGGACCATACTCCCGCAAAAGTGTCAGAAGCCCCACGGTGTTCATCGTTTTCATGCGAAGCGGGCTGACCCGCCTGGCGTGGGGGCGTGGAGCTTTTACGAGCACGATCCGGCCACCTCATTCATATTTGTAAGCCCGTCAAACCAAAAAAGTCTTGTTTCTGACCTAGGAGAAAAACAGAAATCAGACAACTTGGGGCGTGCATCTCCTACGGTTTCCCTGGGAAAACGGTGTCATATCCTTTTTTGGGCTGAACTTCATCTCTCGCAAAAAAAATCTTGACGGCTACACCAACGGGAGTATATGTTAAGTCATCTAACAATAGCAATAGGGTTCCGCAGAGGACCTTTCGATCAGGGGATTGGCGCATATGAATCAACCAGTACGGCAACGTCAAGGAGTTTTTATGTCGATTGCGAGAATCATCATCGCCGCGTTCGCAGCGGCCCTCTTCACATTGCCCTGCTATCCGCAGGCATCCACAGGGCGCGTAAGCGGCACGGTGCGGGACGAGGCGAGCGCCGTGATCCCGAATGCGGCCATCGAAATCAAGAACACGGCCACTGGTGTGGTGCAACACACGGTCTCCAACGAAGCCGGATTTTATGTCTTCCCAGGCCTGGTGCCGGGCAGCTACGAACTGGAGGCCACAGCGCCGGGGATGCAGCGCTTTCTGGCGAAAGCGACTGTCCAAGTGCAGCAGAGCATTGTGATCGAGCCTGTGATGCGCGTGGCCACGACGGCAACCACGGTGGAGGTGGTGTCGTCGGCTCCGCTGGTCACCTCGGACAGCCCCACGCTGGGGCGGGTGCTCGAGCGGACCCGGATTGAGCAGTTGCCCATCAACGGGCGAAACGTGACGGCGTTGCTGTCGACGGTGCCCGGCATGGAGGGCAACCGCGCCTACGGGATGCGGCAAGGATCTCAGGAACTGGTGCTGGACGGTTCCAACCTGGCGGACCGTTTTCTCGGCGGAGACCCGCAGCGGCTGCCAAGCCTCGAGTCGGTGCAGGAGTTCAAGGTGGAGAACAATAACTCGTCGGCCAAATTTTCCCGGCCGACGTCGATCGTTCTCTCCACCAAGAGCGGTACCAACGCGTTTCATGGCTCGCTGTTTGAAACGCACCGGAACAACGCGATTGGCAAGGCCCGGCGACGGGAAGACTTCTATACGAAAGCTCCGCACCTGATCCGCAACGAATTTGGCGGCTCGGCCGGTGGCCCCGTCATCCTGCCCGGAGTCTACAACGGCATGAAGCGCACCTTCTGGTTCTTCGCCTTCGAGGCCAACCGCACGGTGAGCGCCACCACGAATGGTTTCCATGTGCCTACCGCGGAAATGCGAGCAGGTGACTTCAGCGGCCTCTACGACGTGCAGGGCCGTCTGCAAACGCTCTATGATCCCCTGACCACGAATTCGCAGAGCTGGTCCCGCCAGCCCATGTCGTTTGGCGGCAAGCTGAACGCCATCAACCCGGCCCGGATGAGTCCGCTGGCCAAGACGTTGTTCGAGATCACGCCCCTGCCCACCCATCCGCAGGTGAATCCGCTGATCGACTTTAACTGGTGGGGCCCCATTCCCGACAACACCAGACAGTGGACCACCACCAGCCGTTTTGATCACCGGTTCTCGGACGCCGATAGCGTGTATGTCCGTTACACGCAGGGCAATTCCAGCAACTTCACGAATTTCGGTGGGCAACCGATGCTGAACAACGTCGCCAACACCCGGCAGACGCTGATGCCGAACCGGAGTGTCGCCGTGGCTCATACGCACATCTTCAGTCCCACTTTCTTCCATGAGCTTCTCGTGTCGGCTTCGCGCAGCAACCGGTTTATTGGAACCGGAGACCCGAACGTTAAGTACGCCGACCAGTTGGGACTTCCAAACCCTTTCGATTCGCCGGGATGGCCCGGACTCTACAGCACCGGCCTGAGCAGCTACTACTTCGAGACGGAAAATACACAACGGGCCGCGCTGACCAACTATATCGCGGACAGCAATTTCACCAAGATCACCGGCAAGCATGAGCTTCAATTCGGCGGCCACTTCCGGTATGACCAGATGAACTACCTGCCCGAGCAGCAGCAGATTCAGGGCAACATCAACTTCCAGACCATGGCGACGGCGCTATACGACCCGTCGACCTCGCGCACCAATCCGCAACCGGCCGCTCTGACGGGCCACAATATGGCCAATATGTTCCTGGGAATCGCCAACTACAGGAACAACTTTGTGCGCGGCTACTTTTACGCGCGCTCGCGTGAGTACGCCGGCTATTTTCAGGACACCTTCCGCGTCAGCCCCCGTCTGACGCTGAATCTGGGCGTGCGCTGGGAGTATTGGCCACCCTACTCGGAAAAGCGCGGCACGCTGACCTCCTTCGATCCGCAGAAAAAGGCCGTTGTGCTGGGCAACGATTTGAACGAACTGTATAAGATGGGCTCCACCATGCCCAGCATCGTGAACGCATATACGGCGTTGGGCGCCTCCTTCCTCACCTACAAGGAAGCCGGCATGCCGCGGAACCTCATCAACGGAAACCCCACCAACTTCGGACCCCGGATTGGCTTCGCCTATCGCGTGACGGAGGGGCGCACGCCCACCGTGCTGCGCGGCGGTTACCGGATCTCCTATTTTCCTGTCCCACTCGACACCTGGGGACGCAGGATGCGCCAGAACATCCCGTTGACGGCGCCCTTCCTGAACAACCTGCTGATTGCGGAGAATGCGCCTGACGGTATTGGCAACTACGGGCTGCGTTCGGTGCCCACAATCATCGCCGGATCCAATAGCCGCAACGCCGTCACCAGCAACAGTGTGTCGTCTTTCACGCGTGGTTCGGGTGTGGTGAGCTACTTCGCTCCGGATCAGCCCGATAGCCGCCCGATGGATTGGAATTTGACGTTGGAGCGCGAAGTCACGTCCAACATGGTGGTGAAGGCGAGCTACGTCGGCAACCACGTCAGCAACCTGGAAATCTACAACCGGTACAACGAGAATCCGAGCACCTACATCTGGTTTGCCTCCACCGGGCAGCCGCTGCCCACGGGTGAGTATGCCAATTCGGCTCGCAGGCCATTTGACAAACAGGTCTACGGCACCATCGAGGAATACCAGAAGGCCGGCTGGTCCAACTATCACGGCCTCCAGTTCGAGGCCGAGCGGCGCTACTCGAACGGGCTCGCCTTCCAGGTGTTCTATAACCTGGGCAACGCCTTCACGGCGGGTGGGCGTGGGTCCCAGGGGATCATCAACGGTGTGAACCAGTACATGCCCAATGCGGTTCCCACCGATATAAATGACCGCAACCGCTTCCTGAACTACCAGCGGGACATCACCGTTCCCAAGCACCGTCTGCGCTGGAACTGGCTGGCGGACCTGCCGTTTGGCAAGGGCAAGAAGTTCGGCGGCTCGGCCGGTCCGATTCTCGACCGGGTCATCGGCGGCTGGCAGGTGGCTGGATTGGGCTACCTTCGCAGCAACTATTGGACCCTGCCCTCCACCATTTATCCGAACGGCAACGCCATCGAGATCTACGGAGAAAAGTATCCCGTCCAGGACTGCCGTAGCGGCCAATGCTACAGCGGATTCCTCTACTGGAACGGGTACATCCCATCCAACCGGATCAATAGCACCGACGCCAGCGGCAGGCCGAACGGCATCATGGGCGTTCCGGCGAACTACAAGCCGTCGGGCGCTCCGCTGATTCCATATGGCAGCACGCAACTGCCCGCGAACGCACCGGCCAATACGGCGCTCTCCGGCTTCTGGGACACGAACACCGTATGGGTGCCGATCCAGAACGGAACGGTGCAGCGCACCGCCTACGACGACAACCTGCATCCCTGGCGCCAGCAATACTTCAGCGGACCGCGCAACTGGGGCATGGATGCGTCGATCATGAAGAACCTGCCCATAACCGAAAGCGTCCGGCTACGGTTCCAGGCGGATTTCTTCAACGTGTTGAACAATCCCAATAACCCGATCGGCGTGGCCGCGGACGGATTGTTGTCGACGCGCACCAGCGGCGTCAACTCTCGCGAGGTTCAGTTGAGCCTGCGCCTGCTGTGGTAGACACCGGCGCGAAAGGCGGAAGATGCCCCAGCTAAGAAGAAGATCGCTGTTGACGGCGCCGGCAGCCATGGCCGCTCGTTTACTGGCTCCCGGCTGCTGGGCCATGGAGGCGCCGCAGTCAAAAAAACGGTCCTTCGATTTCGCCGAAACCGAAGGCGGCGGCGTGGTGGGCCCGGCGCTGTGCGTCACGCCGGACGACGCCTCGTACGTGCATACCTACTACGACGCCTGTCCGTGGAGCCCCTCGGAGAGATACCTGGCGGTGACGCGGCTGCCATACGATGACCGTTACCCCATGCTCGGCGACACGGCCAAGGTGTGCGTGATCGACATGCGGGAGCGCACGATTCAGACCGTGTACAAAACACGGTCCTGGGGCTATCAAACGGGCGCGAACGTCAACTGGGGCGGCACGGACCGCTACCTCTACACGAACGACATCGTGAACGGCGCGGCCGTTTGTGTGCGCCTCGATCTGGAGCGTGGCCAGGCGCGGGTCTACTCGGGGCCTGGCTACAACATTGCTCCCGACGACTCCTGCGCGATCGGGTTCCCGTTGGAGTTAATGGACGCTACGCAACTCGGCTACGGCGTTCCTTCCCGGGATCCGCTCCACCCTCCGAAGTTGAGCCCTGGCGCGTCGGACTCCCAAGGGCTCTGGCGAACCGATCTGGCCAGCAACAAGAAGACGCTGCTGGTGAGCCTGGCCAAGCTGGCGGCGCATATGCCGGACCCGGCGCCCTGGAGCGGTGGGACCTGGTACCTGTGGCATTCGAAATTCAACAACCAGGCCACACGCATCCTGCAAATCTCACGCACCATCTTCCCCAACGGGCAAGGGGGCGCCAACACGATGGTGTTCACATTCAATCCGGATGGTTCCGACATCCGGCTGCTGCCGTCCAAACCACAGTGGGGCACCGATGGTGGTCATCCCAACTGGCATCCCGACGGCCGTCACATTATTCGCAATCTATCCATTGATGGCAAAACCAGATTTTGCCAGTGGCGGTCGGATGGAACGGAGTTCCAGTTACTGTCCGGGAAACTCGTGGGTGGCGGGCATCCTCGAATTCACACCAACCGGCGTCATCTGGTGACGGACACGTTTCAAGACTCCGGCCAGCAGACCTACGTCGCCATCCGGTTCATCGACCTTCAAACCGAGCGCGAGCAGCAGGCATTCCGTATGAAAACGGTGGGCCGGCGGACGCTGAACGACAACCTCTCCATGGTGCGGCGGCTTGATGGCCATCCCAACTGGGACCGGAATTTCAACCGGATCATCTTTCAGGCGGCCCCACAAGGGAAAAGGCAGTTGTTCGTAGCCAACATGGGCGGTCTGATTTCCGCCTACTGAGCCAACAGCTTTTCCAACATAGCCTGCGGCACTTCCATCCGTGGGGCAAACCTCGGACCGTGCATATATTCGAGCAGGCTGGCGCGGAGTTGCCGCGCCGCGGGCCGGTTGTCCAGGCCGCCATCCAGATCGAAGGCCGAAACCAGCAAGCGGCCACGGCCCGCCTTGGTTTCAAACACCGCGCCCAGCTTGTGGTTGCGATGGTAATCGTCAATCACCTGAATGATCGGACGGAGGCCCGCGTCCATGCCATCCAGGATAAATGCGGCGGAATTTTCCGTGACATCCCACCATTGAAAGTCGCTGCCGCTTGCGGTGGGAAACCCCGCCAGCGCCGGATGCGAGGGGTCGCAGTAGATTCCCATGTGTCCCGGTTGCTTCGGGAACCAGCTCAATGACCAGAACACCGGGAGGAAGCGTTGCGGCATCGTTCCTCTGGTTTGTGTGCCCGCCGGCAGTGTCAGCAGCACCTTGCCGCCGGCGGCGAGTCTCTTGCGCGCCTCATCGTTCCACGAGCGCGTCAGCAGCACCTCTCCCACAGGAGTGGCCGGCTTCGCTGGATAGACCCAGATGTCCCAGGAATTTTCCGTCCGGCTGGCGGGCAGTTTCACCGTTAGCCGCAGCCGTGCCGCATGGGGAACCTTTCCGAGCGGCGCCGCAATTTCGCCCAACGTGAGCACCTGGCCCAGACCGGCATCCACGGGCGCCGTCGTGCCTTCGGCCACGATTTGCGCGCCGTTCGTCAGGGACCACTGCGCCACCGCCCTCTTCAGCCCCGCCTTGCCGTAGTTGGCCACCATGACGCTGGCCGTAAAGGTTTCCTCATTCGTCCAAACGAACTTGGGGAACCGCGCCAAGGCTGTCGTCTCGCCGAAGAATCCGCGCATCTCCTCGGGCGCCAGGATGCCCTTGGTTTCCCAGAAGGAGTCCAGCAGCCCGATGAGAGCCTCTCCCTGTCCTGGAAAATCTTGTAGTTGAAGCAACTGCACACCACCCCAGCCGGGCGTGCGCAGCGACGCCTCGATGTCCTCCTTATATAACCGCCAGGCAAACCGCCCGGAGGCGAGATGAAACTCACGGTTCTGCTGCAACAGGCCGCGCGCTTCCATGGCAGTGCGGAACGCCTCCAGGTTGCGCGGCTTCAGCACGCCCTGGTACTTGCCAATCTCGCTGTAGTCGGGCAGTGTCACCCACTGGCCCAACTCGTGGGCCACCATCGGTATGGAGAAACGGGCGGCATGCGCCGAATGGTCCCGCATTGTGCCATCGTTCGTTTGGGCAAACCGGGCGCCGTGAATGCGCACCGGTCCTGATGCGGTGTTGTGCGCCACGTAATAGTCCGACGTCGGTCCGGGCTGGCGGCGCACATGGTCGGAGGAGAACGTGTAGAGCCGGCGCGGATCGCGCGCCTTCAGCTCGCCGGTCATCCTGTCCATCTCGTCGAAATCGCCCCGCAGTTCATTGCCCAGGCACATCATCGTGAAGGAGGGATGGTTGCCATATGTGTCCTGGATGCGCGCGCCCTCGGCCCGCATGAACTCGTTCAGCACAGGGTCCTTGCCGGCCACATTGCTCCACACGGGCAGTTCCACCTGCAACGTGAAGCCAGCTTCGTCCGCGGCCTGGAACGCCGCTTCCGGCGGGCACCACGAATGGAACCGGAAATGGTTCAGGCCATACGACCGCGCAATCCGGAACAGTCTCGACCAGGCGTCCACGTTCATGGGCGGATAGCCGGTCAGGGGAAATATGTTGCATTCGAGCGTACCCCGGAGAAAGATGGGACGGCCGTTCAGGGCAAACTGCTTTCCGCGAACGCTCATGTCCCGCAGGCCGAACTCACCGCGCCATTCATCCCGGTATGCTCCCGAGATCAGCGTGACCGCCAGCTTCTGGAGGTTGCCTTGGTATTCGTCCCACAGCTTCGCATCAGGAAATGGTACGGTGAGCTCCGCGTGCGCCTCAACGCCGGCCACATCCACTTGTGCTGCGACGCCCCCGGCGGAGAGCCGCACCGGCGCGGGCTTCCCCGTGGCGTTGCGCACCGTCACGCGCACCTGCGCTGACTTCGCGGCTGTCTGCGGCGTGATGCGCACCTGTCCAATCCACACAGGATCGGACGCTCGCAGCTCCAGCCTGCCCACAATGCCGTTCCAGTTGGTTTGCGTGTGATCGGTCACGCTATGCGCGTTCCTCCCCACGTCGATCTTGTAAGTGTTGTCCACGCGGAGGGTAATCTCATGAGCCCCCGGTGAGACTTCCACTCCCAGGTCATAGACATGGGGTGTGGACAGGCTGTTGCGCATGCCCAGTTCCCTGCCGTCCAGCCACGCCTTCGTCTCCCAGTGCGGGCGTTCGAGAAACAGCTCCAGGCGCTTGCCGCGCCATGACTCCGGTATGATTACGCTGCGTTGATACCAGGCCGCGCCCTCATAGATAAAGGGGCGCGAGAGCCAGCCGCGCGAGGCGGCAGCTGTCTTCAAACCGTAACCCGCCTGATCAGTGCTTCCCGGCAGAAAGATGAGATCACCCACGAAACGCTGCTGGCTCCACTGCAACTGGTCTCCGGACTTTTCGGCATCGAGCCGGAACTGCCAGGTTCCTTCCAGCGGGATCACCTGTGGCTGCGCGGCAAGCGGCAGCGCGGCCAACAGGAAGAGTACGGCAGGTTTCACTACGAGCTCCTTTCGCGTCCCGTATGAACCACCGGTCAGAAAACCAGCTTCAGCCCGAGTTGGATGATGCGTGCCGAAGCCGCGCCGGTGATGGTGCCGAACGTCGAGCGGTTGCTGACGCTGACTGCGGGGTTGTTCAGGTTCACATGGTTGAAGGCGTTAAACATTTCTGTTCGGAACTGCAGGTTCATGCCTTCGGTAAGCCGCGTGTTCTTGAAAATCGACAGGTCCCAGTTGGACGCGCCGGGTCCGCGGATCACGCCCACACCGGAGGTGCCAAAGCGTGTGTAAGTTGGGTCGGCGAAGGCCGCCGTGTTGAACCACCTCGCCGTCGTGCGCTGGTTCGCCGGCAGATTGGCGGGTTGTCCGGTGGCGTCGGCGCGATTCTGCTGGCGTCCCCCCGCGCCGTTGTTCACGCTCGAATCGGCGCTGAGAAAGCCTCCCGAGAAGAACGTGAGGATGCCGTTCGTCTGCCAGCCGCCGATCACCCGGTCGAACGCGGCGGGCAGGCTGTTGGCGTAGCGCCGGCCTCGTCCAAACGGCAGGTCGTACACGAAGCTGATCACCGAGCGCTGCTGGTTGCCTTCGGGGCCGAAGCTGTGCTTGATGTTGTCAATCATCATCACCGTGTAGTTGTCCACGCCGCGAATGCCCATCTGCTTCATGAACGTGTAGTTGCCGATGATCGCCAGGCCGTTCGAGTAGCGGCGCTCCAGGTGCACGTCCAGGCCATGGTAGTTCGAATAGCCTTTCGAGCTGTTGGCGCTGACGAAGCCGAGCTTCTTCCACGGACGGCGGTCATTGATGGACGTCGGGTTGGCCGGATCCATGGGGACCGCCTGGTTGGCGTCATAGCGCACCTGCATGTCACGTCCCGCGTTGCCCACATAACCCACCTGCAGCAGGAAGTCCTTGGGCAGGGCATGCTGCACGTTGAAGTTCCACTGGTAGCTCAGGGGCATGGCCTTGTCGCTGAGGTAGTTCACGGTGGTGCCGCTCAGGTCGCCGTTCTTAAAGTCGGTGATGGGCGCGGGCCACAGGTTGGCGATCGAATAGGAATATCTAGGCGCGTCGTTGTAGATGAAGTTTTCATTCACATACGGCGGATGGAAGTGCTGCAGGGCGGCCTCGTACTGGCGGAAGTTGCCATACATCATCGCCCAGCCACCGCGAAAGACGGTCTTCTTCGACCACTTCGGGTTATACGCCGCGCCCAGGCGCGGGCTGAAGTTGTTCTTGTCGGTCGGCAGGAGCCGGCGCGGCAGATCCTTGCCCGCGAACAGCATCGTATGGTTCGGGAAATCCCAATTGGAGAGGGCATCGTCCACTTCCAGCGGGAACTGGATCCATTCGTACCGGAGGCCGTAGTTGAGCGTAAGTTCCGGAGTTACTTTCCAATCGTCCTGCGCGTAGTAACTGAACTCGCCCTGCTTCAACGTGTAACTGTACTTGCCGTCGCCCCGGAGCGCCACTTGAGAGTAACTGGGCAGTCCCAGAAGATAGTCGGCAAACGGATTGGAGGAGTACTGCCCGTTGAACGTGTAAGTGCCGTTCTGAATCGCCCAGCCCAGGTCATACCAGCTCAGCCACCGCATGTCGGCGCCCATCTTGAATGTGTGGCGGCCCTTGGCCATGGTCAGTTGGTCGTTGAATTGCAGGTTCCAATCGGTGGCCCCCGTCGGCTGCCAGTCGGGAACCCCGGCGCGCTGGAACAGGTTGATCGCCATGCCCGGAGGCCCATAGGCGAAGTCTTCAGGCCGGACATTCTTTAAGCCGAATTCTTCGACGGCCACGTTATTCGGCGCGGTCCTGTCCTGGCCGTTGTACATGTTCGTGATGAAACGGCCCACGCGGAAGTTGTTCAACAGAGACGGGCTGAAGACGTGCGTGTACTGAACGCCCCAGGTTGGCCGTGATTTCATGGTGGAGATCGTGCCGTTGTACTCGTTCAACGCCGGCCGGACGTCTTCGCGGTCCATGAAGGTGAGAAACCCGTCGAGACGGACCTTGTCGCTGAGATTGTGGTCGATCTTCACCGTGCCCTGATCGCCACGCCGCTGCGTGCCCGTCATGCCGGTGTAGTTGTAGGCCGGCAGCGGGGAACCGTTCGGCGCCCGGAAGTACTTCTGGCCCGCTTTGGCGAATCCGGTGATGCGCGAGGCCGGAATCTGGTTGTCGGGGAAGAGTACGCCCGTGTCGGGGTCCTTGGCCTTCTGTGTCATCTTGCCGAGGTTCCCGGCGAAATATTCGGGCAATGGCATCTGTCCATAGCCAATCCCCGTCTGGCGAATGCGCTCGCCTTCGTAGTTTGTGAAGAAGAAGGTCTTGTTCCGGATGATGGGGCCGCCCACGCTGAAGCCGAACTGGTTCTGGCGCAGCGGCGTCTTCGTGTTGGTGAAGTTGTAGGCGTACCGCGCGTCGAAGATCTGGTTGCGGACAAACTCAAACACGGTTCCATGCAGATTGTTGGTGCCCGAGCGGATGGTCGAGGTGACCACGGAGGCGCCGCGGCCGTACTCGGCGGCGAAGGAGTTCTGCAGAATCTTGAACTCGCCGATGGCATCCACGGAGATGCTTAAGCCATAGGTGTTGTTGCGCTGAATCCGCGTGTCGATGCCACCCACCAGATAGCTGTTGTTCGACGCCCGGTTGCCCTGGCTGACAAAGTTGGGCCCGGCGTTGTCGCCGCCGGCGCTGCCACTGGTGACGACGCCGTTGGTGAGCGAAGCCAGTTGCAGATACTGCCGCCCGTTCAACGGCAGGTTGACGATTTCCTTGTTGTTGATGACCTGGCCGACATCCGAGGTGTCGGTGGCCAGCGTGGCCAGCGTGGCGTTGACCTCGATCTTTTCCGAAACCTGCCCGATCTGCATCGGCAGATCATGCCGGATGGTCTGGTTCACCTGCAGTTGAATCCCCGTGATGTCCAGCGGCCGGAAGCCGTCCGCCTCGGCGTGAACTTTATACGGGCCGGGCGGCAGGGTGGTGAACGAGTAGGCGCCGAGTTCGTTCGTGGGGGCGTTGGCGCTGGTGTTGGTGCCTACATTGGTGACCGTTACCGTGACGCCGGGGACGACCGCGCCGCTTGCGTCGCGCGCCGTACCGACGATGGAGCCATAGGTTGTCTGCGCCTGCAGCGCGGGAAGCATGAGGAGAGGCGTCAGGACCGTCAGTAGAAATGACAATCCGCGGTGGTTTGTTCCAAGCATGGGCTAACCCCTTTCGCGACGATTCACACAAGAAACGAACGGAAATTAGAGCAACTTCGAAACGCCCGGCGTGAAAGCAACCGGGTAGCCGCCATCAGGGCCCGGCCGGACTGGCGGCTCCATGCCGGCGCGCACATCCGCGGGCAGAGGCAGATGCGCGTAGTTGGACTTCGAGATCTGATCCCAGGTCACTTCCTTGCCCGAGTAACAACTGAACTGCCCCATCAGCGTGATCAGCGTGCTGCGGACCATGTAGTCCCCGTTGTTGATCGTGTTGCCGGACCGTATGGCGCCAAACAGCGCGGCGTGTTCCAGATCGTAGGCGTGGTTTTTCGTGGGCGGCCCGGCCTGCTTCCAGTTGGTTTCGCCTGTTATGGTCAACCGGAGCAGATCGCAACGGCCCTTCGTTCCGAGGATCAGGCTCGAGTTTTCGTTGTAGCAGTTGTCGATCGTCCGGCAGTAGGCGTAGATGCGGACGCCGTTGGCGAACTCGTACACGACCGAGTGGTGGTCGAACACGTTGCCGTAGATTTCGCCGTGCAGCGTGGAGCGGCCGCCCATGCCATAGGCGCGTACGGGCGCCGTGTTCCGCATCGCCCAACTGGAGCGGTCCAGGTTGTGGATGAGCGTCTGCGGCACGTCGTCGCCGCAGAGCCAGTGGAAATGGTACTGGTTGCTGGCCTGATACTCCACCTCGGTCAGTCCGGGCGCGCGCTGGTACATAACGTAGGGCGGCCGGAGCCACGTCTCCTGAATCGCCACGATGTCGCCGATGGCGCCGTCGTGCACGCGCTTCATGGTCTCCTGATAGCCCGGATGATAGCGGCTTTGCAGCCCGCTTACGACGCAAAGCCGCTTGGCGGCGGCCAGCTCGACGGCCGCGCGGACGGTCTGAATGCCGTGCGGGTCGATGGCGTGCGGCTTCTCGACAAATACATGCTTGCCCGCCTCGACGGCGGCCTTCAGATGAAAGGGGTGGAACTTCGCCGCGTTGGCGATGATGACTACGTCCGAGCTCTCGATGACGTGCTTGTAGGCGTCGAAGCCTTTGAAGCAATGGTTGTCATCAACGGCCACCTGATCCGGGTACCTGAGCTTCAGCGCGGCCCGCTTTTCCTGCACACGGTCCAGGCGGATGTCGGCCATGGCCACGATGCGAATGTCCTTGCCGGCATTCATGGCGTTCATGGCCGCGGCCTCGCCCCGGCCGCCGCAACCGATAACGCCCACCTTGATGGCGCCACCGCCGGCCACATAGCCCGGCAGCGCGTTCGCCGTGGCGGCCCCCGCCGCCAGTTTGAGAAACTCGCGCCGCGGCGCGGCGGGAGTGGAACCGGTTCCGTTCGCCTTATCCATGGTGTTCCACCGTGCTGGAAGTCTCCTTCAAAAGTCTGCGCATCCACGCGAGGCTCCGCTCAATCATCGGGCCGCCCTGTCCTTCGCACTCCAGGCTCAGTACGCCGTCATAGCCGGCGGCGGCCAGAAGGTCCACGCACCGGCGGATGTTGGCCGCGTTGACGCCGTCGCCGATGGCGCAATGGCTTACCGCGATGCCTGTCAGTTCGCCCCGTGACGCCGCGGCGAGGCTCGCGCTGACGTCCTTGATGTGCACATGGTCCACGCGGGTCTGGAACCGTTCCAGAAACGCCACGGGGTCCTGTCCAGCAATGAAGGTGTTGCCGGTGTCCATGTTCATGCGCAGGCAGGGCGAATCCACGAACCGCAGCATCTCGTCCATGAACTCGGGCTTCGTCGTGAAATAACCGTGCGGCTCGATGTTGATCACGATGCCGTAACGCTCGGCCGCCGTCACGATCTGCGCGTAGATGCGCCGCATGTGCGCCATCGACTCGGCGGCGGTCATGGCGGCGGGAGCGAAGCGGTCGTCGGTGGTGTCGATGCGCGGACATCCCGCGATGTGGGCCCAGCGGATCGAGTGCAGAATGTACTCCACGCCCAGCGTCGCGCCTTCCGGCCGGGAGAGCGGAAACGCGGCGTCGAGTTGCGAAAGCTGGATGCCGAGGCGGTCCATCTTCAGGCGTAGCGCGAGCGGATCCTCCCACAGCGCCACGTGAGGCTGGTAGCCCAGGCCGTGGATCCACGACACGCCATCGATGGCGCCGCATTCGATGTAGTGGAGATCGTTTTTGTGTGCCCAATCCAGGCACTGCTCGAAGCTCCAATAGGAGCTATTGAAGGCGTCGGTATGAAATCCAATCTGCATGGGACAAGACCCTATAAGTGGTATTACCACTTCAGCCGAAGCAGGCTCATTGCTGATTCAAATTATTGCTGGAGTGAATTTGTGTCAACAGAAAACTGAGTAGATCGTCAAAAAAATACTTATTGGTATTACCACTTAAGATGATAAGATCTTCTCGCATGGTTTGGCTGAAGCGCGACTCGCTCACGCCCGCTCCCCGCCGTCCGCTCCTCCCGCGGGGCCCGGTTGCCCCACCACTGACGGCCAATCCGCCCGCGCCCGATGTGCTTACCAAACTTCGCCGGTTACTGGAAGAGGGGCGGTTTCCCGAAGGCGCGAAACTACCGCCGGAGCGCGCGCTGGCCTTGGAGCTTGGCGTGGGCCGGCCCGCTCTTCGCGAAGCCATTAAAGTTCTCATCGGGCTTGGCGTGCTGGAGAGCCGGCGAGGTTCCGGAACCTACCGCAGGGCCGCCGGGCAGTCTCCGGAACTGGCGCAATTTGCCGGCTCGAGCATGCCTGAACTGGGCGTGCTCGACCTTTTGGAAGCCCGCAAGATCCTGGAACCAAAAGCCGCCTGGCTGGCGGCGACACGCGCCAGCGAAAAACAGTTGCTAGCCATCGAGCAGGCCTGGCGGCGTCTGGAGATGCACGACCGCGACTGGAAGGTTGCCGCCAAACTGGACTACGAACTGCATGCCGCCATCTTCCGCGCGGCCAATAATCCGGTGTTGCAGCTGATGAATGAATTTTTGAGCGCGCGGCTGCTTGGCGATGCCAGCGCTTTGCCTCGTTTCCCGCCCGACGCGCAGGCGATGCGCGCCGGCCACCGCGCCATTGTGGAAGCCATTTTGAAGCGGCAGGCGGACGTGGCCGAGAAGGCGATGATCGATCATCTTCATACGGCGGGAATGAATCTCATCCGGGAGGCGAAGCGGTAGCCATGCTGGAACTTGGTTTTCACACGGACGCGTTCACCTCCTCGTTCTGGAGTTTCGAACAGTGTCTGGCCTGGGCCCAGGCGAATCGCGTGCATTGGATCGAGTGCGGCGTCATCGACGGCGTCTCCTGGATTCACGGGCTGGGCTACCATCCCCACGTCGCCCTGTGGGAGGATCCGGTTCTGCTCCGGAACAAGATGGACCGCTATGGCGTGGCGTTCACGCAGGTGGACGCGGCTTTCCCGCTGTCCACGCCCGAGGGCGCGACGCTCGGACTGGAATATGTGCTCCACACCATTCCCTGGGCCCGCCTGGCGGGCTGTCCGAGAATCGACACCACGGACGATCACACACGCCCGCAGGGGATGACCGACCGGGAGGCGATGGCGCAGATGCGGCGCGTCTACAGCCGCATCCTGCGGACGGCGGAAGCCTATCAGGTGACGGTGAACATCGAGCCGCACGGCTACTACACCACCAAGCCGGACTTTCTGGAGGAGATGCTCAGTTTCGTGGACTCGCCGTATTTGCGCCTGAACATGGACATTGGCAATGTGTTCATCGCGGGCCAGGACCCGGTGCAATTCGTCGAGCGGTTTCGCGGCAAGATCAGCCATGTGCACGTCAAGGACGTCAGCGCGAGCCTGGCGGCGGAGGCGCAGGGAGAGTTGACCGGCATCGGCAACAGCCAGTGCGCCATCGGCGAAGGATTGAACGCCGCCAACGTGCGCCGGTGCGTGGAGATGCTGGCCGGTTACGGTTACAGCGGCGTGCTGGTGATCGAGTGCGAAGCGCAGGGCGGGTTGATTGAAAGCAGCCTGGCCTGGATGCGGCGGCTGGTGTCGGAGATCGAAACGCGAGGTGTGGGATGGGACAAGACGGGCGCAAGAGGTTCCTAAGGAGATTCGCCCTGTTCATCGCCGCGTGCGGCCTCCTGGCTCATGCGGCGCCGAAGGACCCCGCCCGGGTGCTGATTCTGACCGGCGCGTCGGACCTGCCTTATCACGACTGGCGCGTCTCGACGCCCTATCTGCGCGCCGTGTTGGAGGGCGCCGGGCGCTTCGACGTCAAGGTGATCGAGGAGGCGCGTGGCCTCACCGCGAGCGGACTGCAGGGCTACGACGTCTTGGTGCTGAACTACAACGGCCACCGCTGGGGCGCCGGCGCCGAGGCGGCCATCGAGGAGTTCGTCCGTTCCGGGAAGGGCCTCGTCTCCCTCCATGGCGTAACGTACGGCGAGTTCTACGGCCAGGAGTTCCAGAAGCGCTGGATGGCGTCGAGCAAAGGCAGCAAGGGGTGGCTAGCCTATCCACAACTGATCGGCGCGTCATGGGAGCCCTCGAAGATCGGCCACAGTGTCCGGCACGCCTTTCCCGTGAAGTGGATCGATCGCGATCACCCCGTCAGCAAGGGTTTGGAAGAAAGTTTCCTGGCCAATGATGAGCTGTATCACAAGCTCAGCCTGCTGCCCGGCGTCAACGTGCTCGCCACGGCGTACAGCGCGCCGGAGTTGCGCGGAACGGGGCGCGAGGAGCCGATTGTCTGGACGGCTCCTTTTGGGAAGGGAAGAACGCTGCACACCACACTGGGCCATGACCTGTCCGCCATGGCGCAACCGGGATTCCTCGCCGCGTTCGCTCGTGGCGTCGAATGGGCCGCCACCGGGGCGGTGACCCTTCCCGCCGTGATCTCCGCGCGGCCGCAGCCAAAGCAGGATGCGGCGCGGCTTCTGGTGGTGACCGGCGGCCACAGCTACCCGCCGGCGTTCTATACGCTCTTTGAAGGCTACGAAGACATTGTTTGGACACATGCCACATCGCAGCAGTCCGCGTTCACGCCCGCGATGAAGGACAAATACGACGTTGTGCTGCTGCATGACATGGCCGAAACGATCGGCGAGACGGAGAAGGCCAGTCTCCGCGCCTTCGTGGAAGCTGGAAAGGGCGTCGTTTCCATTCATCACGCCATCGTCGATTACACGTCGTGGCCGTGGTGGTATCAGGAGGTCACCGGCGGAAAATATTTCGTCACACCCACGGGCGCTCACGCCAAATCCAGTTACAAGGAGGGCGTCGAAATGCTGGTCCGGCCTGTGAAGGAGATGGCGGCGCACCGGGTGATCCGCGGGCTTGGGCCGCTGCCGGTGGTGGATGAGACGTACCTGGGTATGTGGCATTCGCCTGGCATCACCACATTGATGGAGTTGGACCACCCGCTCAACGATAAGCCGGTGGTTTACATTGGACCGCATCCCAAGGCGCGCAGCATCTACATCCAACTGGGACACGAAGCGGAGACGATGCGCCACCCCGGCTACAGGAAACTGGTGCGCAATGCGATTCTCTGGGCGGCGGGCAAACTTCAGTAGAAGGAGAGCTGTGCCATGTTGCGCGCGATACCAGTCACTCTGGTTTTCGGATTCCTGATGGAGTTCCTCGCGGCCGGAGCGGAGGTGCAAACCGGACGCTTCCTATACGGGGCCAGCGTCTACCCGGAACTGCAAACCCGGGAAGAGTGGAACCGTACGCTCGACCAGTTTCAACAGGCGCACTTCACCGTGGTGCGCGTGAGCGAGTCCTCCTGGGGCAACCTGGAAACCGCGCCGGGCAAGTACGAGTTTGGATGGCTGCGGGACTTTCTTGACGATGCCCACCGCCGCGGACTGAAGACGATTCTCGGCACATCGAGCTACATCATTCCGCAGTGGTTGTACGAACAGAACCCGGGCATCCTGATGCGGTTGGAACCCGGCGGCGAGGTCCACCCGCACAGCCGGCACGCGGTTTGTCTCAATCATCCCGTCTATCGAACCGCGGTGACGCGCTATGTAACGGCGCTCGGACGCGCTTTCAAAGACCATCCATCGGTCATTGGCTGGCAACTCGACAACGAGATCGAGCACAAGCTGAACCGCGTATGCTCCAACGCCGCCTGCCAGCGGGCCTGGCGCGCATGGCTGGTGAAAACATACGGCACGGCTGATGAGCTGAACCGGCGGCTGCTGCTCACCAGTTGGGGTATGCGGATCACCTCGCTCGACAAGCTTCTTTTGCCTGGCCCGCAGGTGGACGGCAGCCTTCCGGCCCTGCGTCTCGCCAACCTGCGTTTTCGCCGGGACACGATTCTCGGCCTGTTCGCCGAACAAAGCCAGGCCTTGCGCGCGGCCGGCGTACGGCAGTGGATCACCACGGACTGGAATACCTACTTCACCGCGCTTGCCGATGATCCTCAGGCGCGTATGCCGCTCGATGTCGCAGGGCTGAACTTTTACCAGCCCTCCGCTGACCGTCCCGAATTCTGGGAGACCCTCGCCTGGCATCAGGACATGCACCGGTCCGCGCACGGTCTGAATCAGTTCATCACCACGGAAACACGTGTGGGCGTCGCGGGCGGCACGGAGCAGTTCGATGCCTTCCCCACGCAGGCGCAGTTCAAGATGTGGATGTGGCAACCGGCGGCGTTCGGCTCGATCGGATTGATGTTCTGGTCCGGCAACCGCTGGCGCGGCGGTCACTGGCCGCACTGGGGTGGCGTGCTCGATTGGACCGGCGAGCCCGAACCCGATTTTGGCTGGGTGGTGGACGTGGGCGCGCTGTTCCAAAAGTGGGGGACGCGGCTGCTCGAACAACCCGTGAAGGCCAGCGCCGTGGTACTGACCGATTTCGACCAGCGGTCCGCGCTCGACATTTACAAGCACACACCCTCCAGCGCGAAGATCATTCCGGGGACGTTCGACGCCTTCCATCGCCTGGGGATCGGCGTGGACAGCATGAATCTCGCGAATGCGCTTCTGCCCGGGCAACTGGAACGGTACCAGGTGGCCGTTCTGGCCGCCGCCACGGCGCTCGACAATCCCCAACTGCCAGCGGTGCTGCAGGCCTACGCCGCCAGGGGCGGCCATGTGGTTGTCACGCCCCTCACCGCCTACATGAGCAACGACGGGGTCTTTCGCGGCGATGGCTTCGGCGGCAATCTCGCGGAACTCACCGGCGCCGTGGCTCGCACGGCGCGCCGCATGGGAACCTCGGCCGATGCCGGACGCGAGGATCAAAAGGCCGTCTGGCTGGGGGGCGTGAGCCCGGTGGGCATGGATGGGTATAGCGAGTATTTGAAGGTGAGTCCCGGGGCCGAGATCTTCGGCCGTTTCCAGAGCAGCGAGCCGGTTCTGCACGGACAACCCGCCGCCGTACGCAGGCGGACAGGCTTGGGAAGCGCCATCAAGCTGGCCTTCTGGCCCAACGATGATTCGCTCGCCCGCCTGTTCCGGACGCTTGTCCGGAATGACAATCCACTGCTGGCCGGACCCGCGCCGCCGGGTGTGCAGGCCGTGCCGCGAACCGATGCGAGCATGTTCCTCATCAACACGGGGGCGAAGGGGGCTCCGGTCCGGCTGGCGCGCGCCGCCACCGACCGTCTCTCCGGCAGGACTGTGCAGGGCGGCATCGTCCTGAAGGGCTACGAGGTGCTGTGGCTGGAGTAGCGCCGCTCAGGAACGCTAGGCGTCCCTCCTCACGTTTTCGCCTGCCTCAGAAAGGGTCTTCCAGGAGAACAACAACGCTCGCGGGACGTGGAAGCAGCCTTTGTAATGGTTGCCCTTCAACGTGTGGGTGAGATTGCCTTGGCGATCGCGGTAGCCGAACCACTCGCCATGGCCGGGATCGTCAAAACAGCGGAAGGCATACTCGTCAATCCTCTCCAGCCAGGTAAGCCAGCGGGCGTCCGCGGTGCGGCTATGGGCGAGAACGGTGGCAAACAGCGCCTCGGCCTGCGGCCACCAGAGCTTCATGGACGCTTCCAGTTGCAGCAGCGGGCGGCGCTCGATGTCCATGAAGTAGTACAAGCCACCGAATTCCTCGTCCCATCCCATGGCGAGGCTGCCCTCAAGAATGCTCTGGATCCGCGGCAGTTGCTCGCTCCGCCCGATCCGCTCGGCGAGCAGCCACAGCAGCCAGGCCGCCTCCACCGAATGGCCCGGATTGAACAGACGGCCCTCGGGATAGAGCCGCGCCTCCTCGCCGCCGCCGCGAGATTCGAGCAGGATCCCGTTCGCCGGGTCGTGGTGCAAAAGGGCCTCGTCGAGGCAGTTGTGCATGAGTTGGCCCAGCCGCGGATCGCCGGCGATGTCCTCGATCTCCAGGGCCATCTTGGCGATGACGATGGAGTCGGCCAGGCTTTGGAAGGACGGCTGTCCAGGGAGTGCATCCCGGCCCAGCAGGGCGGGCTGGCGAATCCATTCGATCACCTGCCAGAACAGGCTGACCGCGGCGTCGCGATACTGCTCGCCCGCTCCGGTCCGCGCATACTCGGCCAGAGCCATCACCGCGAACACGGCGGCGTAAGGCTTGCGCTGGAAGAATGACGGACGGCCATCGCGCGCCAGACGGAAATAGTAACGGCCCTCCGCGTCACGCGCGTGACCGAGCAGAAAGTTCATGCCATTCGTGGCGATGTCCAGCCAGTCCTGCCGGCGTTCAACCTGGTTGTAGAGACGGCTGAACATCCAGATCTGCCGCCCCTGGAGCCAGACGTACTTGCGCGGATCATACACGGCGCCATCGCGGTCCAGGCAGGTGAAGTATCCGCCCTCCCGCCAGTCCACCGAATGGCGAACCCAAAAGGGTATGACCGAGTCGAGAAGGTTCGTCTGGTATTTGGCCGCGTAGTGAGGCAGGATCACGGGTGTTCCAGTTCCAATCGGACGTTCAAGCGGCCAGGAGCCTTCCGGATGGTAGACTGGCTGACGCCTCTGCGTGCGGGCGGCCGGGAAGGGAAGAGCGGCTCACAGGCACGAGTATATCGCCGCGGTCAGCCACCACGGCGTGGACACAACACATGCACATTTCTGAGACAACTTCACGGTATGCGTGGCTGGTCGTCGCGCTGCTGGTCCCCGTCGCCTTGCTGAACTACCTGGATCGCCAGATGCTGGCGGCCATGAAGTTTTCGCTGATGTCCGATATCCCCAGCATTGGCACGGAGGCGAACTGGGGCAAGATCCTGGCGCTGTTCAAGTGGACCTACGCGTTTCTGAGCCCCTTGGGAGGGTATCTGGCGGACCGGTACAGCCGGCGGAAGGTCATCGCGTCGAGTCTGCTGGTGTGGTCGGCCGTCACCTGGCTGACGGGCCATGTGGGCAGCTATCAGGAACTGCTCATCACGCGCGCCGTGATGGGTGTGAGCGAGGCTTTCTACATTCCCGCCGCTTTGGCGCTGATTTCGGATTACCACACCGGGCCCACGCGGTCGCGCGCCGTGGGCATGCACCAGATGGGAATCTATGCAGGCGTGATCATCGGCGGCTTCAGCGGTTATGCGGCGGACCATCCCGAATTGGGCTGGCGCTGGATGTTCGACATCTGCGGCGTGATGGGCGTGCTCTACGCGGTTCCTCTCTTTTGGCTGCTCCGGGATACGCGGCGTCCCACCGTGGCGCAGTCCGGAGATCCGCGGCCGTCGCCGGGTTCGGTCCTGCGCGAACTGCTGGGCAATTCTTCGTTCCGGCTTCTCGTTACCTACTTCACCCTGCCCGCGATGGCGGCGTGGATTGTGCGCGATTGGATGCCGGCCATCCTGAAGACAGAGTTCGGCATCAGCCAGGGGCAGGCGGGCGTGTCGGCGACGTTGTACTGGATGCTGGCGGCGGTTGCGGCGGCGCTATGCAGCGGCTGGCTGGCCGACCGTTGGATGAGGCGAACCACCCGGGGGCGGATCTACACCAGCGCCATCGGCATGGCCCTGATCGTGGTTTCGCTGGCGGGCGTGGGACTGGCGCCCATGACGGGACAACTCAGCGTGGCCATCCTATCGCTTGTGATTTTCGGCGCGGGCTTCGGCACGTTCGACACCAACAATATGCCCATACTCTGCCAGATTGTGAGGCCGCCGTTGCGTGCTTCCGCATACGGTGTCATGAATCTGGTGAGCATCAGCTTTGGCGGGCTGGCCGACCTTGGCTTCGGCATGTCACGCGACGCCGGAGTACCGCTCCATGTGACGTTCGCCGCCGTGGCGGCCATTTCCCTCTTCTCGCTTTGGCTGGTTCTGCTCATCCGGCCCGTGTACGAAGACAGCAGCCCCGCGCCGGCGGGGCATTAAGGGACGAGGCGGGTAGTGGTTCTCCGGCTTTATCAGCGGCCGGTTACCCAGTCCAAGCTGAGCCGGACGAAGGTGATCCGTTCATAGGGTGACTGGCCGCCGCGCTCATACAGGACGCCGATGGATCCGTCCCGCAGCGGCACGGCGGTGGAGTAGGCGGATGGTCCGGCATGGATCGTCCGGCCCTTCGTCCAGGACCGTCCACCATCGGCGCTCACCTTGATCGTCAGATTTTCGCGGCGTGTGCTGGCGGCGTTGGTGAACAGCAGCAGGTCTCGCCCGCCGTGGCGGTAGCGCGCCAGACCGGCGTTGCAGCCCGCGTCGGGCAGCGCTTCGTCGTGCGCCGCGCCGGAAAAGGACGCGCCGCCATCGCTGGATCGCGCCACCAGCCGCCGTGGCCCGTTGCGTGCATTCTGCAAAACAACGCCGCCCTCGATCTCCACCGCCTTGCTCTCGTCGGTATCGGGCGCCACGGGTGGTCCAACCTTCCAGGTGCGTCCGTCATCATCGCTATAGGCGTTCCGGGCGGTGATCTTCTTGGCGGCATCCAGCACCACGAGAGGCACGAGCATACGGCCGCTCGACGTCACGAAGTGGGTACCCGAGGTGGGGAAGAGGGCGTACCAGGACGGATCCCGCAGTTGCGGCGTCAAATCGGAGGGCGCGCTCCAGGTGGCGCCGCCATCGGCGCTCACCATCGCGTGCATTTGCAGCACACGCGGACCCGTGAGCGGCCCCGGTTGGGCCGTGCGGAATCCGATGCCGGGCGGACCGTAGGCGTAGAAACACCAGATGCGCCCGCGGGCGTCCAGCAGCAGCGACGCATCGCCCACGCCGCCTTCGGCCACCTGCCTCAACGTTGTCTGCGGACTCCATGTGCGGCCGAGATCGAGGCTCCTGCGGACCACCAGCGAGATGCGCGCGGGCAGGTCCGCGCTGCCGTCATGACGGGCATCGGCCACCGCGAGCAGCGTGCCTTGCCGGGTTTGGATGAGCGCCGGAATCCGGTAGGTGTGCACGCCGCCAAAACCGCTTTCGAACAGGTCCACATGCGCCGGCGGCCGTGCCTGTCCATGGACGAGCAACGGTGCGGAGGCGAGCAGAAGCGCGCGCCGGCTGAACGCGGAGATTGCCGGTTGTGATCGGGGATCGGCGATGCGGCCAGCGTACCGGGGCGCGGCGGGCGTGTCAAGGAAACACCACTCGGCGCGCGTCCCGGCCCTGGCGCCGGCGCTGTTCTACCGCGCGTGCTCGCGAACGTAGTTTCCGGGCCGGTCCTCTTCGGGACCGATGTAGTGATACTGTTCCGCCCATTCCAGGCCGTAGCGCCGCCCAATCTCGCGGTCGCGGCTCAGGACGAACTCGCGGATGTAGTTGCGATTGGCCTCGGCATCGTTTGCGCCCAGCAGCGGCAGGCTCTTCCCCTCGCGCTCCAAACGCTGCCGCAGTCGCGCGCCATGTTCGCCGGCCGGCCCTTGCGCCTTGTTCTCCAGATTCACGTCGATCTTCCGCTCCAGCGTGGAGGAAATATCCACAACGCGGTTCACCCGCTGCTGGAAGCGTGAGAAGTAGTACTTCTCGCGCACGGCGTGAGGCCGCAAGCCCGCCGCGAAGTGTTCCGGATAATCCTTGGCGCCGCCCGCCATCCAGCACGCCGCCTCCACGCAGGAGGCCGTCACATAGTGGTCCGGGTTCTCTTCGTAGTGCCCCCAGGGGTCATAGCAGATTACCGTGTCCGCCTTGAGGAGGCGGAACAGGAAGATGAATCGCTGCCGTAGCTCCGAGCGCGCGATGTTGTCCATCATGTGGTTGTTGTAGTTGAGGTCGAAGGCCTGTTTGCATCCGAACACACGGGCCACGGCGGTGTTGTCGCGCTGGTTGGCCGTAACGGTTTCCGCATACCATCCGGGGCCCGCCATGTCGTCGTTGGTCACACGGATGAGGTAGGCCGTGTAGCCTTCGTCGATGAGCTTGAACGCGGCGCCGGCCGCGAAGATGGGCAGATCGTCCGAATGCGGTTGGATCAGCGCGAGCACCTTGCCGGCGTGGGGCTTCCCGTCCGCCGCGCGTTCAATGACGACACCGCCATGATCGTCGTAGGAGTCCGGGGTGGGACGCAGCGGGGTCTGCTGCAGAGCAAGGGCCGGCGCGGCCTGCGCAAGCGCGCCAAGAAAGTGACGTCTGTGCATGAGTGGCAGTATACTCAGCCTGGACCACGGCGTGGATGGCAACCCGGCCAGACACCATTTGGAATCCATCGCGCGCTGCTTCATAATGAGAAGGAAGGGCCTCCCTAGCTCAGCTGGTAGAGCAACTGATTTGTAATCAGTAGGTCGCCGGTTCGATCCCGGCGGGGGGCTCCATCTTGATTCCACCTCGGGGGCCCGGCAGTCCATGCGGAATTTGCCACTACCCTCCGATTCAGCCACAACGCTGCAGGCCAGTATTCACCCGGCCGTAGTTGTGCTAACCTCTTCTCAATCTGTTTCCCTGGTCGAACCCGTTTCTCCTTCTCTCAGCCGCGCCACAGCGTCATGAGTGGGCAGGAACCGTCTCGATGGCCGGGGTCTTTAGACATTTTCGCGGGAGGGTTAAGAATGCACATACGGCGTGGTTTGTTCCGCCTCGCAACAGTCTGCTTTTTTGCAGGTTCGCTCTTGGTTGCGCAAAACGTGAACAGCACCTTGGTCGGCGTCGTTAAGGACGCCTCGGGGGCTTTCGTCCCCAACGCTGATGTCACCGTGACGAACGAAGGCACGGCCATCGACACCAAGACCAAGACCGACGATTCGGGAAACTACGTGGTTCCCGGGTTGCCGAACGGCCTGTACACCGTTCGTCTTGAGGCCGCGGGCTTTAAGACGAATATCGTCAAGGGCGTGACGTTGTTGCCCAGCCGCACCATTCGTCAGGACATCACGCTGGAAGTCGGCACCGTGCAGCAGGCGGTGGAAGTCAGCACGGGGGTGCCCGTGGTGAACACCGAGAACGCCACCATCGGCAACATCATGCAGACGCAGCAGATCACGACTGTTCCCCTGAACGGACGGTTCCTCGACCGGCTGATCCGCATCTCGGCCGGCGTCACCACCGACAGCGCCTCGAACCCGCGCGTTGCCGGAAGCTCCTATTGGGGCGGCATGAACTTCAACGTCGACGGCGCGGCGTTTAACGACCCCGGCAACGGCGGTGGAGCGTACTCCTACCGCCACGGAATGTCCACGCTTCCGTCGGTCGACGCGGTGAGCGAGTTCAAGATCGACTCCAACAGCATGAAGCCGGAATTCGAAGGCGCCGCCTCGGTGACCATCGTCACCAAAGGCGGCAGCAACGAATTCCATGGCAGCCTGTTCTACTTCAACCGCAACAAGGCCACCACGGCCCGCAACTTCTTCTCACCCATCCGCCCCGCCTTCAACCGGAACGAGTATGGCTTCATGGCCGGTGGCCCGGTGATCAAGAACAAGACCTTCTTCTTCGGCGGCTACGAGGGGCTCAAAGAGCGCGCCCCAATCACCTCAACCCTCAGCGTGGCCACCGCGGCCATGCGGTCCGGCAACTTCGCCGGTTTGCCGACGATTATCGATCCGCTCTCCGGGTCGCCGTTCCCAAACAACCAGATTCCCACCAACCGCATCGACTCCCGCGCCAGCACGCTCATCCAGCGGGTTCCCATTCCGAATCAGGCTGGCACCGGGCCGGCGGGCACGCTCAACAATTTCAT